>JALZJC010000032.1 GCA_030859945.1 Actinomycetota bacterium | reverse complement strand
AGACCGGCGACGCTCGATGGGCGGCGCTCGATGTGCTGCGTGAGACCTGAGGGGTAGAGATGGCCGTTCCCAAGAAGAAGAAGTCGAAGTCCAGGAGCCGGAGCCGGCGAGCCAGCAACTGGACCCTGGGCGTCCCTCCTCGCAGCCTCTGTCCCCAGTGCCGCAGTGCCAAGTTGCCTCACGTGGTGTGCCCGAACTGCGGGTGGTACGGCGGTCGTCAGGCCATCGACGTCGGCTGAGGCCCCGTCCATGCTCCCCATAGCCGTCGACGCCATGGGCGGCGACAAGGCCCCGGGCGAGATCGTCGCCGGCGCACGCCAGGCCGCCTCCGAGCTGGGTGTCCCGGTGCTCCTGGTCGGCGACCCCCACGCCATCGGCGACCCGGGCGGGCTGGAGGTGCTGGCCACCACAGAGGTCATCGCCATGGACGAGGACCCCGCCACTGGGGTGCGCCGGAAGAAGGACGCGTCCGTCGTCCGAGCGGCCGAGGCCGTGCGTGAGGGCCGAGCCAGCGCCATGGTGAGCGCCGGGAACACCGGCGCGGCCATGGGCAGCGCCCTGCTGCGGATGGGTCGGCTCCCCGGTGTGACCCGACCAGCCATCGCCACGCCCATACCCGTCCCCGGGTCCACGCCCACGGTGTTGCTGGACGCCGGCGCCAACGTCGAGTGCCAGCCGGCGTGGCTGGTGCAGTTCGCCCAGATGGGCGCCGCCTTCTTCACCGGCCGCTACCGCGTCGAGGAATCAAGGGTGGGGCTGTTGTCGATCGGGGAGGAACCCACCAAGGGCTCACCGTTGGTGAAGGAGGCCCACGCCCTCCTGGCCGCCGACGACTGCGCCAGGTGGGGCGGGCGCTTCCTGGGCAACGTGGAGGGCCGTGACCTGATGACCGACCGGGTGGACGTGGTGGTGACCGACGGGTTCACCGGCAACATCGCGCTGAAGGCGCTGGAAGGCGCGGCCACGGTCATGCGCGACGCCGTCTTCGGGGTGTTGACCTCCACCGAGGAGGCCCTGAAGGCCTCGGAGGTGCTCCTGCCCCTGCTGGCGCCGCTGGCCACAGAGCTGGACCCCGACACCTACGGGGGCGCTCTCCTGCTCGGTGTGGATGGCGTTTGCATCATCAGCCACGGGTCGTCGTCCACGACCGCGGTGGTGAACGCCGTGACGGTGGCCCGCGACATGGTGGCTCACGGCCTGGTCGACCGGCTGCGCCAGGCGGTCAAGGCCTAGACACTAAGATCCCGGCCACATCTGCCCCGGAGGAGAGCATCTGGTGCCGGCCGACGCGCAGTCTGAGACCCACCCGAAGCAGGAGACGATGGACCGGCGAGAGGTCTTCGAGCTCATTCGCGACCGGTTGGCCGACATCCTCGAGGTCGACACTTCGCAGATCACCGAGGGTGCGTCCTTCTCCGAGGACCTGTCGGCCGACTCGCTGGCCCTCATCGAGCTGGTGGAAGCGCTCGAGGAGGAGCTCGGCGGCCGTGCGGGCGGGTTCCGAATCGACGACGAGGACCTGGAGGACTTGAAGACGGTGCGCGACGCCGTCGACTACGTGGTCGCCAAGCTCCAGGATTCCTGAGGCCTCGGCCTCGTGCCCAGGCACCCGGGAGCCCCCGAGGGCCAGGATCACGAGCGTCCTGAGGTCGCGGTGCTGGCCGGGCGCCTGGGCGGTGTCCCGGGGGATCCCTCGCTCCTGGGGCGAGCCCTCGCCCACCGGTCGTGGTGCGCCGAGGTCACGGCCGGAGAGCCCGAGCAGTCCAACGAGCGCCTCGAGTTCCTGGGCGACGCCGTGCTCGGTCTGGCGGTGACCGACCACCTGTACCGCTCCTACCCGGAGCTGTCGGAGGGACAGCTGGCGAAGACACGCGCGTCGGTGGTGGACGCCGGCACCCTCGCCGAGGTGGCAGCGGAGCTGGGCATCGGCGCCGGGCTGCTCCTCGGCAGGGGGGAGGACGCGTCGGGCGGACGCCAGAAGGCCTCCATCCTGGCCGACACCATGGAGGCGGTTATCGGCGCCGTGTACCTCGACAGTGGTTGGGATGCGGCCTCCAAGCTGGTGCTCGGGCTGCTGGGCAACCGCTTGGCCGACGCCGCCGAAGGCCCCGGCGGGCAGGACTACAAGACCAGGCTCCAGGAGCTGGCGGCCGGTGCCTTCGACCAGCTCCCGCGCTACGAGGTGACCTCCGAGGGTCCCGACCACGCCAAGCGGTTCTTGGCCACCGTGCACGTGGGCGGTTCGGCCCTCGGCCGGGGCGAGGGCCGCTCGAAGAAGCGTGCCGAGCAGGTCGCGGCGCGTGCGGCGTGGGAGGAGCTGGCCCTGCTCCGGGGTGAGCAGACGCCTGGGTCCCGTGCCTGAGCTGCCCGAGGTGGAGACCATCCGCCGCGATCTCGAGAAGGAGGTACTGGGGAAGCGGATCAAGCGAGTCGAGGTCAACGGCGTCCGATCGGTTCGTCGCCACGGGTCGGCGATGGAGTTCACCTCCCGTCTCGACGGCAGGAAGATCACCGGCATCCATCGCCGGGGCAAGTACCTGCTCCTGCACCTCGACGGCGCCGACGTGCTCGTCATCCACCTGGGGATGAGCGGGCAGCTGCTGCGGGCCAGGTCCGGTCGGGAGCCCGTCGAGCGCCACACCCACGTGGTGTTCACCTTCACCCAGGGCGGCCAGCTGCGCTACGTCGACCCGAGGACCTTCGGGGAGCTGTTCGTCACCATCGGCGACGAGATCGAGCGCCGGGTCCCCGACCTGGCTCACCTGGGGTTCGACCCCATCGAGGACGTCATGAGCTGGGGCCGCTTCGGCGAGCTCCTCCGTTCCCGCCACACCAAGCTCAAGACCCTCCTGATGGACCAGCGCTTCCTGGCCGGCATCGGCAACCTCTACGCCGACGAGATCCTCTGGGGTGCCGGCCTCCGCTACGACCGCAGCTCCGAGACCCTCTCCTCCCAGGAGATCCGCCGCCTCACCCGCTCCATCACCGAGACGCTGCACGCCGCCATCAAGCACCGCGGCTCGTCGCTGGCCGACGAGCAGTACCGCGACCTCTTCGGGGAGATCGGTGACTTCCAGAGCCATCACCAGGTCTACGGTCGGGAAGGCGAGGCCTGCCCCCGCTGCCGAAGCCCGATCGTGCGCATCCGCACCAAGGGTCGCTCCACGTTCATGTGCGAGCGCTGCCAGGTGTAGTGCAGCCGTAACACGGCGCTGAGGTCGACGGTCCGCGGCCGGCGACAGCGCCCTAACTACCCTTGTGGTGCGTGTTCCTGAAGAGCCTCACCCTCAAGGGGTTCAAGTCCTTCGCCGAAGCCACCACGCTCGAGTTCCAGACCGGCCTCACCGTGGTGGTGGGCCCCAACGGCAGCGGCAAGTCCAACGTGGTCGACGCCGTGGCCTGGGTGCTCGGCGCCCAGGGACCGCGCGCCCTGCGCTCGTCGAGGATGGAGGACGTCATCTTCGCCGGCTCGGCCAATCGTCCCCCGCTGGGACGGGCCGAGGTCTCCCTCACCATCGACAACTCGTCCCGTGTCCTCCCGGTCGAGCTCGCGGAGGTGACCGTCACCCGCACCCTCTTCCGCAACGGCGAGAGCGAGTACGCCATCAACGGCGGTCCGTGCCGCCTGCTCGACGTCCAGGAGCTTCTGTCCGACGCCGGGGTGGGCCGCCAGCAGCACGTCATCGTGTCCCAAGGCCACCTCGACGCCATCCTCGACAGCCGTCCCGAGGGCCGCCGCACCCTCTTGGAGGAGGCCGCAGGGGTCCACAAGTACAGGCGCCGGCGCGAGAAGGCCGAGCGCCGCCTCGAGGGCACGGAGGAGGACCTGGTGCGCCTCCAGGACCTGCTCCGCGAAGTGCGTCGCCAGCTGCGGTCCCTCGAGCGCCAGGCCGGCACGGCCCGGCGCCAACGAGCCCTGGCCGAGGAGCGCGACGCCCTGCGCCGGCACGTGCTGGGCCAGGAGCTGTCGAGCCTGCGAGCTGGCCTGGACGCGGTGGCTGGAGCCAGGGCCGAGCTGGCGGCCAGCCAGTCTCGCCTGGAGGAGGCCACGGCCGACCTCGACGTCGAGGTGTCCGCCGCCGAGTCGCCGTCATCGGTCCCGGGCCATGACGCCGACGACGATCTGGTTGCCTTCGAGCGGCTGCGGGGCCGGGCCCGGGGCCTGGCGGCGCTGCTCGACGAGCGCCGGCGCAGCATCGAGGGCCAGCTGGCCGACGACCTCGACGACCGGGTTCGTTCCCTCGAGTCGGAGCGCGCCGCGCTGGAGGAGGACCTGAGAGCGGTCGATTCAGGCGTCGGCGCCCTGGCGCCGCGGGCCGACGACCTGGCGGCCGCGGAGGCGGCCGTGGCCGCCGAGCGGGCCGCCTTCGAGCAAGAGTGGCAGGAGGAGCTGCCCTACCCGGGAGGGCGGGCCGGAGAGGTGCGGGGCGAGCTGCTGGCACTGCGCGACGCCGTGGCCCGCACCGGCGCCGAGGTGCACAGGGCCGAAGAGCACAGCAGGGCCCTCGAGCGTCGGGACGCGGAGCTGGCCGACGAGGTGGCCGGCGCCAGGCTCGAGGTGGCCGAGACCGAGCGACAGATCGAACGGTTGGCCGCCGCCCGGGAGTCCGGCGACGAGCGCCGGGAGAGTCTGGAGGCCGAGCTCGGCGAGGTGGAGGCCCGGCTGGGCACGGCCCGCGAGGAGCAGCGGCTGTGGACGGCCAGGGCCGAGGCCTTGGCTTCGGTGGCTTCGGTGCTGGACCTCGACGGCGCCCACGCCCATCGCCTGGCCGGCCTCGAGGGCGCGCTCGGGGCCCTGGTCGACGTGGTGACGGTGGAGGAGGGTTGGCATCAGGCATTCGAGGCCGCGGTCGGGGGGGCGGCATCGGCGGTCGTGCTGGACGGCGCCGGCGCTGCTCGTGCCGCCCTGGCCCACGCGCGGGAGGAGCAGCTGGGCGCCACGTTGCTGGCCCTTGGCACCCGCGGCCCGGCGTTGCCGGAAGCCAGTGACATGGCCCGCCGGCGCCACCATGAGCTTCGCCGCCACGTACGATCGGACGTGGACGGCGTGGACGGCCTCCTCGACACGCTCCTGTGCCGAGTGGTGGTCGTGGCCAGTTGGGAGGAGGGGCTGGAGCTGGTGCTGGCTCACCCCGATCTGGTGGCCGTCACCGCCGCCGGAGATCGCTTCTCCTCCGAGGGGTGGCGGGTCGGGCCCTCCCCGGTGCCCACCAGGGCCGGGCTCGACGAGGCCCGGTGCCGAGCCGAGGAGGCGGGGGCCGTGGTCGCCGCCGCCGGGGAGCGGCTGGAGCCGGCTCGAAGCGAGGTGGCCGACGCCGTGGCCGCCCTGGGCCACCTGGCCGCCCGAAGGGAGGCCATGGAGAACCGCCTCCGTCATTGGGCTGAGGTTCTCCGGGACCTGGAGGAGCAACGCCGGGCGGTGACCACCGAGCGCCAGGGTGTCGATGCCCATGTGCAGCGGGAGAGCGAGCGGGTCAGGACCGAGAGGGCCAGGGTCGCCCAGCTGGAGGGCATGCTCCCGGCCCTGGAGGCCGACGAGTCGGCCAGGGCCGAGCAGGTCCGGGCCCGCCAGTCGGCCCGTGGCCGCCTGGACGACCGCGTCGCCGCTGTGTCCACGCTGCGCACCGACCTCGAGGTGCGGGCGGCGGCGCTGGAGGAGCGCCGTTCCCTGCTGTCCCGCCGCCTGGCGGAGGTGGGCGAGCGCCTTTTGGCCCTGGGCCAGCAGCAGGAGGCGGCGGCCCGTCGCCGGGGACAGCTGGAGAGAATGGCCACCGCCACGGCCAGGCTCGCGGCCGTGGTAGCGACCCGTCTCTCGGTGGTGGACCTCCGCCTGGAGGCGTTGCACGAGCAGCGCCGCCGGCGGCAGACCTCGGCCCGTGCGGCCCTCGAGCACCTCGAAGGGCTGCGTGCCAAGCGAGCCGCCAGCAGGCGGGAGCTCGAAGAGGTTCGGGATCGGGGACGTCAGGCCGAGCTCGAGGAGTCCGGCCTGCGCCTGCGCCTGGAGGCCACCGTAGATGCCGTCCGCCGCGAGCTGGGCTGCGACCCGATGGACGACATCGGGGCCCCCTGCCCCGAGCTGCCTGCCGGCGTCAGTCCTCTGGATCGGTTGGGTCAGCTCGACCAGGAGCTGCGCACGCTGGGACCGGTCAACGCCCTGGCCCTCGAGGACCATCAGGCCCTCGATGAGCGCCGTGCCTTCATCGAAGGCCAGCTCGAAGATGTGCGCTCGGCCCGCCGGGAGCTGGGCAAGGTGATTCGCCTCATCGACAGCGAGATCACCGACGTCTTCGCCGCCGCCTTCGCCGACGTGTCGGAGAACTTCTCCAAGCTGTTCGTCTCGCTGTTCCCGGGGGGTACGGCTCAACTGCGCCTCACCGACCCCGACGACCTCCTCGCCACCGGGATCGAGGTCGAGGCCCGCCCCTCGGGTAAGCGGATCGGCAAGCTTTCCCTGCTGTCCGGCGGTGAGCGCTCCCTCACGGCGTTGGCCTTCCTCTTCGCCGTGTTCCGGAGCCGGCCCTCGCCCTTCTACCTGCTGGACGAGGTGGAGGCGGCGCTGGACGACGTCAACCTCAACCGCTTCCTGGAGCTGGTCGACGAGTTCCGCGACGAAGCGCAACTGGTGGTGGTGAGCCACCAGAAGCGCACCATGGAGGCCGCCGACTGCCTCTACGGCGTGACCATGCAGCCGGGCGGCTCCTCGAGGGTGGTCAGCGAGCGGGTGGGCGAGGGCAGCGCCAGCCCGCCGGGTGCCATCGGCGCTGGAGTCGCCTCCCGGTAGGCTCCCCTCGCCATGGACCTGGCACTGATCCTCATCATCGTCGGCCTGGCGGTCATTGCCACCTCGCTCGCCGTGACCATCGCCCTGCGGCGACGTCCCCCCGAGCTCGAGGCCCCACCCGAGGCTCCCCCCGCGCTGCCTCCGGAGGCCCCGCCGCAGCCGCCTCCGACCGAGCAGGTGGCAGAACCGGTACCGGCTCCGGAGCCGGTGGAGCCCGAGCTTGTCGAGCCTGAGCCGGAGCCGGTCGAGGTCGAGCCCGTCGAGCCGGAGCTGGCCGAGGTCGAGCCGGAGCCGGTCGCCCCCCCCGCCCCGGTCAAGCCCCGCTTCCGTGACCGCCTGGTCAAAGCCCGCGCCCTGCTGGCCGGCTACATGGGCTCGATCCTCTCCCGCTCGACCATCGATGACGAGACCTGGGACGAGCTCGAGGAGGCCCTCATCCGGGCCGACGTGGGTGTCAGCCTCACGTCGAGGCTGCTCGACGACCTGCGAGGCCGGGTCAAGTCCGAGGCCATCTCGACCCCGGCGGCGCTGGTCGACGCGCTCAAGGAGGACCTGGCCAAGAGGCTGGCGCAGCCCGACAGGAGCCTGCGTTACGAGCCCGGCGCGCCCAACGTGTGGTTGTTCGTGGGCGTCAACGGCGTGGGCAAGACCACCACCATCGGCAAGGTGGGGCTCCGGGAGGCGGCGGCCGGGCGCACGGTGGTGATGGCCGCGGGCGACACCTTCAGGGCCGCGGCGGCCGAGCAGCTCGAGCTGTGGGCCAAGCGTGTCGGCGCCGACCTGGTGCGAGGAAGCGAGGGCGGCGACCCCGGCTCGGTGGTGTTCGACGCCGTGGAGCGGGCCGGGGCCCGAGGGGCGGACCTGGTGCTGGCCGACACGGCCGGGCGGCTGCACACCAAGGTGAACCTCATGGAGGAGCTGAAGAAGGTCCGCCGCGTGGCCGAGCGCCCGCCGGCCCGCCTCACCGAGGTGCTGCTGGTCCTCGACGCCACCACCGGCCAGAACGGCCTCGTCCAGGCCCGCCAGTTCACCGAGGCCGTAGCCGTGACCGGGGTGGTCCTCACCAAGCTCGACGGCACCGCCAAGGGGGGCATCGTGTTGGCCATCCAGGACGACATGGGCTTGCCGGTGAAGCTCGTCGGCCTGGGCGAGACCGCCGACGACCTGGTGGACTTCGACCCTCAGGAGTTCGTGGAGGCCCTCTTCTCCTGATGTCGAGCGAGGGCAGGAGCCCGAGGAAGGCTCTGGCCGCCAGTCAGATCCTCGACCGGTCGGAGTCACCGGAGCTGTGGCTCGACTACGTCGCCGACCTCGGCGACGGCTGGAACTCGACCTACACCGTGTCCAGGCTCCTCGCCTCCGAGGACCTGGAGGTGGGATGGAACGGTCATGACCATGCGACCGAGCGGGGGCGGCCCCTCGTCATGGGCGGTGACCAGGTGTACCCGGTGCCCAAGCGGACGGAGTACGTGAACCGGCTCCTCGGCCCCTACCGGGCGGCGATGCCCTGCGCCGCCGGAGAGCCCCGTGAGCTCTTCGCCATCCCCGGCAGTCACGACTGGTACGACGGGCTCATCAACTTCGAGGAGGTCTTCTGCCGCCAGCGCTCGATCGGGGGATGGAAGACGCAGCAGACCCGGAGCTACTTCGCCATAAGCTGCCGCACCGCTGGTGGCTGTGGGGTATCGACATCCAGTTCGGCCCTACATGGACGAGACCCAGTGGAGGTACTTCTCCGAGGTCGCCACCAGCCAGGTGGAGCGAGGTGACCGCATCATCCTGTGCATGTCCAAAGAGGTGGAGGGGGGCGGAAAGGTCTTCTCCGACCGGAACCTCGACTACCTCGAGCGCCGGCTCGTCCGTCCCACCGGCGCCCAGGTGGTGCTGTACCTGAAGAGCGGGCGGCACCACTACTCCCGCTACCAGGAGGAAGACGGCCCTCGCCACCACATCACCGCCGGCGGCGGTGGGGCCTTCCTCCATCCCACCCATCAGCTCCCCCCTCAGCTGGACCTCCCGGCAGAGGAGGGCCAGAGCACGTTCCGGCGAGCAGCCACCTATCCTTCGCCGGCGTCCTCGAGGCGGCTCAGGAAGAGGATATGGCTGCTCCCTCTGTACAACCTGCCTCTCGCCGCCCTCTTCGGCGTCGTCCAGGTGCTGCTGGCGTTCAACCTGGGGTTGCACCTGCATGACGGGCACAGATCGGTCGGCATCGCCAGCCTGCGGCGGGCGCTGTGGGAGAGCCCGACCGCCTTCATCCTGATCGTGCTCATGGTGGTGCTGCTGGCGGCCATGGTGCGCTTCGCCCACGACGCCAGGGGCCTGACCCGGCTGGTGCTCGGCCTGGTGCACTCGTCTCTGCAACTGGCCGGCCTGGCCGGATCGATGATCGCTGCCTCCCGGCTGTCCTCGGCCCTCGGCCTGCGAGGGGCACCGTCGTTGATCGTCTTCCTCGGTCTGCTGTTCCTGCTCGGCGGGATCGGCGGCACCCTTGGGCCTGTCCGGCTACCTGTGGGCGACCAACTGCCTCGGCTTCCACGGGAACGAGGCCTACGCGCCGCTCCACCACACGGACCTGAAGAGCTTCCTCCGCCTGCACATCGACGCCGGCGGGGCCCTGACCGTGTATCCCGTCGGGGTGGACCGAGTCGGCCGCGACTGGCAGCTCTGTCCCGATGCACCTGCCCATGCCCCCTGGTTCGCCCCGACCGGGGACGAGCCGGCTGCCAGCTGATCGAGAGCCCCGTCAGGATCGAGTGACCGGACAGCCCGTCAGGATGGGTCCATCCACGGGCTCCACTAGCCTTGCTCCCCACATGTTCGAGACTCTGAGCGATCGCTTCGAGGGCATCTTCTCCCGGATGCGGGGCCGGGGCCGCCTCGGTGAGGCCGAGGTCGACGAGGTCCTGCGCGAGATCCGGGTGGCCCTGCTCGAGGCCGACGTCAACTTCCTGGTGGTGAAGGGCATGGTCGCCCGCATCAAGGAGCGCTGCGTCGGCGCCGAGCTGTCCAAGAGCCTGAGCCCGGCCCAGCAGGTCATCAAGATCGTCAACGACGAGCTCACCGGGATCCTGGGCGGCGAGGCCCTCAAGATCACCTACGCCCCGAGGCCCCCCACGGTGGTGCTGCTGGCGGGCCTCCAGGGTTCGGGCAAGACGACGACGGCAGCCAAGCTGGCCCGCTGGTTCAAGCAGCAGGGCCGGAGCCCGCTCCTGGTTGGCGCCGACCTCCAACGGCCGGCCGCCGTGGAACAGCTGAAGGTGCTGGGGTCCCAGGCCGGCGTGCCTGTGTTCAGCGAGGCTCCACCCTCGTTGGGCCCCGGAGGCGGCGACCCCGTGGAGGTGGCGGCCAGGAGCCTGGCCGAGGCTCAGCGGCTCGGTCGTGACGTGCTCATCGTCGACACCGCCGGGCGCCTCTCGATCGACGCCGAGCTCATGGACGAGGTCCGTCGCATCTCCGAGAAGGTCACCCCCAAGTACACCTTCCTCGTCGTCGACGCCATGATCGGCCAGGACGCCGTGGCCACGGCCGAGGCCTTTCACGCCACCCTCGAGCTCGACGGGGTGGTCCTCACCAAGCTCGACGGTGACGCCCGGGGCGGCGCCGCCCTGTCGGTGAAGGAGGTGGTGGGGCGGCCCATCGCCTTCGCCTCCACGGGGGAGAAGCTGGCCGACTTCGATGTCTTCCATCCCGACCGCATGGCCAGCCGCATCCTCGGGATGGGCGACGTGCTCACCCTCATCGAGAAGGCGGAGGAGACCTATGACCAGGGGGAAGCGGAGCGGGCGGCGACCGCGCTGCGGGAGGGACGCTTCACCCTCGAGGACTTCCTCGAGCAGATGCAGCAGATCAAGAAGATGGGGCCCCTCCAGAACCTGGTGGGCATGCTCCCGGGCATACCCAAGGAGCTGAAGCAGGCCGACATCGACGACCGGGAACTGGGCCGGGTGGAGGCCCTGATCCGCTCGATGACACCTGCCGAGCGGGTCGACCCTGCCATCATCAACGGCTCCCGGCGATCGCGCATCGCCAGCGGCAGCGGCGCCACCACGGCCGAGGTCAACACGCTGCTCAAGCAGTTCAAGGAGGTCCAGCACATGATGGGCCAGGCGGGCCTGGGTCCGGCCCTGGCCCGGAAGAACAAGAAGGGCAAGAAGGGCAAGAAGGGCGGGCGGTTCACCCCGCCCAACATGAACTAGGGCACCCGCCCGCGATAGATCGAGGAGAAGAAGACGTGGCCGTGAAGCTCCGCCTGGTGAGGATGGGGAAGAAGAAGCAGCCGACATACCGGGTGGTGGCGGCCGACAGCCGCTCGCCCCGCAACGGGCGCTTCATTGAGATCGTGGGTACCTACGACCCGCGGGCCGAACCATCGAGCATCCGCATCGATGACGACAAGGCGCTCGCCTGGTTGAGCAAGGGAGCCCAGCCGACGGAGACGGTGGAGAAGCTCCTTCGCATCAACGGCACCTGGGACCTTTTCCTGCAGCGGGGCTCGCAGGCCGCGGCTGGTTCCTCGACGTGAGCGAGAGCTTCGACGCCCCAGGCGACGTCGTCGGCGCCGACGGCGTGGACGACGGCTTGGCCGACGACGCAGGCAACCGTGCTGCGGGGGGGACGGCGAGAAGCGTGCTCGAGTACGTGGCCCGCCAGATCGTCGACGAGCCCGGCGCCGTGCAGATCGAGCTCGACGAGAGGGCCGCCAACCGCGTCGACCTCCGTCTGCACGTGGCCCCCGACGACATGGGCAAGATCATCGGCCGGCGGGGCCGGGTGGCCCAGGCCATCCGCACCGTCGTGCGTGCGGCTGGCGCCCGTGAGGGCGTGGAGACCACCGTCGACATCGTCGACTAGCGCGGGTGTGAGCCAGGCGGTGGCGCTGCTCGAGGTCGGTCGAGTGGTGAAGCCCCACGGGCTGCGAGGCGAAGTCATCGTGGAGCTGGTAACGGACCGGACCGAGCGCATGGCGCCAGGGTCCAGCCTCTCGACTCCGGCCGGTCCGCTCGAGGTCGTGCGGTCCACGCCGCACGGGCACCGTTGGATCGTGGCCTTCTCCGGTGTGGCCGACAGGGACGGGGCGGAGTCGCTACGGGGCACGGTCCTGTCGGCCCCTCCGCTCGAGGACCCGGACGCCCTCTGGGTGCACGAGCTGGTGGGCGCCGAGGTGGTTGGCGGCGACGACCAGCCCTACGGTCGGGTGCGGGGGGTCGAGGCCAATCCCGCCAGCGACCTGCTCGTGCTCGACGACGGGGGCCTGGTGCCGCTGCGCTTCGTGGTGTCACACGAGCCGGGCCGGGTGGTGATCGACCCCCCGGCAGGGCTGCTGTCCTGAGGCCCGCCCCGGGCCGGGCCTCCGCGTTGCGCATCGACCTCCTCACCATCTTCCCGGACATGGTGGGCGGCTACCTGGCCCAGAGCCTGGTGGGAAGGGCGTGGCGGCAGGGCGTGCTCGATCTTCGGGTCCACGACCTGCGGTCGGGAACCGACGATCCCCGCCGCAGCGTCGACGACACGCCCTTCGGTGGCGGACCGGGCATGGTGCTGCGGCCCGAGCCGGTGTTCGCGGTGGTGGAACGGGAGCTCCCGCCGAGGCCCCTTCTGGTGCTCGGTCCAGGGGGCCGGCGCTTCGATCAGTCCTGGGCTCGGGAGCTGGCCACCACGACCGGTGGCTTCTCCCTGCTTTGCGCCCGCTACGAGGGCGTGGACCAGCGCGTCGCTGACCACTTGGCCGACGGCGAGCTGTCCATCGGGGACTACGTGCTCGCCGGCGGGGAGGCGGCGGCTCTGGTGGTGGTGGAGGCGGTGGCCCGGCTGGTGCCCGGCGTGGTGGGCAACGAGGCGTCCACGGGCGAGGAGTCCTTCGACGACGGCCTGCTCGAGTACCCCCAGTACACGAGGCCGGCGGAGTTCCGGGGGTGGACGGTGCCCGAACCGTTGCGATCCGGCGACCACGGGCGTATAGCCCGGTGGCGGAGAGCCCAGGCCCTGGCCCGAACGATGGCTCGCCGGCCCGACCTCCTGGACGCCCGAGGGGGCCTCTCGCCCGACGACCTGCGGGTGCTCCGGGAGCACGGCTACTCTGTGTCGTCCCCTGGCGGCCCCCCGGCCGGCAACCCCCCGGCCTGCATCGAGGATCCCTCGCCATGAACCCCACTGATCTTGTCGACCGCAGCAGCCTGCGCGACGACCTGCCCCTCTTCAAGCCAGGGGACAACGTGAAGGTTCACGTGCGAGTGGTGGAGGGCACCCGGTCGCGAGTCCAGGTTTTCCAGGGTGACGTCATCGCCCGCAGCGGATCCGGCGCCCGCGAGACCTTCAAGGTACGCAAGGTGAGCTTCGGTGTGGGCGTCGAGCGGACCTTTCCCGTGCACTCCCCGGTGATCGACAAGCTCGAGGTGACCAGGGTGGGTGATGTGCGACGGGCGAAGCTCTACTACCTGCGGGAGCGGTCCGGTAAATCGGCCAGGATCAAGGAGAAGCGGGCGGCGCGTTGACCGACTCGGGGAGGCCGGGCCGGGGAGGCCCCCTCCTCTTGCTCCGCCTGGTTCGGGAGTGCCTCATCGTCCTCGTGGGGGCCCTCTCGATCGCCTTCTTCCTGAAGGTGTTGGTGGCGCAGGCCTTTTTCATCCCTTCGGTGTCGATGACACCGCAGCTCCGCGTCTCGGATCGCGTCCTCGTGTCGAAGCTCTCTTACCGGCTGCACGATCCCCGGCGGGGGGACATCGCGGTCTTCGACTGCCCCCCCGACCAGTGCCCCGAGGACCAGGACGACGACGGCGGCGGCGTGGGCCGCCTCGTCCGGTCCTTCGGGCAGGGCGTGGGTGTGATCCAACCCTCCACCCAGGAGTTCATCAAGCGGGTGGTCGCCCTTCCCGGGGAGACGGTGGAGTCTCGCGACGGCCAGGTGTACGTCAACGGCAGGCGCCTGATCGAGCCTTACCTGTCGCCGGACACCATCACGTCCAACCTGGCCCCCACCACGGTTCCGCCGGATGGCGTGTTCGTCCTGGGCGACAACCGAGCCAACTCGTCCGACAGCCGCGTCTTCGGGCCCGTCAGCCGCACGTCCGTGGTAGGGCGGGCCATCATCACGGTGTGGCCGCCGGGCCGTGCGTCGTTCCTGTAGTTGCCACAGCAGCGGTCGCCCTAGCATGAGGCCGTGGGGACGGCCCGCGGGCGGAGATGAGCGCCGAGGACGACCTCGAACGCTACGAGGCCGAGATCGAGCTGGGGCTCTACCAGGAGTACCGGGCCGTTCTTCCCATGTTCCGCTACGTGGTGGAGACGGACCATCGCCTGTACCTGGCCAACCACGCGAAGGTCGAGCCCCGCATGGGGCCGGGAGAGACCCACTTCGCCGTCGAGCTTCGTGATGCCTGGGTCTGGGACATGTACCGCCCCACCCGTTTCGTCTCCTCGGTGAGGGTGGTGTCCTTCCATGACGTGAACGTCGAGGAGATGCCGGAGAAGGAGCTCTAGCCATGACGCAACGGCGTCGGGTCCTCGGGGCCCGGGGGGAGGAGGCCGTGGCCGCCTGGTACCAGGCCCGCGGCTACGAGGTGCTCATACGCAACTGGCGCTGCCGGGAGGGGGAGCTCGACCTCGTGGTCCGTGACGGCCGCAAGTTCGTGTTCTGCGAGGTCAAGACCCGCACCACCGACGCCTTCGGGGCGCCCGTGGAGGCCGTGACCCGTACCAAGCAGATGCGCCTGCGCCGGCTGGCGGCCCGCTGGCTCGAGGACGAGGCCCCTGTCCGTCCCCGGGAGATCCGCTTCGACGTGGCCTCGGTGTTGGAGGGCACCATCGAGGTGGTGGAAGGAGCCTTCTGAGGCGCCCCTTCGAGCCGTGACCCCTCACGGCCGGGGGCGTCTCCGGCCGGTCTCCCGCCGGCGCCGGCGGTGCTCCCAGCAGGCATGGTGCCAGTGGCGGCGCAGGTCGGGTTCGTGCACCGGAACCACGACCACGTGGCCCACGCCGACAGCGATCTCGTTGTTGCAGCCGGGGCACAGGTAGGGCTTGCGGGCCTGGTACGGCTGGAGGCGCCGCACCTCCATCCCCTCGTCGTCATCGCCGCCCATGCGCGAAGTATCACCGCTCCTGCGGGCTGCGGGCACAAGCCCCGGTTGTCGCGGTTCTCGCGGTCTTGTCACAGCCCGCGGGTAGGTTCGACGCCGGCGTCTCGAGTGGCTGGCGCCGGGCGGTCACCGGCCCTCTCTCACTCCACCAACCGTGCGGAGCATGCCAGTGATCGCCACCGTCCCTTCGGCCACCCTTCTCGGTGTCGACGGTCGTCCCGTCGCCGTGGAGGTCCATGTCTCGAACGGCCTCCCCGGGTTCACCGTCGTGGGCCTTCCCGACGCCGCCTGCCGGGAGTCCCGGGACCGCGTGCGAGCCGCGCTGCTGTCGAGCGGGCTTCCCTGGCCCCTGCGGCGGGTCACGGTGAACCTGGCCCCCTCCGGCGTGCGCAAGGGCGGAGCCGGGCTCGACCTCCCCATCGCCGTCGCCCTCATGGTGGCGGCCGGGGAGCTGGGCGCCGAACTGGTGGCCGAGCGGGCCTTCGTGGGCGAGCTGGGCCTCGACGGCTCCATCCGGCCGGTGCCGGGGATGGTCCCTCTGGTCGACGCCATCGACGCTCCTCAGGTGGTGGTCGCGCCGGCATGCGCCGCCGAAGCGGCGCTGGTGGGCCGGCACAGCGTGCGGGTGGCCTCCACCCTGCGGAGCCTGGTGGACGCCCTGACCGGCGACGGGGCGTGGGAGACGCCACCGAGGGCCACCGCCACCGCTCGGGCCCCGGGCCCCGACCTGGCCGACGTGCGGGGCCAGCCCCTGGGCCGCTGGGCCCTCGAGGTGGCGGCCGCGGGCGGCCACCACCTGCTGCTCACGGGGCCGCCGGGGTCGGGCAAGACGCTGCTGGCCCGCCGCCTGAGCGGGTTGCTCCCGACCCTGGACCGGTGCCAGGCACTGGAGACCACCCGAGTCCATTCCGCGGCCGGCGTCGAGCTGCCTGCGGGAGGCTTGATCGAGGTGCCGCCGCTGCGGGCTCCGCACCATGGCGCCTCGGCGGTGTCCCTGGTCGGCGGGGGAACGGCGTGGATGCGCCCGGGCGAGATCAGCCTGGCCCAGAACGGTATGCACTAGTATCCCTAACGTGGCCACCACGACGAAGAGCAAGACCACCGCAGCGGCGGTGTACTGCCGCATTAGCGATGACCGGGCCGGCGAGGGCCTAGGCGTCAGGCGCCAAGCAGACGACGGGCGGAACTACTGCGCCGTTCGAGGGTGGGAGGTGGTCGACGTCTACGTCGACAACGACACCAGCGCCTACACGGGGAAGTCTCGGCCCGCTTATCAGCGTCTCCTGGCCGACCTGGCGGCGGGGGAGCTGAACGCCGTGGTGGCATGGCACCCTGACCGCCTTCACCGCTCGCCCACCGAGCTCGAGTCCTTCATAGAGCTGGTGGAGGCCACCGGGGCCAAGGTGGGGACCGTGAGGGCCGGCGAGTACGACCTGTCCACGCCCACCGGGCGCATGTCCGCCCGTATCGTCGGCGCCGTGGCTAAGCACGAGTCGGAGCACAAGGCCGACCGCATCCGCCGCAAGCACGAGGAGCTAGCCGCGGCCGGCGAGGGCCGAGGGGGCGGTACCCGGCCTTTCGGTTTCAACGCCGACCGGCTGACCATCAATGAGGCCGAGGCTGGCCTTGTCCGTGAGGCCGCCCGCCGTGTGCTGGCCGGTGAGACGGTGCGGAGCGTCTGTGCCGACTGGAACCACCGTGACATCAGCACCGTCACTGGCAAGCGCTGGCACCCCCACGTCCTCAAATCCATGCTGATCTCCGCGCGCATCGCCGGGCTCCGGGAGCATCACGGCGAGGTGGTGGCCAAGGCCGTGTGGCCAGCGATCATCCATGAGGCCCAGCACCGCCAGCTCCGAGCCCTCCTGACCGATCCGGCCCGAAGGACCAATGGCCGCGCCCGCCGTGGCTACCTGCTGTCTGGCGGTCTGGCCCTGTGTGGACTCTGTGGCTCTTCCCTAGTGGCCCGCCCGCGCGACGACAAGCGGCGCACGTATGTGTGCTCTAGCGGGCCGGGCTTCGGCGGCTGCGGGAAGATTCGGGTTCTCGCCGACCCGCTCGAGGACCTCGTGGCCGATGCCGTGATCTTGCGCCTGGACGGCCCGGAGCTAGCGTCGGCGCTGGCTGCCCGTGCTGGCGACGAGCAGGAGGAGGCGGCGCTTTCTAGGGTCATCGCTACTGACGAGGCCCGGCTCGTGGAGCTGGCCGAGATGTGGGCGGCTGGCGACATCAGCCGGGGGGAGTGGGTGGCTGCCAGGAAGGCCGTCGAGGGTCGCCTTGAGGCCGGTAAGAAGGCACTGAGCCGGCACCGCCACATGACCGCCGTAGATGACTTTGTGGGCCGCCCTGGTGCCCTACGTTCGGCCTGGGAGGGCCTGAACCTGGATAGGCGCCGGGCCGTCGTGGCTGCTGTGGTGGATCTGGTGGTGGTGGGGCCGGCGGTGCGGGGGCGTAACCGCTTCGACCCTGAGCGCGTTGACGTGGTGTGGAGGGCCTGAGGACGCCTCTCACTAATCCAGCCCACAGCTAAGGGAGGGACGGTGGCGAACGGCGTCGAGTCGACTCACACGGCGGGGTGCGGTCGTCGACGTTGTAGGCGGCCCTGGGGGAGAAAAAACGACTGCGGGTGTCGCGCTTGGCCGTCTGGCGCGTCCAGTACATACCGAAAGGGGCGACGCGCAGCCTTGAGAGGAGCCCTACATGCTTGTTCCCCACAGAGTAAGTGAGTTCCGTCTCGCTTCCTTCCGGGTTCTTCGGCTTCCTTCCGGGGGCAGGGCGTCGGAGGCACGCGAAGGCCGAGGCCACTTGCCATATCTGAGTCGCGCGACGGTGCGGATAAGTGACTACGACGGTTCAAGCCAGAGGGTCGGCCAGGGCTCGCCTGCTTTGTGTGCCGCCTCGGCGACGTCTCGGCTCGCCGGTACAGACCGGAGCGCCTAGTTGGGCGCGTCCCGCGCAGTCGCGACAGCGGAATTCGACCGTCCCCGGTCCCGCCTGCACCACCGTCTCAAGCACGCGGTGCAGATCGCCGCTCCCGTCCCCGCCTACACCCCGGGTAACCCGGCTTCCAGATGCAGCTGAAGGAGCGCGCTCATGCGAACCACCTCCCAGCCGGCCAAGGCGGTGCTCGCCCTTCCCTGGATAATCAATACCCGAGTAGCCGCGGCCTATGGCTACTCCCAGCACTACGTAGGTCGAGTGCTCAACGGCGTAATCGAGCCATCGCCGCGATTCCGGGCCTTCCTGGCCACCTTCTTGCATGTGCCCGAGGGCGAGTTGTTCCGCCATCCCGATCGTGAGGCCGTGCCATGAGCGCCGCCGCCGAGCTAGTTCGCCGCACTACCGCTACCCAGGGACTACCGGAGCGAGTCACGGACCCGGCCACGCTGGCCAGAGTCGCCGCGCTCCTCGCTGGACGCAACGAAGGTGGCCCGAAGGCCGCCCACGCCAGTGTCACTACCGCTCCTTCCTCAACGGAGGCGACCAATGACGCCGCCTAATCCCTTCACCCGCCCAAGAGGTGGAGGCGGCCGTCAAGGCTGGCCCCTCGCTGGGCAATCTGAACCCACGTCCGATGAGGCCGGACTGCGGCCGTCGGGCTTGGGAAGACCACTTTTTGGTGGCCGGCGAGCGGGTCATGGTGACGGTGCGCTTCGACCAGCCGCTGCAGATCCTCGTCGACGCTGGCGGAGGAGCCGTCAGCCTCGGCGCCGGCCGAGGCCGCCCCCACGACCTACCTCATGCGCCCGGGCGACAACCTGTGGGACATCGCCGAGGACCACCTGCGAGACGACACGGGGCGGTCGGCCGGTGAGCGGCCAACGGAGATCCTCGAGCTGAACAAAGGAGTCTGCCAACCCCAACGGGCGCTGGCTGAGGAGGTGCAACGTCATCCGCCCGGGGACCAGCCAGAGCGTCTTCAAAAGATCAGGAACCCGGCCAGAGACGAGTTCCAAGAGCTGACTCACTGTACCCAGAGGCTCCTGGTCTTGATCAATCACGCCCTTCAACCAAAAGGAGGTTCCTCATGGGTAGTGAAGGCGATCGCCGCTCCTGGCGATCGCGCCTGTCCCGTGAGCCTCTCTCCTCCTCGTCAACGCCGGGAGCTCAGCTCGTCGCCCAAGCCCTTGGGCCGTGCCCGTGAGCCTGCGTCTCCCCGCCGGCCGGGTCGTGCGCCTGCTCCTCGGGCTGTGCCGGCGTGGGCCGGCCCATGAGCCCATCGAGGTCCGCTCCGGCTGGGCCAATTACCGCTGGGAAGGCCCCGACGGGACGGTCGGCAAGGTAGCCATTCGCACGCCGGAGCACACCGAGCACACCGAGCCCGACGAACTGGCCCTCGAGGCGCTGCGACGGGCCCCGGGCGAAGACCGCTCCTTCGACGAGCTCGCCGCCATCCTCACGCGCCTCGTCGAGCTGGACGGCGCCGACGGCCAGTGGCGCTGGCAGCGGGTGGGCGAGCTCCTCTACGGCCGCCGCTCGCACCCCGAACGCCACAACCCCGCCCTGCGGGGCTGGCTGGCCCTCCTCGAGCGGGGATCGTGGGAGCTGGGCCTGGGGCCCGAGACGGCCGAGCCCCAAGCGCCGAGGAAGCGGCGCGGGGCCAAGTCGACACGCGGCGGTCGGGCCACCACCCGCGGCGGGCGCCCGCTCGTGCACCTCGAGCGCCACAACCGCTCGTCCGCCACCGTGCGCCTCGATCCCGCCTTCGCCGCCGAACTGACTGCCGCTCGCGTCCCCGTCCCCGCTCACGCCTTCCGTCTAACCCAGGACGACCACGCCAATCCGGAAGGTAACCTGCCGACTAGGGGCACCCGGGCCCGGGTCCGCCTTGTAGCCGTCCTTCGCCCCCTTTCCGCCCAGGGCGCAGGCGTCTCCCTCCGCCAGCTCTTGGAGTCTGACGCCGGCGTCGACGTCGAGCGCGTGGCCAAGCGTCGCCACTTGGCCCAGTACATCGACCGCGTTCTGGAGGACTTTTGTGCCGCCGTCACCACACTCGGGGCCGGACTCGCCCACATACCCCAGCGCGCCCGTAGCGTGCTCGACACCGCGGTGCACCTGATGGGGCCGGGCCAGCCCCACTCCGCTCCCACCTCACGGGACCGGCCGGCGCCGCTGAGAGCACCGCCTCTCCGGGCCTAGACCCTCCCAAAGCTGCCGCACGGCCACCACGCTCGACTGGCGCGTCCATATGCGGCTCGTCGTGGGGGCAGGGCACCGCAAACGGCTCCGCTTCACTCCGATCCAAGCCCTCGCTAGGGGCAAGTGACCTTCCACGGCCGCTCTCCACTCCTCGCGGCCGGGGGAGTTCAATCCGTTGCCGTCGCGGAGGCAAAGGGCGGAGCCAGGTTGGCCCGTCACCGTCGCGAGCAGCGTCTCGGATGTGCAAGGCGACCACCCGTGCCCGACGCGTCGGCGCCGGTCGTACCCGCCGCGACCGACGGACTTCCCTCCCGCTACCGCCGCGATCGGCCTCAAAGGGGTGACCGCCGGCTCCTCAGACCCGGACGATGGGGGCTGGCTCGGGAGGTGCGCTCGCCTCCCAAGCCCCGTGCTTAAGCCCAGGACCGTAAGGAGGAGGCCTCATGAAACACCCCGCGGATCGCCCGCCAAGCACGCCCTGTGCGGTCACGACCGGCGAGCCCAGGCGCCGGCGACAGCCCTGTCCGGCCGCCCTCGGCAATCCCTCCGAGGACCAGGTCCGTGAGCTGCAGCGTCGCCTCGACGCCGACGCCGATGCTGCTCTTGCCTATCTGCTCGTCCATAGCGAGGACTGGCTGAAGCCCGGCGCTCCCCTTCCCCGGCTGGCGCCGGCGGGGCCTAGGCGCGCACAGCCGTGAGGCGGCGCTCCTCCCAGGCCCTTGCCTGGGCCCAGCAGGTCATCGCCGCCCACGGACAGGCCCAGCCTGATGGCACCGTCCTCGTGCCCCTGACGCAGGCTGAGCTCAGCCGGGTTTCGGGCCGGGCCCGAAACAACGGCAGCGTGGCCTACTACCTGCGCTCCCTCGGCCCGGCCGTGCTCCGCCGGCGCGGGGGGCTCGTCCTCGATCCCTCCCGCCTTGGCGCGTCCGACCTCCCCCTCACGCACGATCCGGCATCCACCGCTGCGCCCAGCAATGCTGGTCAGCGGAGGCGATGCCACCGCGTGGCGTCCTCACCGGGGCCGGAGCGGCGCCGTTCCGACGTGGATGCCGCCACTATGCCGTCCCATCCCTTGGCTGGTGAGCTCGTCGACGTCGCCCGCCAACTGCTTCTTATGGCCGAGCAGCTCGACCCGTCCGAAGCGGCGCAGCTTATTCGTCGCGGACCTCGCGGGCCTCGCGACGTCCGCGACGACATCGCGGAATCACAGGACAGACAGACAGAGGGTTCAGCTATTGAAAATGAAAAGACCTGTCTGCCTGTCTCGTCACCAAGCGGGCCTGTCGCGAACTTCGCGGACTTCGCGGAGTGCGCTGTCGAGGCAGGCGAGCCCGCAGCGGCGCTCGTCGACGAGCCCAGGGATGCGGTAGGAGCGCGGGATTGGGAAGACGCCGACCTGGTTGAGATGCTCGAGCCCATCCGGGTGGCGGCGCGTTCGGCAGGTCGCGCCAGCGAGCCCCGCTGGCTCCCCGGTGTGCGGCACGCCCTGGCCCCTTATGGGCTGGCCCGGGTGCGCCACGCCGTGGCCGTCGTAGCAGCCCAGCTGCAAGCCACGCCGGCCAAGGTGCGCTCGCCGTATGGTCTCCTGGCCGCTGCGGCTCAGCGAGGCGACCCGGCCTACTTCCCGACCGAGGTCCCCCAGCCCCACGCCCCCAAGCCCTTGCCAGTGGTGAGGGAACCGAGCGGGGACGAGGAGGCCGCGGCCGAGGTCGCGGCCCTCAGGGCCGATCCGAGCCGGGCGGAGGAGCTGGCCGAGCTGCAGGCGTCGCTGCGGGCGGCCCTCCAGGAGGGCCCTGGTCTGTCGCCGGAGTTCGTGTTCGGTAGAGAAGCCGTGCTCGAGGGCTACCTGCAGAGCCATTGGCGCCAGCTGCACCCGAGGGCGGAGCAGGGTGCAGGGAGGGTGTTGTCATGACTGCTTTAGACGGCGAGGACCGAAAGGACTCCGACCTCAAATGGAGGCAGGTGGCAGCATGTGCGGGCAAGACGGGCCTCATGTTCGATAGGCGTCGCCAAGAAGAGGCCAAGCGGGTCTGTCGGCACTGTGCTGTGCGCGATGTGTGCTTCTGGTGGACGATCGGCGCCGAGGACCCTGGTGAGCGCCACGGCGTGTCGGGTGGCGCCACCGCCACCGAGCGGGAGGCAGTGGGCGCGCACTTGGAGCCCGACCTGATGACCATGGCGTATTCGTCGGCGCTCCTGGCATGGGCGGTGCGAGCCGAGGGTGCCTCGGTCCTGCCAAGGCTGAGGTCGACAGTCGGCCCGGGTGGGTGTGCTGCGCCCATCGCGTCGATGCCGGCGTCAGGCGTGGGTCTGAGGGCGATGGACGACGGAGCGAGGGACTCGATGGCAGGTGAAGAGGCGGCGCACGAGGCCGAGGCGGGATCGGTGCCGGAGGCGCCCGAGGAGGGCGCGGCGGCGCTGGTCGACCGGTCGGCGGCGGCGTTCGGACTGCGAGGCGACGAGCTGCGGGCCACCAGCCGGGCCCGGCACGTGGTGGAGGCCCGGCAGGTGGCCATGTATGTGTTGCGGCAGGCGACCAGCCTCAGCTACCCCGCCATCGGGCGGCACTTTGGCGGCCGGGATCACACCACGGTGATGCACGGCGTCCGGCGCGTGCAGGATCACCTTGAGCACTCCCCGACGCTGCGAGTACAGGTCGAGCGTCTGCTCGGGGCAGCGCCGATGGATGCAGCCACGGAGACGCCGTGACGCGGCCTGCAATGACGGGCCAGCAGCGCCAGCCCCGAGAGCCCGACCGCGCCATTTGGGGCAGCCTCGATCGCCTCCCCATGGCGGCGCCCTGGAGCAACCAGGCGGGCAAGGCACGCACGGGCGGCGATGGGAGCCTGCCGTCGTTTGCGCTTTGTGGAACCCGATCGAGGGTGCAGGCCGATCCGGGATGGGACGTGTCGATCGTGCTTGCCGGTTTATGGCCGACGGCTCGACGTGGGAGGAGCATGCGCACGCTTGTCGAGCCCGCTGGGACGCCGCTGCCGTACGAACCACGAGCGTAGGTTCCCCGTAGGAGGGGCCGGGGTGTGGGCGTCGTGCCATGCCCGCTGTGGGCCTCCGCCTGCTGGACCAGCTGGCGAAAGCGAGGGTCCTCCCAGGGCTGTACCCACTCATCCTGCTGCCCTCTCCGCTTGCGTGGCAGGAACTCGTCGTAGCGCTGGTGGGCGGGTGGCGATCACCATCGGTTCTTATCGGTCATAGAGGTGGCGCTGTCCCTGACAGACAGGCAGGCCAGCAAGTGCGAAATTTCTCATCCGGCCCCCCAATTGCCAGACGGGCTGGCAGACCGGCTGATAGGGGCGCCCTGGACCCTCTTCCCAAGCGACACGCATGGGAGGAGGCCAGTTGTGGCTTCGAGCAGGACAACCGGCCATCCGGCCACCGTCATCGACATGTTGGAGCGGGAGTGGGAAGTGCTGGCACGCTTGCCAGCAGGTGTCGAGGCACTGCGGCGGTGGGGGAGAGGGGATGAGGCCATGGCGCCGTTTGACTCGCTGGCGTACGTGGTCTCCTACGTGCACGACCGCTCTAACGCCGCCGCTGACACGAGGTGCGTCCTCGCCGCCCTGGCTGCCCGATCCGCCATCGACGAGCTCGCCGCCCGCACCCTGCTGCAGCTGCTGCTGCCTGGGTGCAAGGCCCTGGTCGCTCGCTACGCCTGGGTGTCGGAGAGCGTCGACGAGTGCGCCGCCACCGTCGTGGGTGACGTCTACGAGCGGATCCGTGCATTCCCGGCGGGGGAGCGCCCCCGCTGGGTGACCACCGTCGTGCTCGGGGCCGCCAGGAAGCGCCTTCTGAGGAGGGCGGAGCGCAGCGGGCGCGAGGTCGGTCTGGACGAGGCGAGGGCGTCGGAGGCGCTGGCCCGAGAGGCGCCGCAGCCCAGCGCCGCCGACGAGCTGGCCGAGATCCTGGCCTGGGCCAGCGAGGAGGGCCACGTGAGCCGCGATGAGGCGGACCTGATCGCCAAGACCCGCCTCGAGCAGATCCCAGTGGCCCAGCTGTGTAAGGGCAACGGCGAGCGTCCCGAGGTGCTGCGGCGCCGGCGGCTGCGGGCCGAGGCCCGCCTCAAGGCGGCTTTGGCAGCCGCATAGCAAGACAGAAGAAAAAAAACGGGGCTCGCTGTCGCGTTCGCGCCCGGCCCGCGTCCAGTTCATGACCGTGAAGGCGAACCACGGCCCAGATGGGCCGACCCGAGACCCCGGCGACGGGCCCGGCCCGGCCGGGGCGGTGGTGGAGCTCCATCCGCCGCCTCTCATGGCCGCTGCCGAGGATGCGGCGCTGGACGAGGACCTCAGCGAGGCCGAGCTGCGGGATGTGGTCGAGCGGTCCTGGGCCCGCCTGTCCCTGCTCGTGGACCGGATGATCGGCTCTGGGCGCCTCTTCGACCGGGAGGTGCTCATCGACCTGGCCCGCTTCCTCGAGAACGCCATGCCGGCGGTGCGGGCCTATGAGCGCCTGGTCGGCCATGCCCGAGACGCTGCCATCGAGACCAGCGGGGGAGAGGGCTGAGGAGCATGGACCGGCCGAGGTGGCTGGATCAGGCGTGGGCGCCGTCGCCCAAGACAAGGGCCCGGCTCGGCACGTGTGTGCTCTGGGTCCTGTTGGGCCTGGCCGCGCTGGGCGGAATCGGCGTGCTGGTCCCCAACGCCCCCATGTCGGCCAAGGCGGCGACCGACGGCCCCCGGCCCTCGGTCGGACCCCAGGGTTGGGCCGAGATGTACGTGGCTACCTGGCTCGCCACCACCACCGCCACCAACGACGAGCTGCGCCGCTTCTTCCCCGCCGCCCC
Organism: Actinomycetota bacterium; assembly: GCA_030859945.1. Classification (GTDB taxonomy): domain Bacteria; phylum Actinomycetota; class Acidimicrobiia; order Acidimicrobiales; genus YB1-3. The sequence continues at coordinate 536 of JALZJC010000032.1, read as the reverse complement.
GGCGGTGAGCGATCCCCGAGAGGGAGGGAGGTACGCGGCGCAGCGGACGGCCCTTGCCGCCAGCGAGGAGCCACCAGGTTCGGGCTACTGGTCGGTGCTGGTGGCCGTCGACGTGGTGACGGTGAGCCCGGGCGGGTGGCATCCGGACGGGACCCACTTCTTCCAGGTGCCGGCCAAGGAGGTCCCGGGCGGCTACGTGGCCACGGCTCTGCCGGCCGAGGTGGCGGGGCCGGCCACCGGTGAGGCACCCAGGCTGACCGCGGGCCTCTTCGCCCCGCCCATGCCCAACGATCCCATGAGCACGAGCGTCCAGCGCTCCCTCGACGCCCTGCTGGTGGGGCGCGGCGAGCTGGCTCGCTACACGGCGCCGGGCACCGAGCTGCGGCCCGTGGCTCCCCCCGCGTTCGCCGCCGTCGAGCTCACGGGCGTGGCTCGCATCACCGACCCTGAGGCCGAAGGGCCGGTGGTGGTCAGCGCCGAGGTGGTCGGGACCAGGGCGGACGGCCGGCGCCAGCGCCTGCAATACACGCTGGAGC
>JALZJC010000029.1 GCA_030859945.1 Actinomycetota bacterium | reverse complement strand
GCCCCCGCCGGCGTCCCCCGAACCCGGGTGGGACACCGCCAGCTGGAGCTCACCAGCCTGCGCCCCTTCCACCTCCACCGTCACCGACCCCTTCTCCCGCTGCCCGCTCACCTCCTGGGCGGCATGGTCGACCAGTTCCCGTACCACGCGCTGGAGGCCCTCGGAGTCGGCCATCACCGTCAGGCCGGCCGGGACGTGCACGTCGACGTCGCGGGCTTCGGCTCGAGCCCCGGCCAGCGCCGCATGTACCACGGGGGCCAGCTCGACCGAACGGGGGATGAGCACGGGTAGTTCGGCCGCCATCCGGCTGGCCCGAGCCACCCGCTCGGTCAGGTCCGAGAGCCGCTCGACAGTGCCGACCACGGAGGTACCGACATGCCGGAGGCGGTCGGGGTCCAATCGACCACCCTCGGCCTCGAGCCCGGCACCGATGTCAGCGAGGCGGGCGACGACGAGTCGCAAGTCGTCGAGGATGGAGGTCAGGAGCCGGTCCTTCTCTTCTCCGAGGTCGTGGGCGGCAGTGACGTCGCGCACCACACCCTGGAACCCCACCAGCTCTCCTTCCACCAGGCGGGACACGGTGCGGACCTCGAGCACCCGACGAACGCCATCCGGACGGGCGATGGTCAACTCGACGTGCTTGACGTCACCAGAAGGGTGAAGCAGAACGCCGAGGGATGCCTCGCCCTCGAGCGGCGACATGACCTCGGTGAGCAGTGACCCCTCCAGCTCGTCCAGGCGCCGACGCCCGAGGACGAGAGCGAGCTGAAGATTGGCGTACTGGATCCGCCCTTCGAGGTCGACCTCGTAGACACCGTCGGAGGCGTGTTCCACGACGTGCTCGTAACGGGCCCTGACCTCCTTATGCCTGTTCACGACGGCCGACCAGTAACCCTTGGCGAGGGAGTCGGTGAGGCGGTCCATGGCCGGGAGCACCCTGGTGAGCAAGAGGGAGAGAGCGAGGCCCCAGTGGCCGGCCAGTTCCTCTGCGACCTGCACGGCCATCTGCACCACCAGGTCTCGTGAGATGCGAAGCACCACCAACAGCTGCGGCAGCGTCGCCCCCTCCCAGGCCGTGGCGGAGCCGACGCTCTGCAGCTCGCCTCCCAGTGCCTCGTCCACGTCGACGCCCTGGCCCGACAGGGCGAGGATCGCCTGGAAACGGCCTCTTGCCTGGTCCACGAAGCGTGCCCGGACTACCCCCGGCCATCCCTGCGCCTCGGGGAACACCTCGGCGAAGAGCTCGAACACCTGCCGGGCCATCTCGTCCGAGCGCTCGTGGAGAGCCGCCAGCAAGGCTTCGGGCTGGCCGGCTCCAGCGCCCTGGCCGACAGCGGCGAGGTCGATGACATCGCGGTCGGCGTCCTCCACGTTCCACAGCATGAAGGCCCGCAGCTCCCTGGTGGCAAGCAGCGGCCCCTCCGCTCCTTGGGCGAACGGCTGGAGGAAGTGACCATCCATCAGGGCTCGCACCGCTTCCTCCGGGAGCCCCAGGTAGGAAGCGGCCTCGGGAAGCGTGACCAGGCCGGTGGTGGCGGCGGGATGAGTCGCTGGCTCGGGGGCCCCTGGATCGCTCACCACCGCTGCGGGGGGTGTGCACGGTGCCTCCGCCGATAGCTCCGGGTGGCCGCCCGGCGAAGTCCCGACCGCACCGGTGGGAGGAGAAGGAGGACCCCGACCACGTCGGTGACGAAGCCGGGAGTCAGGAGCAACGCACCGGCGAAGATGATGAACACCCCGTCGGTCAGCTCGGCCCCGGGGACCTCGCCGCTGCGCATGCGGGCCCGGGCCCGGCGGAGCACGCCCACGCCCTCCCGCTTCACGAGCCAGGCGCCCACCGCGCTGATGAGAATGAGGATGCCGATGGTCCACGGCGCACCGATGGCCTGCCCGACCTGGATGATGATGAACAGCTCCACAAAGGGAACCACGAGGAACAGAAGCGCCAGCAGGGCGAACACGTCACGAAGCCTAGTGAGCAGCGCCGCGCTTTCCTCGGGCTGGCTTGGCTGGCGGCGTCGTGCCCGCGTTGCCTCGCTAGTCTCGCCGACGATGGCTACGGGCGAGTTTCCTCGGGCCGGCGGCCCGAGCGGGGCCGGCGTCGGGCAACCCTGGTCGTCGCCTCCGCGGCTGCCCGAGCCTCGACCTCCGGAACCCGACGAAGAGCCCCCGCCCGAAGACCCGTTCCGCCAGCCCGTCGCCGACGGGCCCGCGGCCGGCGAGCGCGAGGCCGGCCAGCCCTTGGCCGACCAGCCGCAAGCTACGCCCGAGCCTGTGATCGAAGAGCCCCTTCCTGAACGCCTTCCTGAGCAGCCCCTTCCTGAGCAGCCCCTTCCTGAGCAGCCCCTTCCCGATGAGCCCATTCCGGAGGAGCCCATTCCCGAGGAGCCACTTCCGGAGGAGCCACTGCCCACGCGGGCGCAAACCCCGCCCGAGCCAGCGATCGAGGACCCCCTGCCCGAAGAGGCACCGGCCGGCGAGACCCTGCCGGACGAGCAATTTTCCGACGAGCCACTTTCCGATGGGCCGCAAACCGCGCTCGAGCCGCTGCCCGTGCTGTCCGAGCCGGCCCGCCTTCGGGAGCGGCTCCTCCCCCGGAGTGTTCTGGGCATCAGCGCGCTCATCCTCGCCTTCGCCGTGGGTGCGGCCTTCAGCGGTGCCGTCCTCTACTCCTATTACGAGTTCAAGAAGGACACGACCGAGAAGCGCGTGGCCAGCTTCATCGAGGGATTCGACGAGCGGTTCGACACCGCCTTGGCCACCATCGACGCCGAGACCAACAACGCCAGGGCCGAGATCCAAGAGGAGCTCGAGCCGCTGCGCAAGACGCGCGCCGAGGGACAGGTCCTCGAGAACCTGATCAAGAAGGTCCAGCCGTCCTCCTTCTTCGTCACCAGCGTCGACGAGGCCGGCCAGCCCTCGGTCGGCTCCGCCTTCGCCGTGGCCTCGGACGACAAGCAGACCCTCCTGGTGACCTCCTACACCACGGTCAAGGCCGCCACCCGCCAACCGGGGCCGCCGGTGCGCGTACGTCAGGGCGGCGCAGAGATCAAGTCCACCCTCTGGACGTGGGACGAGAGCAAGGACCTGGCACTGATCGTGCTGGCCAGGGGCGGCGTGCCGGCACTGGCCTTCGGCCCCGAGCAGGTGCGCCCGGGCGAGCGTGTGTTCGCTGTCTCCGCCCTCGGAGGCGCAGGGGGCAGCGCCACCCAGGGCTTCGTGGCTGACGTGTCGGCGGAGGGGCTCCAGCATGACGCCGCGGTGGGCCAGGCCTTCCAGGGCGGCCCGCTGGTCAATTCCGAGGGTGGCGTTCTGGCCGTCTCGTCCCGGTCCTACGCCCCGCTCGGCTTCTCGAGCGACCAGGTCTTCTTCGCCCCGTTCGTCCGAGCCGCATGCGAGAGGATCCTGCGGTGTTCGGGTGGAGCGCCTGGGCCCGGGGATCGCGGCGCGCCGATTCGAAGGTAGCGCCGGACTAGTCGGCCGGGGCCGGTGCCGTGGTGGTGGTGGTCGAGGGTGCAGGCAAGGGCGCCGGCGGAAGGAGCGTGGTGGTGACAGGTGGTCGAACGGTTACCGTCGGCGGGGCACGACCGACCTCGTAAGGGCCTCCCAAGCCGGTGCCCAGCAGTCCCCGGCGGCCGCCCGGAGCCAACCTGGTGCCAGTCCCGGTCCCCGTGCCATCCTGCGCTGGCGGCCTCAAGGCCTCGGCCAGGGACCTTATGGGGGGTGCTTGGGAGAAGTCGGTGACGGGTACGTCCTTCAGGGCTGCGGCCATGAAGTCGTGCCAGGCCCGGGCCGGGATGGTTCCGCCGAAGACGCGGCTCACCCCTCCGACGTTCGTGAGAGGGGTGGACTGGCCGTCCGAGTAGCCCATCCACACCGCCGTGGACAGCGTGGGCGTGTAGCCGACGAACCAGGCGTTCGTGTAGTTCTGCCCGGTCCCGGTCTTGCCCGCGGCCGGACGCCCGATGTCGGCAGCGGTCCCTGTGCCCTCGGTGATGACGCCCCGGAGGATGCCGGTCACGGTGTCGGCCACGACCTTGGGCACCACCTGCTTGGCCTCGGGCACGGCGTTGTCCTCGAGCATCCGCCTCTCGCCGTTGAGCCCGGCCTCTGTGACGAGGAGCACTGGAGTTGGGTCCGCCCGCCTGCCCCCCGCGGCCAGCACGCCATAGGCCGAGGCCATGTCCAGGGGGGAGACGTCGATGACACCGAGGGCGTAGGTGCCGCTACAGGTATGGAACTGGGGGCTGTACCAGGCGGCGGTGATCCCCAGCTTCTTGGCCATCTCGCCGGCGTCCTTGCACCCCACGTCCCGCACGAGCTGTGCGTAGACGGTGTTGATGGACCCGACCGTTGCCTGCCGCACGTTGGCGCTGCCGCCCCCGCTCTCCTCGGCGTTGGCGATCGTGCACCTGCCGGCGGCACCTGGCCCGGGACGGCACCCGGGGATCTGGAAGGTGGCGGGGGCCCGGTACACCTTGGTGGGCAGGATGCCCTCCGAGAGGGCGGCGGTGAGCACGAAGGGCTTGAAGGCCGACCCGGGCTGGCGACCCGTCCCACCACCTTCCACGCTGGGCCCGTCCCAGCAGTCGGCCTCCACGTCCACCTTGATCCTGGGCTCCACGGGCCGCTCGGGGCAGCCCCCGAGGGCCAGGTTCACCTGGGAAGCCGTGAAGTCACGTCCTCCCACCAGGGCCTTGACGTACCCGGTGGGCGGCTCCACCGCCACCAGCGACATCTCGAGGGGCGAGGCCGTGCCCTTGAGCTGCGTCGCCACCGTGGCCTCGGCCTGGGCCTGGCGGGCCGGGTCGAGGGTCACGGTGATGTCGAGGCCACCGCGGAAGACCTTGGCCGGCCCGTACTTGGCGATCAGGTAACGGCGGGCGTAGTCGACGAAGTACGGGTACTCGACCACCTGTTCGCGGGGCGGGTGCACCAGCGTGGCCGGGCCGGGCGGAGGCCCCTGGGCAGCCAGCCACACACCCTGGGGGACGGCCTCGTCGAACTGGCGCTGGTCGATGACGCCCTGCTCCAGCATCTTCTGGAGGACGAGCCGGCGTTTGGACTCGGCCAGTTGCGGGTTGCCGCGGGGCTCGTAACGGCTGGGTGAGGGGATGAGGCCGGTCAGCATGGCGGCTTCCGACACCGTGAGTTGGCTCACGGGCTTGCGGAAGTAGGTCTCCGAGGCCGCACCCACCCCGTAGGCGCCCTCACCCAAGTAGATGCCGGACAGGTATCGATAGAGAATCTCGTCCTTGTCGACCTGGCGGTCGAGCTGCTGGGCCAGGATGGCTTCTCGGACCTTGCGTGCCAGGGTGCGCTCCCGGCTCACGTAGGCGGCTCTCACGTACTGCTGGGTGATGGTGGAGCCGCCTTGGACCACGGACCGGCCGCGCACGTCGGCGACGAGGGCCCGCAGGGTCCCGCGGGGGTCCACGCCCCCGTGTGAGTAGAAGCTCCTGTCCTCGGCGGCGATGACCGCACCCTGGAGGATCCTCGGGATGTCGGACTTGGCAACCGGGAGGTTCTGCTCGAGCTCCCGGAGCACGGCGATCTGACGACGATTGCCGTCCGCCTCCAGCAGGTAGACGTTGCTCGCCTGTGACACCCCACTCGAACGGGGCTCGGGGAGGACGGCGGGCACCGGAGCGAACAGCATGGTGGCCAACAGGGTCGCGGCCACGGCCAGGGGCACCGTGATCGAGCACAACACGAGGATGGCCAGGATCTTGGAGGGGCGCTCCACGAAGGCTCATCGTGTCACGGTCCAGCCGGCCGCCTCGCCGGGGGCGGAACACGTTGGTCGTAGGCTGACCCCTGATGCGACCGCCGTCCGTCGACGCCCTGGCTCGGGAGCTGGTGGGCGTGGGACTGCCCCATCCCCTCCTGGTGGACGCGGCCCGGGAGGCCATCGCCTCCGGCGACGCCTCCTCGGCCCGGGCGCGCGCCGAGGCCGTGGCCCGAGCCCTGCTGCGGCCCGTGATCAACGCCACCGGCGTGTTGCTCCACACCAACCTCGGGCGGGCCCCCGTGGAGCACCACCAGGAGGCCCGCTACGCCAACCTCGAGCTGGACCTGGAGACGGGCAAGAGGGGTTCGCGCAGCCGCCACGCCGCTTCCTTGCTGGCCCGGGCCGCAGGAGCGGAGGCCGCCTTGGTGGTGAACAACGGGGCGGCAGCGGTGATGCTGGTGCTGGCGGCGCTGGCCCGGGGACGGGCCGTGGTGGTGAGCCGGGGCGAGCTGGTGGAGATCGGCGGAGGATTCCGAGTCCCGGAGGTCCTGGCCGAGTCGGGCGCCTATCTCGTGGAGGTGGGCACCACCAACCGCACCCGCCGGCGGGACTACGAGCAGGCCGTGGCCGACACCGACCCGGCCCTCATTCTCAAGGTCCACCAGTCCAACTACCGCATCGTCGGTTTCACCGAGGCCGTCGGAGTGGACGCCCTGGGTGGCCTCGGTCCCCCGGTGGTGGCCGACCTGGGGTCGGGCCTGCTCGACGCCACCACGCCCTGGCTGGCCACCGGGCCTCCTCCCTGGTTGGCCGGCGAGCCCGCCGTTCGTCAGACACTTCAGGCGGGGGCGGCGCTGGTGACGTTCTCGGGCGACAAGCTGCTCGGGGGGCCGCAGGCCGGCGTGGTGGCGGGCCGGCCCGAGCTGGTGGAGCGCTGTGCCCGCCATCCCCTGGCCCGCGCCCTCCGGCCCGGTTCCCTGGTGTTGTCGGCTCTGCAGGAGACGGCGCTCGCCTATCTGCGCCGCGACGGTGACGCCATCGCCTTCTGGAGGATGGCCGCCACTCCCGTCGCCACCTTGCGTGAGCGGGCCTCGGCTCTGGCCCAGGAGGTGGGCGCGGGAGCCGACGTGGTGGAGTGCGAGGCCACCCCCGGGGGCGGCTCGGTGCCGGGCCTCACACTGGCCTCGGTGGGACTGGCCCTCGCCGGCGACCACACCGCAGCCCTGCGCTCCGCCGACACCCCCGTGATCGCCAGGGTCCACGAGGGCCGGACCGTCATCGACCTGCGCACGGTCGACGCCGGCGCCGACCCCCTGGTGGCCAAGGCCGTGGCCGGCATCACCCGGTAGGGAAGGCGGGAGCCGGCTCGTGCACGTCGTCGCCACCGCTGGTCACGTCGACCACGGCAAGTCCACCCTGGTCCAGGCCCTCACCGGGATGGACCCGGATCGCTTCAGTGAGGAGAAGGCCCGCGGCCTCACCATCGACCTC
>JALZJC010000175.1 GCA_030859945.1 Actinomycetota bacterium | reverse complement strand
GAGGCCGGCGCTCATGTCTGCGGTCGTGGTGGCAGCCAACCGGGCCTCGATCGCCGCTGTGAGCTGGGATCGGCGCCGGCTTGGGGCCACCAGCACGGTTGAGCCTGGAGGTGGCCCGCGTTGGTCTTCAGCTGAACCGTGGACGTTGCCGAGGTCGACGCTGCCGACCTCGGTCATGGCTGCTCCCCTTCCCGTCGCCCATCCGGAACGAACCTGCAGATTGCACCCAGCGTGACATCGCCTCCCACTCCACGCAATGCGAGCTCGCCGGCGCCGGGAACCGTGATTGCGCGGTTCGCCTCCTGGGAAGGAGGAGGGCATGGATGGGCGCACGAGGGCGATTCACATACTGAGTTGGGTCTTTGTTGCTCTCGCGGCCGCGATCACCATCGGCGGACTCATCTACGACGGGCTCCGCGAGGGCGAGGACCCCGATCTGTCTGGAATGTTGGCGGCCGTAGTCGCTGGCGGGATCGGGGCGATCCTTGGATACGAGGCCAAGCGGAGGGCCGACGCCGTTTCCCGGAACGGACAGGTCTCGATCCCGGCTGGCACCCGTGCCCGCTGGAATGCCCGCCGCGTGGTCGTGGTCGATCTCGGCGACCGAGTCGTGATGTGCCCACTGGGCGACCGACCTGTCGACGACCTCAACGGCAAGTACCGAGGCCGCGGCCCCAGCACCGACCGCGCCCGCAAGCAGGCTCGGGCCGAGGACGCCGCTCACGACCGATCTCGTTGACGATCCTGGATGCCTACGCCGTTCTCGCCTACCTGCAGGGCGAGCCCTCGGAAACCGAAGTGCGTGAGCTCCTCGGCGTCCCCGAGACAGCGCTGACCGCACTCGGCGTCGCCGAGGTTCTCGACCACCTCGTTCGCATGGCCGGCGCCGACGAGGAGGAGGCGACACTCGACATGGCCCAGCTCGGCCTCGCGGACGGCGTTGCCGCCGACTCGACGATCGGTGGCGCTGCTGGACGGCTACGAGCCCGGTACTACCACCGGACGAGCTGCCCCGTGAGCCTGGCGGACTGCGTTGCCGCGGAGGTGGCTCGCTGGCGAGGACAGTCCCTCGCGACATCCGATCCCCACCTTCTCGACGTCTGTCCACGAGGGCATCGCCATGGAGGTCCTACCCGGCTCCAGCGGCTCGCGATGGACGCCGACAACGGCCTGACCGGCCGTTGTGGGTGGGGCATCGTGGGGATCGTGACTGTGTTTCGGTGGGCGATCGTGGTCTTGGTATCGGCGGCGATCGCCGCGTGTGGTGACACGCGCCGACCCGAGACCGCCACGACGGAGCGCCCGAACACCACCACGCCGCCTACCAGCGTGACGCCCCAGCCACGCCCTGCCTCACCCACGCCGGCCTCAGCAGTCATCGAGGTCGCCTATCGGATCGAGGTTCGGACCATCGACAGGGCTACCAGGAGCTTCAACGACGTGGTCGAAGCCACGCTTTCGGATCCCCGGGGATGGTCACGAGCCGGGTTCCGGTTCGTGCGTCGCCTCGACGCGCCCTTCTTGATCGTGTTGGGCGAGGGCGACGAGGTCGATCGTCTCTGTCTCCCCTACGACACCTACGGCGAGTACTCCTGCCAGAACGGCCCTGTGGTGGCGCTCAACGCCGAACGGTGGCGATCGGCCACGCCCAAGTGGACGGGCGACCTGGCCGGCTATCGGCAGATGCTCGTGAACCATGAGGTCGGCCACCTCCTGGGGCAGCGCCACCCTGATCCCCATTGCCTCCGCACCGGCCGACTGGCCCCGGTGATGGCCCAGCAGAGCACCGAGCTGAACGGGTGCCGGCCCAACCCGTGGCCGCTGGAAGACGAGATCCAGGTCGCCGCCCGCCACGACCAGCCCCTGGGGCCGCCATTCAGGCGGTAGCTCACCATCAGTTTCCCTGTAGTAGAGGTGAATGTGGCACCCGGTAGCCGCCGAGCGACCGGCAGTTCGGTATGGCCCGCCGGAACGAGAGCAATGTACATTAGTGCTGTATGTCGGCTACCCGGACGCAGGTCTACCTGACTGCTGAGCAGCGCCAGCGGATCGATGAGATCCGCCAGGCGGACGGCCTCACCCTGGCCGAGGTAGTCCGCCGGGCCTTGGACGCCTACCTCGACATGGAGCGCGATTCCTCTTCTGCCCTCGCCGAGACCTTTGGTGCCGATCCGGCCGCCCGCGCTCCTAGCCGTGACGAGTGGGAACATGGCTGACGTCCTTGTCGACACCGACGTCTTCATCGATCACCTACGCGGTGCCAAAGAGCTCAAGCCGGGCAAACACCGGCTCCACTACAGCGTGATCACCCGTGCGGAGCTCTTTGCAGGGACGGCCGGTACCGAGGTGGCAGCTCGGTTGCTTGCACCGTTCCGGGAGATCTCCGTGGATCGAAGCATCGCCGAGCGGGCTGGGCGGATCCGCCGCACCAGCAGCATCTGGCTTCCTGACGCCCTGATCGCCGCGACCGCTCTCGAGCACCGCCTCGGACTCGTCACGGGAAACGCCCGGGACTTCTCCGCGGTGAACGGTCTCAGAATTCGGTCCCTCCGCTGACACCTGCCAGGAGGGTGTCCGCGGGCTGCAGGCGGCACTGTCGGACGTGACCGGGTGGGGAAGCGGAGGGGGTGGAGGTGGTGGGAATTGAACCCACGGCGCGTCGTCCCCACAACGGTTTCGAGACGTCGAAGATCCGTACCCTGTCGCAATAACCGAGGTCACGGTGATGAGGGATTCGTCCAACATGACGGTGCGGGCCACTGACACCCCCCCCGAGAGTCAGTAGTGGGGCCGCGGGGGCTCGAGGTCGAACCCAGCTCAGGCGGTACCCGTCGGCTTCAGGGCCCGCACGTAGTGGGTCCAGGGGCGGAGATCGCCAGTGCGGAGCTGCCCGAACCCCAGCTCCCGAACCATCGGCTGGAGCAGGTCGACGCGGTTGTTCGCCATGGTCGGGTTGTGCAGCACACTGATCAGGTTGCGGCCGATACGGCTGTCCGGCGGCCGGAACTCGGCGATGAGGACGGTGCCGCCGGGGCGCAGCACGCGGAACATCTCGCCGATCGCTTGGGGGCGCAACGGTTCCGGCAGGTGATGGATCATCAGGCTGCTCACCACGATGTCGTACGAGCCGTCCGGGGCGTCGAGGGCTTCGGCGATCCCGTCGGAGAACGTGCAGTTGGCGATGCGGGTGAGGCGCCGGGCGCGCGTGATCGCCTCGCCGGAAGGATCCACGCCGCGGGCGTTGCCATCGGGCGCGACGGCTTCCGCCATCACACGGGTGAGGTACCCAGTGCCGCAGCCGACGTCGAGAACCCGGTCCCCGGGGCGGGCTCCGCTCTCGGCGGCCAGCCGGGTGAAGATGCGGCGACGACGGCCGCCAAAGACGACGGCGCCGAAGATGTCGTGGATTCGACCGTGGCCGATGAGTACGCCAGGCGTGCTGGGGTCCGGGTTGCCGTGCCGAAAGCGGGCTCTTTCCATGCGCCTTCTTTCTTAGTAGTAACTAAGTAGAACTTAGCCGACACTCAGTTGCTGGGCAAGCCCGGATAGACTGGCGCTGTGACGGATCCCCCGGACCGTCCCCGCCGGAGCCGGCTCAGCGCGGCCGAGCGCAGGGCCTCGATCGTCGCTGCGGCGACGGAGGTGTTCTCCGAGGTCGGCTACCAGTGCGGCACGATGTCGGAGGTGGCCCGGCGCGTCGGGGTCAGCGAGCCCGTCATCTTCCAGAACTACGGCTCCAAGGCCGCCGTGTTCGTGGCCGTCCTTCAGGAGGCGATGGGAAGAATGACCGAGTCCATGCAGGAACGCGCCGCGGCGAACGAATCGGTCGGCGCCTGGCTCTCCGAGTTCCTGGCTCCCGAACATCTGTCCCGGGTGCACGGCGGAGACAGCCACCACGTCCTCTTCGCCGACGCCATGTCTCACACGAGCGAGCCTCTCGTGAAGGAGGCGATCCGCCGAGCGCACCGCACCGTTGCCCGGACACTCGCCGACCTACTCGCCCGCGGCCAGGTCGAGGGCAGCGTGCGGCGAGAGCTCGACCCCCAGACCGGTGCTTGGTGGCTACTTTCCCTCCTGGCGTCACAGGGGTTCCGCACGGCCACTATGCCCAACCGCGTCCGTCTGGAAGTTCAGCTGGGCGCTATGACGCTTCAGGCGCTGACGACCGACCGAGGGTTGCCGAGCCATTGCTCTGACCGGCAACGTTCGCCAAGTCCACACCGGAGGTAAGGATCACTCACCGTGGCGGTCGGTCGGGCGAGGAAGCAGGGTCTCGGACGTGTCAATGCTCGGACCCCATCCGCTCGTTCGTGCCCGGATACTGGACAGACGACATGGTCGTCTGCGCGCGAGCCGGGGAGGTCCTCACACATGGATTGTTACGGGGCGCGGGGGCCCCTGCCATTCGGACGGCCTGGGACCGCCAAACGGGCCTTGAAGCACGACGGACCCCCCGGCCAATGCGCGGGCACGCGACCCAGCCGTGAACTGCCGAGCTCGGGTGGGGCTCCCGGCGAGCTCAGGTCATTGCATCAGCCCAAGTTGTCCAAGGAGCTCTGCCACGTCGAAGTAGATGTGGAAGGACGTGAGCTGATCATTCCGCACCCGGGCGACGACGGCGAAGTTGGATACCACGCTCCTGCCAGTGGCGGGGATGTCTCCGTTGGGAGTGCGAAGAGTTCCGCTGTGCGTTCCGGTGAACCGGGCTTCATCGGCCCCGTGTTCACCGGTCCCGAATACCACCGCGGCTTCGATGGTGTTGTTCGGGAACGCCTCGTTCCAAGTGTCGTAGAAGAGCTCCGCACCCGCCCGCCCGTGGGCCTGGATCCCTCCCGGTGCCTGTAACTCGGCGGCCTCGTCGAAGAGACCTACCCATCCCTCCCGATCGTGAGCGTTCCACAGCTCGATGCCTCGTTCGAGGACGGTCCTGGGGTCTGCCATCTCTGCCTCCAAACAATCGCCGTCCGGGGTCGCCGCCCGGTCGGGAAGTCGTTCTCGACGTCCTCCGCCCGCGGTCAACGAGGATGATGGTGGACGCGGTAGTCGACCCTCCCTATCACGGGCAGTTCGATGACGTCTTGAGTCACCTCATCCAGCGGGCGGAAGAACGCCATCGACGCCAGCGAGATACCAGCGTTTGGTATCGCCTCACGCGTAAAACCCCCTCGCCCCTTGCCATTGAACTCTCCGTGCACGTGCCTGGGGAATTCGAGCTCTTCAAGCGATTTGCCTTCTACTCGATCCACGCAGAGGTCCAAGGGCGAAACGGCTCGACGGAGGCAAAACCGATCTTTGCCTCTGATGACAGCGGCCAGTCGGTTTGGTTCAGCGTCACCGCTGAGGAGGCGGGTTCATTGAACGACCGCCTTGCGGAGGAAGGCTTGGACTTCGAAGCCTGCTTTGAGCCCTACTCAGGGCCGAACTGATTTGCCTGGCGGGGTGGCAGCGCCGGCGTTGACAGCACAGCGGCAACCCACCACCTGCCGCCGCGCTCAGCCCCGTGTAGCCGCAAACTCGTGTTCGCGCCTCGCGCCCTGCCGGAGAACCCGCGTCAGGCCCGAGGACCTGCGTCGCCCCAGGTCACGCCCGGGGAACCCCTCGATTTGCGACCATCTGGCGTCGGACCGCCCTATCCCGTGGAGGGAGGGTCCGCCAATGACTACGACTACGCTGAGGGTGACCTGGTCAACAGCTTTGACTTGGACAGGCTCCGATGCTGGACCGGCAAGAACCGGAACGGAAGCTGCCGGAGCGTCTCGAGGGGAAGTGGCAGGGTGGCAAGGCGGGCGTGGCACCACACGAATGTGTCCGGCGGCGTCTGTCCCGTCTTCGGGTGTATGCAGGCTTCTTTCCAGGGTGGTCGCTTCAGTGTCGGTGGCGGGGTCGGCCTTGCTGTCGCCTACCCAGCGGGCGCTGTGTCCTACGCCAGTCAGCGGGCGCGTCGAGGGACTTCACAGAACGACCCCCCTCTTCGCCAACGCTCCCTTCCCTGGTCGCTTCAAGAGGTTCGGCGGCGGCTTCGGCTACGACTTGCGCAGGCGGAGGTGGATCGGCCGGTGTACCCATACCGGCCAGCTCCTCCGAGGACCTCTATGGCCCTCTGGTGGGCTGGTTTCTCAGGCCCTCAGCGGATCCCTCGTACACCACGCCCCTGGACGCAACTCCCTGGCTCATCTCGGCATCCTCACCTTCATACTGGGACAGGTGGGCACCGGCCCGAGACGCTGCGTCTCCGCGCTGGCCGTTGTTCGGTCGGGCGCAACGTCAGACGAGGCGTCTGGGGTTCCCTCCCATCCGCACCCCACAATCAGGGACACCAGCGGTCACGGGAGGACACGAGCCGGCACGCTTCGCCATCAGAGAAACATGCTCCTGACCAGGGTATTCTCCTGAGGATCCTGGTCGGAGAGCGGAGGGGGTGGGATTTGAACCCACGGTGAGGTCGCCCCCACAACGGTTTTCGAGACCGTCCGATTCGGCCGCTCTCGCACCCCTCCCGGGTCGCAGCGACCCCTTAGGTTACCGAGCCTCCCTCGGGGCTCCGCCGGCCGGCGAAGAACTGGCGAATTAGCAGGGCGCCCCGGTCGGCCAGCACACCGGGGATGACGGCCACCTCGTGGTTGAGGCGGGGGTCCACGCACAGGTTGTACAGCGAGCCGCAGGCGCCGGCCTTGGGGTCGGGCGCCGCGAACACCACACGGGCCACCCTCCCGGCCACCAGGGCGCCGGCGCACATGGGACAGGGCTCGAGCGTCACGACCAGGGTCACGGCGTCGAGGCGCCAGCTCCCGAGGGCGCGAGCCGCATCCCGGAGAGCGAGCAGCTCGGCGTGAGCGGTGGGGTCGCCACGCAGCTCGCGCTCGTTGTGACGACGGGCCACGACCTCGCCCGCCGTCACGGCGACCGCTCCCACCGGCACGTCCCTGTGGGCGGGCGCCAGGGCGGCCTCCTCGAGGGCCATCTCCATGGCTCCCTCGTCGGTCACGGGCTCCATGGCTCCCTCGTCGGTCACGGGTGGTGGTGTCAGCGGAGGGAGTGGGATTTGAACCCACGGTGACTTGCGCCACACACGCTCTCCAGGCGTGCCGATTCGGCCGCTCTCGCATCCCTCCCGGGAAGCGAGAGGGTAATCTCTCCGAGCTTCGGGCCCGTCGCTTCGTGAGACGGTCGGGTCCTGCGCAACGGCGTCCCGTGAACCGAGTCAGGGCCGGAAGGCAGCAGCTCTCAGCGGACGGCGGCGTGTGCCGCAGGCCAGCCTGACCGTC
>JALZJC010000101.1 GCA_030859945.1 Actinomycetota bacterium | reverse complement strand
GTGCGGCCGCGACCCCGCCCCCGGGCGCCGCCGACATCGCGGCGCTGGCGCGCACCGCGGCCGACGCTGGCCTACCCGTCGAGGTCGAGGTGGAGGGCGACCTCGACGCGGTCGACGCCTATGCCGGACTGGCCGCGTTCCGCCTCGTGCAGGAGGCGATCAGCAACGTCGAGCACCATGCCCCCGGGGCCGCGGTGGTCGTGCGCATCGTGAACGACGGTGAGCACCTGCGGGTGGCCGTGCGCAACGGTCACACCGACCGGCACGGGAAGCCTCCGCGCTCGGCCGGTACCGGGCTGGTGGGCATGCGCGAGCGCATCACCGCACTGGGGGGGACGGTGTCGGCAGGCCGCGACGGCGACGGGTGGCGTGTCGAAGGATCGATCCCGTTGCGGCGAGCGGACGGCTCGTCCCGGAGATGATCCGATTGCTCGTCGTTGACGACCAGGAGCTGGTCCGGGCCGGTCTCCGACTGATCCTGTCGGCCGACGAAGACCTGGAGATCGTGGGGGAGGCATCCGACGGCCGGGCCGGGGTGGAGGAGGCGGCAACCCTCCGACCCGACGTGGTGTTGATGGACGTTCGCATGCCGGTCCTCGACGGCATCGGCGCCACGCGCCAGATTGTGGGCGGGCAAGGCGACGGCGGGCGAACCTGTCGCGTGTTGGCCCTCACGACCTTCGACGACGACGACGTGCTGTGGGGCGCCATCGAAGCCGGCGCCGCCGGGTTCGTGCTCAAGGACGCCCCGGCAGGTGACCTGGTCGCCGCCGTCCGCGTCACCGCTCGAGGCGGCTCCTGGCTCGACCCCCGTGTCGCCGGCCGGGTGCTCCAGTCGCTACGGCACGCACCGTCCACCTCGCGGCGCGATCCGCCTTCGGTCGAGCAGCTCACCGAGCGCGAGCTCCAGGTCCTGCGACTTGTCGCCCGGGGGGCCAGCAACGCCGAGATCGCCGCCACGCTCTATCTGAGCGAGCGGACGGTGAAAGGGCACGTGTCCGCCATCTTCATGAAGCTGGGCGCGCGCGATCGCGCCGCCGCCATTGTCCGGGCCTACGACGCCGGCGTTGTCGCCCCCGGCGAGCGCTAAGGGGCCGCTGGCGGCGTCTCCCATTCGAGGACCCGGAAGGCACCCAGGCCTGCGGGGTCGGTCAGCGCCTCTGCCTCGACGAC
The DNA here is from genome assembly GCA_030859945.1 of Actinomycetota bacterium. Lineage (GTDB taxonomy): Bacteria > Actinomycetota > Acidimicrobiia > Acidimicrobiales > YB1-3. Next base: position 34,101 of record JALZJC010000101.1, on the reverse strand, counting down.
AACGCTGCGGGCGCGCAGCGCGTCGAGGTCTCCCGAGCTGGCCCTCTCCCACCACTTGGCGCGAGCCGCCTCCACCAGCTCCTCCAGGCCGTGGGCCCGCAGGAACTCGGCTTGGGAGCGATCGGTGGACGGGCGCCGCACCGAGGCCAGCTGGTCGACGGCGACCTCGCAGGTCACGTCCTGGGCCCCCGACCTGGACAGAGGGTGCTCGCCGCGGTGGTGGGCCCGGTAGGTGCGCAGCCACTCCTCCCACGGTCGGGTGGCAAGCGATGGCGTGGTGGAGGTGTAGTCGATCACCACCACCAGACCACGCTCCACCCTGGCCAGGGCTTTCCGCAGCCAGGCCCGTGCCCTGTGCTGCAGAGGGATCCGCCCACCGCGAGGAGCATCGGGCGCCAGCCGGTCGGCCTCGGCCGCCAGAGGCGGGGCCGCCGGCACCAGCACCTCCACCAGGTCACCGCCCTCCTCGCCCACCCGCACCTCCAGCCAGCCGGTCCGGGTGCGTTGCAGGAGGAAGAGGGCCATGTTGTCGAGCAGCTCGTTGGCCAGCACCACCCCGACGAAGGGCTGGCCCGGCAGTTGGGCAAGCGAGGTGAACACGGGCCCGGTGCCGACCAACGGGTCGGCCTCACGGTCCGCGTCCGGCCCTGCCCGGAGCAAGGTGCTCGGAGGCTCGAGTGACAGGTGCTGACCGTGACGCTCTCGTAGCGCCTCGGAGCGCTCCACCAGCACGTAACGCAGGGCCCTCGAGCACGCTGGACCGGCACGGTGGATCCCAGCGGCCAGAGTCCCGGCCCCGGCCCCCACCTCGGCCACCAGGAACGGGTCAGGGCGCCCGAGGCTCGTCCACCAGGAGTCGAGCGCCCCGGCTAGGACGGTGGCGAACGAGGCGCCGACCTCCGGGCTGGTGAGGAAGTGGCCCCGTCGGCCCGGCCCTCCGCCCCTCGTGAAGAACCCGTCCCCGCCGTAGAGGGCAATGTCCAGGTAGTCGTCGAAGGAGATGGGCCCCAGGCGGCGAACGCGCTCGACGACACCACCCGTGGCAGGGCCAGTGGCCGGCAGGGGCTCGGCCTACCTGACAGTGAGCTGGGCCAGGTCCCCCAGGCGGGCAAAGGCCTGGGGGTACACCCCGATGGCCACTACGGCGGCGGCAGTGATGCCCAGCGCCGCCATCAGCGCCGGCGGTACCCGGATGGGCGTCAGGTCCTCGTCGGGCACCGGTCGCATCCACATCTCCCGGGCCACGCCTGCGTAATAGAAGAGGGCGACGACGGAGTTGACCCCGGCCAAGACGGCCAGGATGACGGCCCAACTCGTGCCGGCGTCGATAGCCGACTTGAAGATGTAGAGCTTGGCGAACCATCCCCCGAGCGGTGGGATGCCGGCCAGGGAGAACAGGAAGACGGTCATGAGCACCGTGAGGCCAGGGGCGTAGCTGAAGAGGCCTCCGTAGGACGAGATCTCACCCGAGCGGGTCTTGCGGGCCACGGCCATCACGATGGCGAAGGCCCCAAGGTTCATGGCCGCGTAGATCAGCAGGTAGACGATGGCGGCGGTCTGGGCCGTGCCCGCAGCCTCCGCGCTCGCTCCTCCGACGGCGAAGGGAACGAGCATGTAGCCGGCCTGGGCCACCGAGGAGTAGGCGAGCAGGCGGACCACGTTGGTCTGGCGCAGGGCCACCAGGTTGCCGACCGTCATGGTGAGGGCGGCCAGGAACCAGAACAGCGGCTGCCACACGTCGCTCTGACCGAAGAAGCCCACGAAGATCAGCTGCAGGAGGGCGACGAAACCCGCGGCCTTGGACGCCACCGACAGAAATGCCGTCACCGGGGTCGGGGCGCCCTCGTAGGTGTCGGGGGCCCAGAAATGAAAGGGGACGGCCGACACCTTGAAGGCGAATCCGACGACGATGAAGAAGATGCCCAGGGCTACGAGCGGCTCGGCGCCTCCGGCCCCGTCCAGCTCGCGCCCGATGTCCTCCAGCACGGTGGTGCCCGTGGTGCCGAACACCAGTGACATCCCGTACAGCATCACCGCCGACGACAGCACTCCGAGCAGGTAGTACTTGAGCGAGGCCTCGTTGCTCCTGAGGTCGCGTTTGCGCCAGCCAGCCAGCAGGTAGGCAGGGATGGAGAGCAGCTCCAGGGCCACGAAGATGCTGAGGAGGTCGCGCGACGAGCACATCACCACCATCCCGAGGAGCGACGACAGCAACAGGAACGAGTACTCGCCCTTCCAGTAGTCGCCCTCCTGGACGTGGTCGGTGGACATGAGCAGAACCACGTATCCGCTCACGAGGAACAGGGCCTTGAGCACCAAGGCGAAGTCGTCCACGACGTAGGCGCCGGAGAACATGGAGCGGTCGGCGCCGTCGGCGGCCAGGAAGGCGATGGGCAGGAGGCTGGCCAGAAGGCCCACGCCGGCCACCTGGGCCACCACCGCCTTGCGTTCCTCGCCGACGAACAGGTCGATCACGAGGACGGCGACCAGGACGCCGGTGAGGATCAGCTCGGGCGCCAGCGCCGCGTAGTCGAGGTAGGGCGCCTCGAAAGCGACGGCAGCCAGGCCGGCCACGGTTCGGCTCAGCCCCCCAGTGCCTGGACAGCGGACGTGACCGTCTGCACGGCCCCGTCGGTGATGCCGAAGATCAGGCTGGGGAAGACGCCGAGGACGAGGATGAGCACGAGAAGAGGCGTCCAGGCCACCCATTCCGGGCCGTGCACGTCGTGCACGTGGGCTTCGGCGAACTCATCCTTGGCCGTGCCGAACGCCGTGCGCTGGTACATCCACAGCAGGTAGCCGGCGGCGAAGACGGTGCCCATGGCCGCCACCACCATGTAAAAGCGAAACAGCGGCACCGACAGCCCGGGCGCCGGCTGGTACGCGGAGAGGATGGCCGGGAACTCGCCCCAGAAGCCGGCGAGGCCGGGGAGGCCGAGAGACGCCATGGCGCAGAACCCCAGGAGCCACCCCAGCCTGGGCGCCTGCAGCAGCAGCCCCCCCAGCCGGTCCATCTCTCTGGTCTGGTATCGCTCCTGGATGGAGCCGGCGAGGAAGAACAGCATGCCGGTGATGAGACCGTGGGCCACCATGCCGAAGACGGCAGCGTTGAGGCCGTAGTCGGTCAAGGTGGCGATACCCAGCATCACGAAGCCCATGTGGGCCACGGACGAGAAGGCGATGAGCCGCTTGAGGTCGCGCTGGGCCAGGCAACCGAGGGCCCCGTAGATGATGCCCACCACCGCCAGGCCCCCGATCACCGGGGCCCACACCTGGGCCGCTTCGGGGAGGATGGGCACCGCGATGCGAATGAAGCCGTAGGTGCCCAACTTGAGGAGGACCGCGGCCAGTATCACCGAACCCACGGTGGGGGCCTCGGTGTGCGCGTCCGGCAGCCAGGTGTGGAACGGGAACATGGGCACCTTGATGGCGAAGCCCATGAAGAGGCCACCGAAGATGAGGATCTGGGTGCTACGAGCGATGGTCCCGCCATTGGCAACCAGCTCGGGGATGTCGAAGGTGCTGCCCCCCTTGAAGTACAGGAGAAGGAACCCGAGGATCATCAGGGCAGAGCCGAACAACGTGAAGAGGAAGAACTTGATGGCTGCGTACTGGCGGTTGGGCCCGCCCCAGACGCCGATCATGAAGTACATGGGGAGGAGCACCAGCTCGAAGAACACGAAGAACAGGATCAGGTCCTGGCCCACGAAGGTGCCGTTCATCCCCGTCTCCAGCACGAGCATGAGGGCAAGGAACGCCTTCGGGTTGTGGGGTTCGGGGAAGTGGTCCCAGGAGTAGACGACGCACAGCACCGTTATGAGCATGGACAGGGCCAGGAGGGGGAGCGAGAGGCCGTCCAGGCCGACGTGGTAGCGACTGTTGATGACGTCGATCCAGGGCACGTCCACCTCGAACTGGAGGGTATCGGTGGCCCCGTAGTCGAAGCGGGCCAGGATCCCCACGCCCACCCCCGTGGTCGCCAGCGTCGAGACCAGGGCGACCACCTTCATGAGGCTCTCCGCTCGCCTGGGCACGGCGATGAGCACCGCCGCCCCCAGCGCAGGGAGGAACACGGCCAGGGTTAGGGCCCACGAGTCGAACATCGGCCTCCGCTCTCCTAACTACCGGTGGTGAACAGGACGAGGGCGCCACCCATCATGACGACGGCGGCGAACAGGAAGAGGGCGTACTGCTGGACCCGCCCGGTCTGCATGACGCGAAGTACCTTGCCACCACCCTCGGCGCTGACGCCGGCGCCGTTGACGATCCCGTCCACCAGCTTCTGGTCGATCACGTCGTACACGAAACGGGCCAGGCCCCGGGCGGCGATGCCCACGCCGTTCACGACCCCGTCGATCACCCGTTGGTTGAACCAGTAGGCGGCCCTGGCGATCGGGCCTTTGATGGCGCCGACCACGACGTCGGTGTACAGACGGTCGAGCCCGTACTTCTCCTCGAGGACGCGGTAACCGATCCGGGCGGGGGCGCTGCGCTGGGTCAGCCGGCGGGGCCCGAGGTTGCGCCAGAAGTAGGCGTAGCCAACGGCAATCCCGGCCAGACCCAGGGCGGTTCCGAGCACGGCGATGCCCGCGGAGAAGGAGTGGTGAGCCACGCCGGCGGTCAGCACCGTCTCGTTCTCGGTCCACTTGGCAAACCACTCACCTCCGGGGACGTTGATGAACCCGGCTCCGACCGACAGGGCGGCCAGCACGACCAGGGGTACGGTGATGGCCGGCGGCGACTCGTGGGGATGGCCGTGGCCGCGGTACTCACCGAAGAAGGTGAGGTAGACGCAACGGGTCATGTAGGCGGCGGTGAGAGCGGCGCCCACCAGCCCGACGACGAGAAAGACGGGATAGCCGTTGGCGGAGGCACCGAGGAGGATCTCGTCCTTGGACCAGAATCCCGCGAGGGGGAAGACCCCCGCCAGGGCCAGCGAACCGATGAGGAAGGTCCTGTAGGTCACGGGCATGTGCTGGCGCAGGCCTCCCATGTCCTTCTTCATGTCGAAGCTGTGAACGGCGTGGCTCACCGAGCCGGCTCCGAGGAAGAGGAGACCCTTGAAGAAGGCATGGGTCGTGAGGTGGAAGACTCCCGCGGTCCAGGCCCCCACACCCAGCGCCATGACCATGTAACCGAGCTGGCTGACGGTGGAGTAGGCCAGCACCTTCTTGATGTCGGTCTGGACGAACGCCAGGGCGGCGGCGATGAGCACCGTGGTGCCCCCCACCAGGGCCACGGGATTGATGCCCCCTCCCCCGATGTCGAATCCAGACCAGAACACGCCGTAGAAGCGAGCCACCAGGTACACGCCGGCCACCACCATGGTGGCGGCGTGGATGAGCGCCGACACCGGCGTGGGACCGGCCATGGCGTCGGGGAGCCACGTGTGGAGGGGGAACTGGGCGCTCTTGCCGATCACGCCGCAGAGCAGGCCGGCCGCCCCCGCCAGCAGCAGGGCATGACTCACCTCACCACCGAGCGCCTGAGCGTTGATCGCGGCTATGTCGAAGGTCTGGCCGGCGGCGAAGAACAGCACGACGATGCCGATGAGCAGGCCCACGTCGCCGGTGCGGGTGGTGAAGAAGGCCTTCAGCGCGGCGTCGGAGTTGTTCCGCTCCTCCCACCAGTGACCGATCAGCACGAACGAGCACAGGCCCATCAGCTCCCAGCCCACCAGGAGCTGCAGGGTGTTGTTGGCCGTGACCATCACCAGCATCCCGGCGGTGAACAGGCTGAGGGAGGCGAAGTAGTGCGTGTAGCGGCGGTCACCGTCCATGTAGCTGGTGGAGAAGACGTGCACCAGCAGCGAGATGAGGGTGACCACGAACATCATGGCCACGGCCAAGCCGTCGATGTGGGTGCCGGCCTTCACCCGAACCTGACCGTTGTCGAACCAGGTCACGTCCCTGACCACAGGCTCGCGAACGGGCTCGGTCTCGTGCTCGGCCTCCTCGTGCTCCTGTTGCGGCTGGGGCTCCTGCTGCGGCTCGTGCTCCTGGAGGCTGACGGGGCTGTAGCCGCGGTTGGCCGAGGGGGACGCCTGGGCGTGCTCCTCGCCCTTGGGCGCCACCCTCAGGTCGGCGGGGCGCTGCACCCACTGGACAGCAGCTATGCAGGACAGCACGAAGGCGGCGGCGAGGGCGGTGACACCGATCTCGTGACCGCCCTTGGGCAGGCGCTTGCCGAAGAACAGGATGAGGACGAACGACAGCACCGGGAGGGCGGGCACGAGCCAGGCGTTCTCCAGCACGCCTCCCGTCAGCCCTTCATGAGGTCGACCTCGGTGAGGTCGATGGAGCGTCGGTTCCGGTAGATGAGGATCACGATGGCCAGGCCCACGCCTACCTCGGCGGCGGCCACGGCGATCACGAAGAGGGCGAACACCTGGCCGACCACCGTCTCCCGGAAAAGCCCAAAGGCCACCAGGTTGATGTTGACTGCATTCAGGATGAGCTCGATGGACATGAGCACGAGCACGCCGTTCTTGCGGGCCAGCACTCCGTAGACGCCGACGCAGAACAGGAAGGCGGCCAGCAACAGGAACTGGTTCAGGTACACGACTCAGTCACCCCTGGCGATGACGACGGCGCCTACCAGGGCGGCGAGGAGGAGCACGGAGATGACCTCGAAAGGGACTACGTAGGTCTGGAAGATGGAGACGCCGACCTCACCGCTGCGCTGCACAGCGGCGTCCTTGGGAAGCTTGGTGGATCCATAGGCGTCGAGGAGCACGGCCCCGAGCACACCGAGGAGGAAGAGGGACACCGCCACGCTCAGCCAGCGCTGGTCGTTGTCGAGGTCGGCCGTCCGGCCGATGGGCGCGCGCGTGAGCATGGTGCCGAACAGGAACAGGATCAGGATGGCCCCGATGTAGATGATCACCTGCACCACGGCGATGAACTCGGCGGCCAGCAGGATGTACAGGGCGGCCACGCCGGCCAGCACCACCGCCAGGTACAGGGCCGCGTGGACGACGTTCTTCGTGGTCACCACCCGGATGGCGGCGACGGCCATGGCCGCGGCCAGGACCCCGAAGACGATGTTCTGAGCGACCACGGTCCTACTTCTTCGGGCCCAACTTGGCGTCGGCACCGGCCTCGAGGGGTGGCGGCTCCGGAACCGTCTTCATCCACTCGCCCAGGCGGTCCTTGTCGTGCAGGAGATCGGCGATCTTGACCTCCGAGTACTCGTACTCCGGCGTCCAGAACAGTGCGTCGAAGGGGCAGACCTCAACGCAGATCCCGCAGTACATGCAGAGCCCGTAGTCGATGTCGAAGCGGTCGAGCTTCTGCACGGTGCGAGGCTTGCCTCCTTCGCGCCGGGGCGGAGCCTTGTCCTTGTAACCCTCGATGTAGATGCACCAGTCAGGGCACTGACGTGCGCACAGCATGCAGACCGTGCAGTTCTCCTCCTTGAGGGCGATCACCCCACGTGCCCGGGTGGGCGGAGCTTCCTTGACGTGGGGGTACTGAACTGTGACCGCCGGCTTGGTCATCGTCTTGAATGTGACGCCCAAACCCTTGAGCAACCCTGGAACGTGTGGCATGACAGTCCTTTCAGACCTTTCAGAACATCACTTTGAGGACGCCGGTCACCATGATGTTGGCGAGGGAGACCGGAATGAGGTACTTCCAGGCCACGGCCTGGAGCTGGTCCTCGCGCAGTCGGGGGAACGTGAAGCGGAACCAGAAGATGAAGAACGCGACCAGCATGATCTTGGCCCCCAGCACCACCGGCCCGGCCAGGTCGGCCAGGCCCCCCTCGATCCCAGGTAGGTGCCAGCCTCCCAGGAACAGTGTGGCGCCAATGGCTGCGAGGGCGAAGGCGGAGCCGAACTCGGACATGAAGAAGAAGAGGAACCGGAAGCCCGTGTACTCGGTCATGAACCCGGCCACCAGCTCGGACTCCGCGACCGGCATGTCGAAGGGCGTCTGGGAGAGCTCGGCCTGCGCGGCAAGGAGGAAGATGGCGAACCCCACGAACTGAGTGAGGATGTAGGGGTTGCCCACGACGCCGACACCGAAGATCTCACCTTCGGACTGAGCCCTGACGATGCCCTGCAGGCTCATGGTCCCGGCCTGCATCACCACCCCGACCACGGCCAGCACCAGAGGCAGCTCGTAGGCGATCAACTGCCCCGCGGCACGGAGGGCGCCGATGAGGGAGTACTTGTTGGCCGAGGCCCACCCGGCCATGAGCACGCCGAGCACGGAAAGGGACGAGACGGCGAGGGCGAAGAACACCCCGGTGTCGAGGTCCTCGACCACGAGCCGGGGCCCGGCGGGGATGACGACGTAGAGGAGGAAGGTGGACATCAGCACCACGATGGGCGCCAGTCCGAACACGAAGCGATCCGACTTGGCGGGGAAGATGTCCTCCTTCTGGAGGAACTTCAAGCCGTCGGCCACGAGCTGCAGGGTGCCGTGGGGCCCCGCCTCCATCGGTCCCAGTCGGCTCTGCATGTGGCTCATCATCTTGAGGAGGAACACGTAGCCGAGGACGATGGCGGCGGCGGGGATGACCGCCAGCACCACCAGCACCTTGACTGTGGTCGTCTGCCAATAGGCGAGCTGGAGCGCCAGCGTCATCGGTCGATGTCACCGAGGATGAAGTACAGGGAGGCGAGAATGGTGATCACGTCCGGTACGTAGACGCCGCGGAGCACCCAGGGGGTGATGGAGACGTTGTTGAACGAGGCACTTCGGATCTTCACCCGGAAGGGACCGAGCCCCCCCTTGCTGACCACGTAGTAGCCCATCTCGCCCAGAGGGTTCTCGGTGTGCATCCACACCTCTCCGGCCGGGACCTTGATGATACGGGGCACCTTGGCCTGGATGGACCCGGCCGGCAGGCCGTCGAGCAGCTGTTCGACGATCTTGGTGGCCTCGCGGGTCTCTTGCAGGCGGACCCAGTAACGGGCGAACGAATCGCCGTCGAGATGGGTCCAGACCTTCCAGTCGCAGTGCTTCCATGCGAGCGGAGAGTCCTCGTCCCGGCGCAGGTCCCAGTCGACCCCACTGGCGCGGATGTTGGCGCCGGAAAGGCCGTACTCGAGACCCACGGAGGCAGGTATCACCCCGATGCCGCGAGTGCGCCGGTCGAAGATCTCGTTGCCCATGAGAAGGTCTTCCATCTGGTCGCAGAAGGCCCGAACACGGCGCATCACCCCCTTGGCCTCACCGACCCATCCCTTGGGCAGGTCGTCCTTCAGGCCGCCGATACGGTCGAAGTTGGGGTGGAAGCGCCCACCCGTCACCGCCTCCATCAGGTTGAGCACGTACTCGCGATCCCGGAAGGCGTAGAACACGGGCGTAAGGGCGCCCAGCTGCACACCCATGTCGCCGAGGAACAGCGAGATGTTGGCGATGCGGGCCATCTCGAAGAAGATGGTTCGCAGCCACTGGGCGCGAGGCGGTGCCTCTATCTCCATGAGCTTCTCGGCAGCCAGGATGAAGGGCACCTCGTTTGCGAAGTGGCCCAGCCAGTCGATGCGGTTGACGAGGGTGGTGATCTGGGGATAGGTGCGTACCTCGCAGAGCTTCTCGTAGCCCCGGTGCATGTAGCCGCACACCGGCTCGGCCCAAACCACCTGCTCGCCGTCGAGGCGCACCACGATGCGCAGGGTTCCATGGGTGGCCGGATGTTGAGGCCCGAGGTTGAGGGTCATGCCCTCGGCCTCGAGCTCCACGTTGACCCGGGCGTCGGCGGCCTGGCCGGCGACGTAGGCAGACTTCTCCCAGTCGGTGGTGGCGGTCATCCGCCTTCGCCCGTTGCCGACGCGGTCTCCGCCCCAGCGCCCTCGTCCTCTGCGGCACCTTCCTCCGGCGCCTCTTCGCCGGGAATGGGCTCCACGTCCACCAATCCGGGCCAGGGCTTGACCTCACGGGCCAGAAGGGGAAAGTCCTTGCGCAGCGGATGGCCCTCGAACTCGCCGGGCAGGTACAGATGCCGGAGGCCGGGATGGCCCTCGAAGGTGAAGCCGTACATCTCCCAGGCCTCGCGCTCGTGCCAGTCGGCGCCCCGGTACACGCCCACCAGGGAGGCGACCCGCGGATCCTCCTCGTCGAGATCGGCCTTCAGGGTGACCCCGACCTTGCGGGTCGTGGAGTACAGGCGAGCCAACAGCTGGAACCGGGTCTCGCCGCCCGCCACCCCGGTCTGGTAAACCCCATCCTCGGCGCCGGTCTCCGCTCCGGGCGTCTCTCCGGGCGTCTCTCCGGGCGGATCCCACAACTTCTCGCCCGAGAGCTCGGGGTTCACCAACCAGTCGATGCCGGAGAGGAAGCAGAAGTAGTCCATGTCCAGCCGGCGCCGGCACGCCTCGGCGGCCTGGCGCCAGGCAGTCCGGTCCACCCGGACCCAGACGTCGTCACCGCTGACCTCGGAGGCCACCACGGCGTCGTCCAGCTCCGCCCTAAACGCCTCGACCACCTGTTGGCGTGTCGAGTCCCCGCGGCGACCGTCCCCGGGCCCCGGGCGCGACGTGGCCGGCTGGCCGGCGCCCTCCTCCTCAGCTGCCCCTTCGTCAGCTTCCGACGACAATGGGCTCACCCTTCCAGCGCTCGGCCATGTCCTCGTTCTGGATGCGGGCCTGGAGGAGCACGATGCCCTCGAGCAGCGCCTCGGGGCGGGGGGGACAGCCGGGCACGTAGACGTCCACCGGGACGATCTGGTCGACTCCCTTGGTGACGGAGTAGCTGTCCCAGTAGGGGCCGCCGCAGTTGGCGCACGAACCCATGGAGATCACGTATTTCGGGTCGGGCATCTGCTCGTACAGCCGGCGGATCGGGGGCGCCATCTTGTCCGTGACCGTCCCCGAGATGACGACCAGGTCGGCTTGGCGGGCGCTGGCCGGGAAGGGGATGACGCCCAGACGCATCACGTCGTAACGAGGGGACCCGAAGGCGGCGCCCATCTCGATGGCGCAGCAGGCCAGGCCCCACTGGTAGACCCACAACGAGTACTTGCGACTGAGGTTGAGCAGGTGCCCGAGCGGCTTGGGCACCCAGCCCTTCTCCACTAAGCCCATGCCGGATCGCCTCCGCGCCGGGTCACATCCATCGAAGGACTCCCTTTCGCCAGGCGTAAAGGATCCCGAGGGCCAGGATGGCGATGAAGACGATCATCTCCATCAAGCCGAACACGCCCAGCTCGTCGATGCGGACGGCCCACGGGAAGATGAAGACCGTCTCCACCTCGAACAGGACGAACAGCAACCCGAACAGGTAGTAGCGGATCTGGCTCTGCGACCACCCCGTGCCCACGGGGTCCACACCGCTCTCGTACGAGATGTACTTCTGCGCCTGCGCACGCTTGGGCCGTAGCAGGCTCCCGGCCCCGAGCATGGCACCCACCATGGCCACGGCGGCGACACCGAACACGAGGACGGTGAAGTACTCGCGCAGGAGACCTGACATCGACGACGAGCGTAGTGATGGCCTTCACGAGCCGCCACACAGCGCCGGGCACGCAGGAGCCGAGGGACCGTATGCTCCGGCCACGCCTGGGCTCTCTCGGGCGTGGGCGCTTGGAGTCGTCTGCCATGACCTCTGCGAATCACGATGGGCCCCGTCAGACGGCCGCACGCCCCGATGCCCCGCCTCGTCCGATGACGGAGGACCAGTTTGAGTTCCGGCGCCGACGCTCAGTTCGATGGTTCAGTCCCGGGGTCCTCGCCAGCGCCGGCCTCCGTGTCGTGCTGTCCGCCGTCTTCGGCGCCTTCCTGGACAAGCGAGAGCTCCAGGCGGTGGCGGAAGCGTCCCTGATCGATCACCTGTCCGGTCGGGACGAGCTGTGGCTCGACTACCTGTCCGATACCGGTGACGGCTTCGATCCCACCTACACCATGGCCTGGCTGGCTTCACGCCCTGCCCTCGAGGTCGCCGGTGCCGACAAACCGCTGCCTCGAGGCGACGCCTTGGTCCTGGGCGGGGACGAGGTCTACCCGACGGCAGACCCGGCGGAGTACGAGGACCGCTTCGTCGGCCCCTTTCGATGCGCCCTGCCGTGGCTCCCCGAGCACCGGGCTCCGGACATGTTCGTCCTGCCCGGTAACCATGACTGGTACGACGGCCTGACCGGTTTCATCCGGATCTTCTGCCAGAAGAAGTGGGTGGGCGCCTGGCGCACCCGCCAGGCTCGCAGCTACTTTGCGCTGCAGCTGCCGCACCGCTGGTGGCTCTGGGGGATCGACATCCAGCTCGACTCCTACATCGACGAGCCCCAGCTCCGCTACTTCGAAGGGGTCGCCGAGGCCATGCGGGCCGGCGACCGTGTCATCCTGTGCACGGCCAAGCCGAGCTGGGTCGATACCGTGGAGGAGCCCGCCGCCTACCGCAACCTGGCCTACCTCGAGCGGAACGTCATCCGCCCCACCGAGGCCAGGCTGATGCTCACCCTGACCGGCGACCACCATCACTACGCCCGTTACGAGGGGCCCGACGGGACGCAGAAGGTCACCGCCGGCGGCGGCGGCGCCTTCCTGCACCCCACCCATGACCTCCCCGGCCGGATCGACCTCGAGGTGGACAAGAGAGATGCGTCGCCGCAGACCTACATCCGACGAGCGTCCTATCCCCAGTTGCACAGGTCTCGACGGATGGGCCTCGGCGCCGTGCGCCTTCCTTTCCGCAATCCCTCGTTCATGCTCATCCCCGGCGCCCTTCACCTCCTGCTCCTGTGGACCAGCCAGTTCTCCATTCGGACGCTGGAGGGAGGGACCAGAGGCCCTCTACCCGAGGCCGTGCAGACGTTCGGGCTGAGCGACCTCCTGGTGGGGTTGTGGGGGCCGGCGTCGGGGGCGGTGCTCGTAGTTCTGGCCATGCTCCTGATCGCCTTCGCCGAACCACCCGCCAGGTGGCGGGCCCGGCTCGCGGCCAAGGTGGTCATGGGTCTGGCCCACGGAGCCCTCCAGCTGGCTGCCGTGGTGGGCGTGGCCTGGATCTCCGTCGGGATCGCCACGCGGGTGGCGGACGGGGGGCTGCTGACTGTGGCGTTGCTCGGGCTGGTGGCAGTCCTCGGCGGCCTGGCCGGAGGGCTGGCCATGGGGGTCTACCTGGCGGCCTGCAACGTCATCCCCGGGCTCGACACCCATGGGAACGAGGCTTTCTCGGCCCAACGACTGACCGGCTGCAAGAACTTCGCCCGTCTCCACATCGACCACGAGGGCGTGCTGCGTCTTTATCCCATCGGCGTGGAACGAACCACCACCAAGTGGCGACTGGACCCCGGCGGCGAGCCGTCGGCGTCGTGGCTGGCACCCGATGGCGGGGCGCCCCGGCCCCACCTCATCGAAGGCCCGACAGTCATCGACGGGCGGGGGGCCGAGGAGCGGCGGTGAGGGGCTTCGACTACGACGCCATCGTTGTGGGTTCGGGCTTCGGCGGGGCGGTGAGTGCCTGCCGTCTGGCCGAGGCCGGGATGCGGGTCTGCGTGCTGGAGCGGGGGAAGCGCTACCCTCCCGGCTCCTTCGCCCGCACCCCGCTCGAGATGTCCCGCAACTTCTGGGACCCGAGCGAGGGGCTGCACGGGCTGTTCGACATCTGGTCCTTCCGCGGCCTGGAGGCGGTCGTGGCCAGCGGGCTCGGTGGCGGCTCGCTGATCTACGCCAACGTCCTCCTCCGCAAGGACGAGAAGTGGTTCGTGAAGGAGGACCGTAGGGACGGCACCTACGAGCACTGGCCGGTCAGCCGCGCCGATCTCGACCCGCACTACGACGCCGCCGAGACCATGCTGGGCGCCAACACCTACCCGTTCGAGATCCCTCCCTATTCCGAGACACCCAAGACCCTGGCCATGCGGGACGCGGCCCGGGGCCTGGGCGTCCACTGGCAGCTTCCCAACCTGGCCGTGTCGTTCGGCCGCCCCCACCCGGTACCGGGTGAGCCCATAGAAGAGCCCGACAACCTTCATGGGCGAAGACGCTTCACCTGCCGCCTCTGTGGCGAGTGCGACGTCGGTTGCAACTTCGGCAGCAAGAACACGCTCGACTTCAACTACCTCACGGTGGCCCACCGTCACGGCGCCGTCCTCATGGACCGCTGTGAGATGCGCCGCTTCGAGCGCAGAGCCGAGGGGGGCTTCACCGTTCATTACGTCAGCCACCCTCCCGAGAACGAAGGCATCCGGGTCAAGCCGGCCGGGAACCCGGTCGAGCCGCTCACCTGCCGGGTCCTGGTCCTGTCGGCCGGCGCCTTGGGATCCACGTACCTGATGCTCAAGAACCGCAGCGCCGTCCCCAAGGTCAGCAGCCGACTCGGTACCCGGTTCTGCGGAAACGGGGACCTGTTGGGTTTCGTCACCGGGAGCAGGGGCCGCCTGCTCGACCCCTCCAACGGGCCGGTGATAACAAGCACCATGCGGGTCGACGACACGGTCGACGGCGGCTCCGGGCGGGGCTTCTACCTCCAGGACGGGGGTTACCCCGGGTTCGTGAACTGGATCCTCGAGACCTCGTCCCTGCCCAACGCGGTGGGCCGGGCCGCTCGCTTCGTGTGGACCCAACTGTGGTCACGACTGACGGAACAACCCAAGAGCGAGATCGGAGCTCAGCTGGGAGCGCTCATCGGCGACTCCCGACTGTCGGCGGGAACGCTGCCCATGCTGGGCATGGGCCGCGACATGCCCGACGGCACCATGCGCCTGCGCAAGGGCTGGCTCGACGTCGACTGGACCACCACCACGTCCAAGGCGTTCTTCGCCCGAGTCCGGGAGCTGATGACGGAGGTGGCGCGCGAGCTCGACTCCGAGCTCCAGGAGAGCCCCAGCAAGTACCTGAGCCGCGTGGTCACCGTGCATCCACTCGGCGGTTGCCCCATGGGCAGGGACGACGGTGAGGGTGTGGTGGACAGCTACGGCGAGGTGTTCGGTTACGAGGGCCTGTTCGTGGCCGACGGCTCGGTCATGCCCGGGCCGACGGGACCCAACCCGTGTCTCACCATCGCCGCCCTCACCGAGCGGTTCTCGGCGCGGATGATCGAGCGGAGCCGGCCTCGTGGCTGATGGTCGCGTCGCTGACGATCCGGTGACCGATCCCGCCCGCCCCCGCCGCTCGCTGATCATGGCCGGCGGGGGGACCAAGGTCGCCCTGCAGGCCGGCGTGCTCCAGGTGTGGCTGGACGAGGCTGGTCTCGAGTTCGATCACGCCGACGGGGCCAGCGGCGGGGTCTTCAACCTGGCCATGTGGTGCCAGGGGATGACCGGCACGCAGATCGCCGACAACTGGCGCCGGAACCAGCCATTGCGGGGGATCCAGCCCAACCTTCGGGGCCTCCTGACCATCCCCTTCGGCGAGTCGCTGTTCCGGCTGGACCGCTTCCGCAGGAACGTCTTCGGTGCGTGGGGGCTCAGCTGGCCCCTCATTCGCTCTACCACCCGGGAAGCCACCTTCAACCTCTACAACTTCACCCGTCACGACCAGGTGGTGCTCACAGCCGATCAGATGGACGAGGACCGGCTGATCTCGGCCGTCTCGTTGCCGATCTGGTTCCCACCGGTACGCATCGACGGTGACGTCTACATCGATGCCGTCTTCGCCACCGACGCCAACCTCGCGGAGGCCGTGCGGCGGGGCGCCGACGAGCTGTGGGTGATCTGGACCGTGAGCGAGCGGGGCGAGTGGCACGCAGGTTTCGTGGCCCACTACTTCCAGATGATCGAGGCCATGGCCAACAGCCATTTCCGGGCCATGGTCCGCCGCATCGAGCGCAACAACGAGGCCGTCGCCAGCGGTGACCACGGCGAGTTCGGCCGCCGCATCGAGTTGAAGGTGCTCCAGGCCGAGGTGCCGCTCCACTACCTCATGAACTTCACCCGGGACCGCATGGCCGCCGCCGTCGAGCTCGGCGTCCAGGCCGGTCGGCGCTGGTGCCGGGAGGAGGGCATTCCGCTGGCTCCAGGGCCGGAGCTCACCTCGGGGATGGAGCGCCCACCCGGGCTGCCGCCTCCGGCCAGCGTCAGGTTCACCGAGGAGATGACCGGCTACGCCGGCTTCGGGTTCGACGACCACGACGCCGGCGCCACGGCGGGCCGGGACGCCGGCGCCGAGCTGATGTTCCATCTCACCATCGACGTCGACGACATCGACCGCTTCGTCGTCGACCCCGACCACGACGCCACCGCGGCAGGATGGGTGGACAGCGAGGTGCTGGGGGGTCGTCGACCCGTGGAGCGTGGCGTCTTCAACCTGTTCGTGAGCGAGGCCGACCCCAGGGACAAGCGGATGCTCTACCAGCTGTGGTTCCGAGACGGCAGCGGCCGGCCGTTGACGCTGGTGGGGCACAAGGTCGTGAAGGACCATCCCGGCTTCGACGTGTGGAGCGACACCACCACGTTGTACACGCGGGTCCTCGCCGGCCACGTCACCCTGGCCGAAGCAGAAGCGGACGCCCACACGGCTGAGGTCGTGGCCGCGGGCATCCTCCGGATCCGGCCTCTGGCCTTCGCCCGCCAGCTCACCACCTTCCGGTCGAGCGGACCCACGCTCGGGTCCCGCCTGAGCGCCCTATCCCGCTTCGGCCGTCTCTTCGTCGGCAGCCTGTGGGACGTGTACCTGCGCGAGCTGCTGTCCAGCTCACCCGTCTGAGGAAGGCAATACCCATTCTCCTGAGCGCCGACGAGTTCGAGCAGCTGGTCGCCGACGCCCTCGACGGCCTGCCGGCCGAGCTCGGCAGGATGATGGACAACGTGGCGGTGGTGGTGGAGGACGGGCCGACGCCCGAGCAGCTGGGTGACGGAGGCGGAACCCTGCTGGGCCTCTACGAGGGCGTCGCCCTCACGGAGCGCTCGCCGTTGTCCTACACCGGAACCATGCCCGATCGGATCACCATCTTCCGGGGGCCGATCTGCCAGCTGGCGGATAACGAGGCCCAACTGCTCGACCTCGTGAGGACGACGGTCATCCACGAGGTCGCTCACCACTTCGGGATATCTGACGACCGGTTGACCGAGCTGGGCTGGGAATAGGCGCGCCGCCGGAGGAGCGGCCTTGTCGTCGCTCACACGACCGGGTACGCTTTAGGCGAACGTGTGTTCGGGCCAGAAGGGCCCACCCGAAGAGCCCAAACCGACAGCTCGACCGACGCTCGACCAACCAGGAGGTCCTCATGGCCAAGGTGCAGCCCATCCCCGACGGGTACCGGCGGGTCACGCCCTATCTGCACATCGACGGCGCCGGCGCCGCCATCGCCTTCTACGCCGACGTGCTCGGCGCCACCGAGCGGATGCGTATGCCGGCGCCCGAAGGCAAGATCGGCCACGCCGAGCTCGAGATCGGTGACTCGGTGATCATGATCTCCGACGAGTCCCCGGAAATGGGCATCCGCGGCCCACGGGCCATCGGCGGCACCCCCGTGGTCCTGAGCGTGTACGTGGAGGACGTCGACGCCGTCTTCGACCGTGCCGTGAAGGCGGGCGCCAAGGCCCTACGCCCGGTCGAGGACCAGTTCTACGGCGACCGCTCGGGCACGTTCGAGGATCCCTTCGGACACATGTGGAACGTCGCCACCCATGTCGAGGACGTCCCGCCCGACGAGATGGAGAAGCGGGCCGCCGAGGCCATGGGCGGGGGCTGAGCCGCCCTCGCCTCCAGCTACGGTTCCCGGTTGGCGTCGACGAGCTCCTTTCTGAAGGTGAAGACCCTTGCATCCCCGGTGTCCACGGTGCCCCGCACCCAGTGGATGTCGGGGCTGCCGAAGGTCTCCACCCGCGTGAAGTTCTCGACGACCCGACCGGTGGCCCGGTTGACCAGGGGCTTGTCGATGCGAGACACGTGGCTGTCTCCGTGGACGAGCACCACCGGCTTGGCGAAGGCCACCGTTTCCCGCTCGAGGGCCGCCAGCAGGTCCTCGTAGCCGGACCGCTGGCCAGATGACCGCTCGAAGGCGGGATCGGCCTGCATGGCCAGTACCACGGCCACGCTGGCGTCGGCGCGTGCCTCCTGGAAGGTCTCGGCCAGCCACTCGAGGTTGGCGGTGTTGCGAGCGGCGTGCTCTCCCGCGTCTCCCGAGGTCCCCTCGGGACGGCTGGGGTCGGGCCGGTTGTTGTTGCTGCCCACCACGTGGAGGGTGGCGAAGGTCACGTCGGAGAACCGCCATCGGGCGTTCTCGGGGTACTCCCTGCTCTGGCGGTCGAGGCGGAGCCGCTCCCGGCCCTGGGACTCCTGGCCGGCGAAGAACACCCGGCGCAGGAAGGCCAGGCGCTCCCGAGGTCTCCGATCGCCACAGTCGGTCCATTCGTTGTCCCCGGGCGTGTAGACCAACGGGGAGGAGAACTCGTTGAAGATCTGAAGGGTCTCCTGGTACACCCGATCGGCGCACGACCCACCACCCTTGATGTCGCCCACGTGGATGGTGAAAGCGACCCGCTCGGCGTTGATCCGCTCTTGGAGACGCTGGAACTTGGGGTACTCGTCGGGCCGGTAACGGGCATCGCCGATCAAAGCGAACTGGAAGCGTTTCCCGCCACCCGGGCTGGTCTGATCCCGGCTGGCCCTGGCCAGGAGCAGGCCCACGGCGAGGGCCGCTCCCACCATGACGCCGGCGACGAGCAGCCGCCGCCAGCCCGGACGTGCCACGCGGTCCTACAGCAGGAGGCTGGCGTCGCGGGCGAAGTCGATCACCGGTCCCGGCAACAGGCCGAAGGCCACGGTGAACGCCACCGACACGGCCAGGACCACCCCCATGGACCGGGGGACGGGCACGGGATCGCTCTCCTCCCGCTCCTCCTCGTCGGAGGACATGTACATGAGCACCGTCACCCGCAGGTAGAAGAAGGCGGCCACCACCGACGACAGCATTCCGATGAGGGCCAGGGTGTAGGACCGGGCTTCCACGGCCGCGGAGATCACGTAGAACTTGGCCAGGAAGCCTGTGGTGAAGGGGATGCCGGCCTGGGCCAGCAGCAGGACGGTGAGGGCCAGGGCCACGGCCGGCCGCCGTGCCGAAAGGCCCCGGTAGGCGTCGAGATCGTGGCGGGCGTCTCCCCGGCGCCCGACGAGGGTGACAACGGCGAAGCTGCCCATGACCATGAACGTGTAGGTGAGCAGGTAATAGAGCGAACCGGCTAGGCCCTTGTCGTTGGCTGCCTGAAGGCCGATCAGCACGTAGCCGGCGTGGCTGATGGACGAATAGGCGAGCATCCGCTTGATGTCCTCCTGCACGATGGCCAGCACCGACCCCACCAGAAGGGTCAGCACCGCGAGAACCCACACGATCGGTTGCCAGTCGAGCTTCAAGATGTCGAAGGTGGAGAAGAACACTCGCAACAACCCGGCGAAACCGGCCGCCTTGGCCCCCGCGGCCATGAACCCGGTGACCGGTGTGGGCGCGCCCTGGTAGACGTCGGGCGTCCATGTGTGGAACGGGACGGCCGCCACCTTGAAACCGAACCCCACGAGCAGCAGGGCGATGCCCGCCAGGAGGACGCCGTCGGCGGGCGACACCGTGGAATCCAGGTAGGCGGAGATCTCGCCCAGGTTGGTGGAGCCGGTCGCCCCGTAGATCAGGGCCACGCCATAGAGGAACACGGCCGACGAGAAGGCGCCGAGGACGAAGTACTTGATGGCCGCCTCCCTCGACTCCATGCGCCGGTTGTTCAAGCCGGCCAGCACGTAGAGGGCGATAGAGAGGATCTCGAGCCCCAGGAAGGTGATGACCAGGTCGTTGGCGGAGGCCATGAACATGGCCCCCGAAGCGGAGAGCAGCATGAGGACGTAGAACTCGGGCCCGCGGACCTCCTCCCGCTTCAGGTAGGCCTCGCCCATCAGGGCACCGAGCACGACGATGGCGCTCACCGTCACCAGAAAGAACACCGCGTAGCCGTCGACGACGATGGCGCCGGCGACGGCCGGTCTCGGCCCCTTGCGATCGACGTCCAACCACAGCAGCCACGAGGCCACCAGCGAGGCCAGCCCCACCACCACGGTGAAGGCGGGCCACGCCCACGGCGGGCGCCGGCGCACCATCGAGACCCAGACCAGGAGCACGAGCGCTCCGCCGATCAGGATCAGGTGGGGCGCCATGGCCGAGTACTCGACGGCGGGCAGCTCCAGCGGCGGGAGCTGATCAGGCTCACCCGCCTGGGCCAACAGGGAACCGATCATTGGCCGCCGCTCCTCGCCTTTTCCTCGGCCTTCCTGAACTCCTCCAGCCTGTGCTCGGCCTCTTTCTCCTTGGCCTCCTTGGCCTCGGCCTCCTTCTTCTGGTGCTCCTCGTGCAGGCCCTCCTTGCCCTTGGCGGCCACCGCCGGTTGCTTGTACTCACCCTTCTCCTCGATGTGCTCGATGAGGCGGTCGACGGAGGGGTTGATGCGTTCGAGGACAGGTTGGGGGTAGATGCCGAGGAACACGATGAGGATGAGCAGGGGCGCCATGACCGCTCGCTCTCGCAGCGTCATGTCCTGCAGCTCGGCGTTGTCGCCCTCAGGCGTGCCGTGGAAGACGCGCTGGTAGGCCCAGAGCAGGTACAGCGCGGCCAGGATGACGCCCGCGGCGGCCGCGACGGCCCACCAGCGGCGGGTCACGAAGCTGCCGACGAGGATGAGGAACTCACCCACGAAGCCGTTGAGCCCCGGCAGGCCGATAGAGGAGAACATCACCACCGTGAACACGACGGCCATCACCGGCATGGAGCGTTGGAGCCCGTGCAGCTCGGCGATCTCCCTGGTGTGACGGCGCTCGTAGATCATGCCCACCAGGAGGAACAGGGCACCGGTGGACAGACCGTGGTTCACCATCTGGAGCACCCCGCCGGACAGGCCCTGGGCCGTGAAGGCGAAGGTTCCGAGGACGATGAAGCCCAGGTGGGCGACCGAGGAGTACGCCACCAGGCGCTTGAGGTCCCGTTGCATGGTTGCCACGACCGCCCCGTAGAGGACTCCGATGACGGCGAGGGTGAGAAGGATCGGGGCCAGGTCAACTGCCGCCTTGGGGAAGAGGAAGAGGCCGAAGCGCACGATGCCGTAGGTCCCCAGCTTCAGGAGGACGCCGGCGAGGATCACCGATCCCGCCGTGGGCGCCTGGGTGTGGGCGTCGGGCAGCCAGGTGTGCAGGGGGAAGAGCGGCACCTTCACGGCGAAGCCCATGACGAAGGCGAGGAAGACCCACCGAGCCGTGGTTCCCGCCAGCGCTCCCCGGTCGGCCAGCTCCCTGATGTCGAAGGTGAGCGGGTCCTGGCCCCTGGCCGAGAGGAACACCAGCACCAGCAGGCCCACCAGCAGGAAGGCGGAGCCGAAGAGGGTGAATAGGAAGAACTTGAGGGAGGCGTAGACCCGGTTCTCGTAACCCCAACCGCCGATTATGAAGTACATGGGCAGGAGGGTCAGCTCGAAGAACAGGAAGAACACCAGGAGATCGAGAGCCAGGAACGAGCCCAGGCATCCCGCCTCCAGGATCAGCATCCACGCCGTGTACGACTTCAGGTTCTGGTGGACGTCGATACCGGCCAGGGCGATGGGGAAGAGGATGCCGGTGAGCACGACCAGGAACAAGGAGATGCCGTCCACGCCGAGGAGCCAGGAGACGCCGAACTCCTCGATCCAGCTCTGCTCGGAGACGAACTGGTAGTCCGCGCTCTTGGCGTCGAAGGCGAAGGCCAGGCCGATGGCCAGGACGCCCACCAGCACCGCCGACAGCAGGCCGACGACCTTGATCAGGTCCTCTCGCTGGCGGGGGAGCACGCCCACGAGGGCCGCCCCCACCACGGGCACCAGGACGATGACGGTGAGGATCGAGAGCCCCTCCATGTGCTCTGTCAGCCCCCCATGCGCAACAAGGCGTAGCCGAGGAGGAGGGCGGCGCCGAAGGTGACGCCGAGGGCGTAGTTGCGGACGTAGCCGGTCTGGACCTTCCGGAGATGGGAGCCGCCCAGGCGGACGACGGAGCCCACACCGTTGACCAGTCCATCCACGATGCGGGCGTCGAACACGAAGGTGGTGAAGGAGGCCAGCGCCCGGCTCGGCTTCTCCACCAGGAAGGAGTAGAGGTCGTCGAAGCCACCGCCTCCCCGCTTGAGGAAGGCGGGCTCGAAAGCGGCCGTGCGCCGAGCTCGCACGAAGGTGGTGTAGGCGATGGCGACGCCCATCAACGCCGCGGTCACGGCGAGGGCAGCGAGGACCAGGCGGAGGTCCTCCACGCTCGGCTTCAACTTGTGAGCGGACTCTTCGAACACCGGCTCCAACCAGTGCTCGAGGAACTTGAGCTTGTCCCAGGGCAGGTTGAGGAGCCCGCCCACGCCAGCCAGGGCCGCCAGCACCACCATCGGCACCGTCATCAACCGAGGCGACTCATGGGGTTCCTCGTAGTGGCCGGCATCCGACGAAGCGGCCTCCCGCCACCGCTCCTGGCCGTAGAAGACCAGGAACACCTGGCGGCTCATGTAGTAGGCGGTGAGCAGGGCGGTCACCAGGCCCACGGCCCACAGCGCCGGGCTCTTGTCGAAGGCCGCCAGGAGGACGTCGTCCTTGGACCAGAAACCGGAGAACGGGGGCACGCCGGCGATGGCCAGCCAACCCACGATGAAGGTGGCGGAGGTCACGGGCATCCACCGGCGCAGGGCGCCCATGACCTTCATGTTCGTCTCGTCGTGCATGCCGTGCATGACCGACCCGGCCCCGAGGAACAGGAGAGCCTTGAAGAAGGCGTGGACGACCATGTGGAAGATGGCGGCGACGTAGGCACCCGAGCCCACGGCCAGGAACATGTAGCCCAGCTGCGAGATGGTTGAGTAGGCCAACACCCGCTTGATGTCGTCCTGGGCACAGGCGATGACCGCCGCCACCAGCGCCGTCACCGCCCCCACGACGGCCACCACCGTGAGGGCCGTCTCAGCCTCGACCAGGAGGGGGCTCACCCGCGCCATGAGGTAGACGCCGGCCGTCACCATGGTGGCGGCGTGGATGAGGGCCGAGACCGGCGAGGGGCCTTCCATGGCGTCAGGGAGCCACGTGAACAGTGGCAGCTGAGCCGATTTCCCACAGGCCCCGAGGAACAGCAGGAGGCCCACGGCGGTGACTGTGCCGTGGGGAACCTCCTTGACCCCTTCGAACACCTCCTCGTAGACGAGGGTGCCGAAAGTGGTGAAGAGCAGGAACATGGCCACCATGAACCCGAAGTCACCGATCCGGTTGACCACGAACGCCTTCTTGCCGGCCGTGGCCGCCACCTCCCGCTGGAACCAGAACGAGATCAGCAGGTACGAGCATGCCCCTACGCCCTCCCAACCGAGGAAGGTGAAGAGGAAGTTGTCGGAGAGGACCAGCACCAGCATCGATGCCGCGAAGAGGTTCAGGTAGGTGAAGTAGCGGGCGAAGCCGTCGTCCCCCTTCATGTAGCCGATCGAGTACAGATGGATGAGGCTGCCCACGCCGGTGACGAACATGGCCATGGTGATGGACAGCGGGTCGACTAGGAGGGCGGCCTTGACCTCGAACCCCCCGGCCGCCATCCACGTGAAGAGTGGCTTGGTCACCGAGCGGGAGTGGGCATCGTGACCGAGAAGCTCGAAGAAGGTGGCCACGCTGGCCACGAAGGAGAGACCTACGGCCAGGGTTGCCAACCAGCCGGCGCGGGGGTCGCCGGCCCGGCGACCCGAGACCACCAGGGCCACGAAGCCGAGGAGGGGAAAGGCGGGAATGAGGTAGGCGACGTCGGCCACGACCGCCCTAGCCCCGCAGGAGGTGGAGGTCGTCGGCGGTGGCGCCGGCCCGGCGCCGGAAGATGGCCACGATGATGCCGAGGCCCACCACCACCTCGGCCGCCGCCACCACCAGCACGAAGAAGACGAGGGCCTGACCGCCGATGTCGTCGAGCATGCGGGAGAAGGTGACAAGGGTGAGGTTGACGGCGTTGAGCATGAGCTCCACGCACATGAACATCACCAGTACGTTGCGGCGCACCAGCAGGCCCACGGTCCCGACAGTGAAGAGCGAGGCCGCCAGCCACAGGTACCACGACCCGTCGAGGCTCACGGCGAGCCGGCCCCCGAGGAGGCGGGCTGGGATCCGCCGGGCTGGGATCCCTCGGGCTGGGACTCGTCGGAAAGGGGCTCGTCGGCGGCACGTGAGAGCGGCGCCTCCGACGGGGGCGACATCGGTTCCTCGGAGCGGGCTGCAGCCGGCGAGGCGGTTGCCGCCTCGGACCGGCGGGCCAGGACGACGGCGCCCACCACGGCGATGACCAGCAGCACCGACGTGACCTCGAAGGCCAGGAGGTAGCGGGTGAAGATGACGCGCGCCAGCTTCTCCACGTTGCTGCCCGGTCCGCCGGCGGCGCCCGCCACCGACCCGGCACCTGTGGCCCACTTGTTCCCTTGAGCCAGGAGGAAGATCTCGGCGAGGGAGATCACGCCGAGGAGCAGGGCAATGGGCCGCTGAGCTCGCAGCGGCTCCACCATCACGTTGTCCTCGCGGTCCACCCCCAGCAACATGATGACGAACAAGAAGAGCACCACGATGGCGCCGGCGTAGACGATCACCTGCACGGCGGCCAGGAAGTGCGCCTCCTGGGCCACGAAGAGGACGGCCACGCCGAAAAGGGTCAGGACCAGGAAGAGGGCGGCGTGGACGGGGTTCCGCGAGACCACCACGCCGATTGCTCCGGCCAGCACGATCACGGCGCAGGCGGCGAAGACACCGGCGTCGATCTTGGTGGTGGCCGCCAGGACCGGAGCCGAGGCGGACAGCGCCTCTGTCACCGGCCCAGCCAACGGCCGGTCAACGCCGCAGACTCCGCTTGGGAGCGTGCTCGCCCTTCACGGTGGGCTCGCCGGTGTCGTCGGCCACGACGTCGACGGGGACGTCGAGGGACTGCCCGACCTCAGGTGGACGCAGGCCATAGCCGAGCTCCGCCGACCACTGGACCTTGCCTTCCTGCTCCGCGGCACCCGACGGCGAGGTGGCCCTCACCCACGCCGAGGTGTGACGGTCGTCGCCCTCCCTCCAGTCCTCCCAGGGCAGCCGCTTGGGGTGGCCGTCGTCACCCACCAACAGCTCGTCCCTGGTGTAGATGGCGTCGCTGCGGTTGGTGAAGGAGAACTCGAAGACCTTGCTCTCGGTGATGGCCTCCGTGGGGCAGGCCT
This sequence comes from Actinomycetota bacterium, assembly GCA_030859945.1. GTDB lineage: Bacteria > Actinomycetota > Acidimicrobiia > Acidimicrobiales > YB1-3. The sequence continues at coordinate 9,028 of JALZJC010000101.1, read as the reverse complement.
CCACACAGAGGTCGCAGTGGATGCAGCGCAGGTAGTTGATCTCGTAGACGTAGCCGTAGCGCTCCCCTGGCGACACGGGGTCGTCGGGCGGGTTGTCGGCTCCCCGGACGTAGATGCACCGGGCCGGGCAAACGCCGGCGCAGAGCTCACAGCCGATGCACTTCTCCATGCCGTCCTCGTAGCGGCTGAGAACGTGGCGGCCGTGGAAGCGCTGGGGCTTGGCCCGTTTCTCGGCGGGATAGGAGGTGGTGACAGCGGGCTCGAAGATGGTCTTGAACGTCACCTTGAACCCGTCGAGATAGCCCATCAGCTCCTCGCCTCACGAGCAGACCTTGGTCGGTGAGCACCATGATGCTGCCCCGTCATGGTGCCTCCCGGTATGCGGGCGGCGCGGGTATCTCGTACTCGCCGGCGTCCTGGCCCACCTGCATGGCCCGCCACAGCAGCGCTCCCATGACCAGGCCGCCGGCGGTGACGGCGATGCCGAGGCCCTGGTTCACCTGGAAGGCGGCGAGCACCAGCAGCCAGACCAGTGAGCCGGGGATGAGCTTCTTCCACCCCAGGTCCATGAGCTGGTCGTAACGGAAGCGAGGGAGAGTGGCCCGGAGCCAGATGTAGACGCAAAGGAACCCGAAGACCTTCACCAGGAACCAGAACACGGGGAGGATGGCTCCGAGCACGCCGCTGTCAGGGCCGGGTCCGGTGGGGCCGCCCAGGAACAGAGTGACCATGATCGCCGACATGGTGATGGTGTTCATGAACTCGGCGAGGAAGAAGAGGGCGAAGCGCAGCGACGAGTACTCGGTGTGGAAACCCCCCACCAGCTCCTGCTCGGCCTCCACCAGGTCGAACGGCGGGCGGTTGGCCTCCGCCGTGCCGGCGATGAAGAAGACGATGAAGGGGATGAACCCCAGGCGTAGGACGTTCCAGTTGGGGAGGAAGGCGAAGCCACTGCCCGACTGGGCGGCCACGATGTCGCTGGTGAGCAGGGACCCCGTCACCAGGACAACGGCGACGGTGGACAGGCCGAGGGCTGCCTCGTAGGAGACCATCTGCGCCGATCCGCGTACCGCTCCCAGCAGCGGGTACTTGGAGCCCGACGACCAGCCCGCCAGCATCACCCCGTACACGGCTACCGACGACATGGCCAACAGGAACAGGATGCCGATGGGCGGATCCGCCAGCTGCAAGCGGGTTTGGCGGCCGGCGATGGTGACCATGCCCCCGACGGGGACGATGGCGAAGGACAGGAAGGCCGGCACCGTGGCCAGGTACGGAGCCAACCGGAAGACCCGGCGATCCGCCCCCGACGGCAGCAGGTCCTCCTTGAAGAAGAGCTTGATGCCGTCGGCCAGGGTCTGGAGGACGCCGAAGGGACCGGCCCGGGCGGGGCCGATACGGTCCTGCATGTCGGCGACGAGCTTGCGCTCGAACCAGATCAGCAGCAGCACCGAGACGAGCATGGCGCCGAACACCACCACCGTCTTGGCCATCACGATGAGCACCACGGTGAGGTCGACGCCTCGGGAGAAGAGAGGGTCGCCGGCAGCGAGGATCTCCGTCATGGGGTCTCCAACCGGACCTCGACGATGGGACGCCCGACGTCGATGAGCTCGCCCGCGTCCTCACCAACGGCGTTGAAGGGCACCGAGATCGAACCCGGGGGTACCCCGACGTCGGCCACCACCTCGAGGACGAGCGTGGCCCGCCTCGAGCGCACCCGCAGCCGGGATCCTTGGCCGGCGCCCAGACGGTCGAGGTCGTGGGGGTTGGCCCGAGCCCTGGTCGGGGGCGCCAGCTCGGCCAACGAGGGGGCGTTCTGGATCAAGGTGCCCTTGCCGTACAGCGTGCGGTGGGAGATCAGGCGAAGGGAGTAGGCGTCCACGGGGGGGAGGGCGACGTCTTCGGGCGGTGAGAAGGCGAGCGGTGTAGGACGGGTCTCCGCGCTCTGGTGCTGGCCCTGCGACGGTCCCTCCGATCCCTCACCCAGGTCCTCGGGCTCGGCCGCGACGACCGCGGTGGCAGGGACGCCCTGGGTGGCCGTCTCGAGCAGCCCGGGCGTTCCCATGGGATCGATCAACGCCGGCCCTCCGGCGCCGGCTCCCACATCGGTGTCGGTGGCGCCGGCCGGGCTCGGCGTGGTGACGTCGGGGCCGGCGCCGTCCGAGAGGGGCGCCACCACCCCGTCACGGTGGCGGCGGTCGGCCAGCACGGCTCGTGTGACCCCGGCGTGGGAGGGCGCCAGCCGCTCTATCTCGTCCCAGAGCTCCTCCACGCTCTCGACGCCGAGTCCCGCACCCAGTCGTGAGGCCAGGTCGGCGGCGATCATCCAGTCGGGCCTCGCTACACCGGGTGCCACCACCTTCTGGCCCAGGCGCGTGATACGGCCCTCGATGTTGGTGGTGGTTCCCGGCCGTTCGGCGTAGGAGGCGGCGGGGAGCACCACGTCGGCCTGCCGGGAGGAAGGGGTGAGGAAGGTGTCGACGGCGACCACGAACCCGGCCCCGGCTAGGGCCTGGCGCGCCAGCTGACGATCGGGGAAGTCCGAGACGGGGTCGGCGCCGAGGAGCACCAGGCCCTGGATGCGACCTTGGGCTGCGGCGGTCAGGACCCCGGCGGTGTCTAGCCCTCGGTCCTCGGGGATGGTCCCCCACTCCCGGGAGAACCACTGTCGACCCCCGGCCAGGCTCACCCGACCGGGCAGGATCCCCGGAGCCAGGCCCATGTCGAGGGCGCCCATGACGTTTGCCCGGCGGAGCGCGGGCAGGAACCGTACGCCAGGAAGCTCCGACAGCGCCCCGGCGGCGGCGGCAACGGACTCGGCCGACTCCGCCAGCGACGGCCGGCCCAGCACCACGACCACGCCTTCCACGTCCCCCAGAAGCTCTTGGACCCGGGCCACGGAGCCGGCGCTGACGCCGGCCACGTCGGGCTGGCTGCCGTCCACCAGGGCCCGAGCCAGCGCCGGCACTTCGCCCGGGCGGTATGCCAGCGTGGTCCTGCAGTAGCGGGACATCCCGCTGCGCTGCGGGGCCAACTCGACGATGGGCATGTCGCGGTTGATGGCTGCGGCCCGTAGGCGGAGGAACAGGACGGGCAGCTCTTCCTTGAGATCTGGCGCGAGGAGGACGACGGCGGGGGCACGGCACGCGTCGTCGATGGAGGCCCGGGGCAGCCCGAGGACCGCCTCGGCAGGCAACCCGTCCCCGAGCTGGGCGTCGACATTGTCGGTGCCTATGACGGACTTGGCCAGCTTGGCCCAGGCGTAGGCGTCCTCGTTGGGCAGCCGTGCGCCCCCCAGTACGGCGACGGCCTCGGGGCCATGGACGGAGCGGGCCTGCTCGATGCCGCCGGCGGCGACCTTGAGGGCCTCGCCCCATGACGCCTCGGCCAGATGGTCGTCGCCGGACTCCGCTCCCGATCTCCTCACCAGGGGCCGGCCGAGGCGCCCGTCGCTGTTGACGGCCTCGAAGTCGAATCGGCCCATGTCGCAGAGCCATCCGTGGTTCACGGGATCGCTGTCGATCCCGATGTAGCGGGTGAGAGCGTTGGACGACGACTGAACCGCCACCCGGCACCCGAAGGCACACGAGGTGCACGTGCTCTCCACCTGCTCGAGGTCCCATGGGCGGGCCTTGAACCGGTAGGGCCTGGCCGTGAGCGCCCCCACCGGGCAGATCTGCACGGTGTTGCCCGAGAAGTAGGAGGCGAAGGGATGGTCGGGGAAGGTGTTGACCTCGAGCTCGTCGGAGCGGCCCATGAACTCGATCAGGGGGTCCCCCGCCACTTCCTCGGCGAAGCGCGTGCATCGGTCGCACTGGATGCAGCGCTCCCGGTCGAGGTCCACGAGGCTGGACAGGGGGATGGGCTTGGCGAAATGGCGCTTCTCCTCCACGTACCGGGACTCGCCGGGCCCGTAGGCCAGGGTCTGGTCCTGGAGGGGGCACTCGCCGCCCTTGTCGCACACCGGGCAGTCGAGCGGGTGGTTCACGAGCAGGAACTCGAGCACGCCGTCCTGGGCCTTCTTCACCGCCGCCGACGTGGTGACAACCTCCATGTCAGGGGCGACGGGCACGTAGCAGGCGGGCTGCAGCATGAAGCCCTTGGGCGTCTTCACCTCCACCAGGCACATGCGGCACATGGCCACGGGGCGCATGCGCGGGTGGTAGCAGAAGCGGGGGATGTACACGCCTTGGCGCTCGGCGGCGGCGATGACGAGCTCGCCGGGCTTGGCTTCGAACGGCTGGCCGTCGACGGTGATGCTCACCGTCTCCTCCTGCTCGGCACCTTCGGTCTTCTGGTCAGTCATAGGGACAGCCGCCCTCTTTGATGTGGACCAGGTACTCGTCGCGGAACATGTTGAGGCTGGTGGCGATGCATGGAGGGATAGAAGGGCCCAGGACGCAGATCGTGGTCTGCTTCGGGGGCCAGGTCAGTCCGGGCGAGATGTTGTCGGACACGTCGAGGAGGAGCTCGAGGTCCTCCTCCCGCCCCGAGCCCTGCTCGATGCGGACCATGATCTTCTCCAGCCACCCGCTCCCCTCGCGACAAGGCGTGCACTGCCCGCAGGACTCGCGGTGGAAGAACTTCACGATCCTCCACGCGGCGCGCACCGCACACGTGGTGTGGTCCATCACGATCACCGATCCCGACCCCAGCATGGAGCCCGCCTTCTGGACCTCGTCGTGCTGAAGGTGCATGTCGAGCTGGTCGGGGCCGAACCACGGCGCAGACACCCCGCCCGGGATGATGGCCTTGAGCTGGTTGCCGTGGCGGATCCCGCCCCCGAGCCTCGGGTGCTCGATGAGGTCCCTGAAGGTGGCCTTGGCCCACTCGAACTCGTAGTTGCCGGGCCGGTTCACGTGCCCCGACAGGGAGAAGAGCCGGGTGCCGGCCGACACCCCCTCACCGAGCTGGGAGAAGGCCGAGCCCCCGTTGAGCACGATCCACGGCAGGTACGACAGGGTCTCCACGTTGTTGACCACGGTGGGGCACCCGTAGAGGCCGGCCAGGGCGGGGAAGTTGGGGGGCTTGATGCGGGGGAAGCCCCGCTTGCCCTCGAGGCTCTCCAGCAGCGCCGTCTCCTCGCCCACGATGTAGGCGCCGGCCCCGTAGTGCACCACGAGGTCGAGATCGAAACCGGAACCGAAGATGTCGCGCCCCAACGCCCCGTACTCGTAGGCCTCGTTGACGGCCGCGACCACGCGCTCGATGCCCAGGGCGAACTCGCCCCGCACGTAGATGAATGCCTGCGTCACCCCGTTGGCGTAGGCACAGATGATGGTGCCCTCCACGAGCTGGTGGGGGTCGCCCTCGAGGAGCATGTGGTCCTTGAACGTGCAGGGCTCGCTCTCGTCGGCGTTGACCACGAGGTAGGAGGGCTGGCCCGTGGCCAACATGCTCCACTTCTTGCCGGCGTCGAAACCCGCGCCGCCCCGACCCAGCAGGCTGGCTGCGAGCACGTCGTCGGCAATGGCGCCCGGGGACATGGACAGCGCCTTGCGCAGGGCGGCATAGCCCCCGTTGTCGACGTAGGTCTTGAGGGTCCAGGACTCGGGAAGGCCGAGCCGACGGGTCACGATGGGCTCGGCGTCGGTGACCGCCAATCAGGTGCCTCCTCCGGCTCGGGAGCCCCCGGCCGTGGGGGCAGTGTCGCTTCCCTCTGGCTCGAGGATCTCGGCCGCCTCCTCGCCTACCTGAGGGACCGCCCCCTCGCGCGCAGGCTGTTGGCCCTGCTCGACCCGCTCGCCGGGTGTCGGCTCGCCAGTGGGTGGGACCGACGTGTCATCGGGGGCGGCGTCACCACCGGCCTCCGCTACTACCGGCTTCTTCATGGGATCACCCTCCCGACCCGGGAACGGCACCCGAGCCGGCAGGCCCACAGTGCGCTTCACCCGGCACAGTGTGCCGTGGGGTGGCACCTCCTCGGCCAGATTGCCGGCTCGCAGGTCCTCGACCAGGCGGTCGAAGTCCTCGTGGCCGACGGGGCCGAAGAAGCGCCAGTTCACGGTGAGGCACGGCGCCTTGTCGCACAGGGCGATGCACTCGAACTCCTCGAGGGTGAACTCCCCGTCGGCGGTGGCGGTGTCGGCCTTGATGCCGAGGGTCTTCTCGGCGTGGTCGAGCAGCTCGTAGGCGCCGTTGATCATGCAGGCCACGTTGGTGCAGATGGAGATGAGGTGGCGTCCCACCGGCTCGCGGAACAGCATGTCGTAGAAGCTGGCCGTGCCGTAGACCTCGGCGGCGGTGATGTCCAGTAGCTCGGCGATGTGGGCCATGGCGTCCTCGGTGAGCCACCCGTCCTGCTCCTGGGCGATGTGCAGCACCGGGATGATGGCCGAACGAGGCCGCGGGTACAGCGCCATCATGTCCCGCGCCCGCTGAACGTTCTCGGTAGTGAGACGTGCCACTACATCACCTCGCGTGCCGGCGGCCGCACGAGGCGCCAAAGGCGCCCCCCTTTGCTGCCGGCCGAAAGCGAAATCACCTGTCGACGCCGCCCATGACCGGGTCGACCGACGAGATTATGGCCACGGCGTCGGCCACCAGGCCGCCGCGCATCATGGGGGCCAGCGTCTGGATGTTGACGAAGCTCGGGTCGCGGATGTGCAGCCGGTAGGGCTTGGCCGTGCCGTCGGAGACCAGGTAGCAGCCCAGCTCACCCCGGGGTGACTCGATGGCGACGTACACCTCGCCCTCGGGGACCTTGAAGCCCTCGGTGAAGATCTTGAAGTGGTGGATGAGCGCTTCCATCGACTGGTCGATGCGGGCCCGGGGCGGGGGCGTGACCTTCTTGTCCTGGAGGCGATAGTCACCCAGAGGCATGAGGTCGACGATCTGGCGGATGATGCCGATGGACTCTCGCATCTCGTTGAGTCGGATGGCGTAGCGGTCGAAGGCATCCCCGTACTTGCCGACCACGACATCGAAGTCCACCTCGTCGTAGAACTGGTACGGCATGTCCCTGCGCAGGTCCCAGGCCACACCGGTGGAACGGAGGATGGGACCGGTGGCCGCGAGGGCGATGGCCTCCTCGCCCGACATGGTGCCCACTCCCTCGGTGCGCTGGCGGAACACTGGTTGGCCGGTGAGCAGCTCGTCGTACTGATCGATCCGCGGTGGGATGAGGTCGCAGATGGCGAGCACGTCGTCGCGCCATCCGTCGGGAAGGTCGGCAGCCACCCCGCCGGGACGGATGTAGTTGTGGTTCATGCGCAGGCCGGAGACCTTCTCCAGGAACGACAGCACCGTCTCGCGCTCACGCCAGGCGTAGAGCATCATCGATAGGGCGGCCACGTCCAAGCCGTTGGTGGCCATGAACAGCAGATGCGAGGAGAGGCGGTTGAGCTCGCACATGAGCATGCGAATCCACGTCGCCCGGGGCGGGACCTCGATCTCCAGCAGCTGCTCGACGGCCATGGCGAAGACGCACTCGTTGAACAACGGGGAGAGGTAGTCCATCCGGGTCACGTTGGTGGGACCCTGCAGGTAGGTGAGCTCCTCTCCCGTCTTCTCCATGCCCGTGTGGAGATAGCCGACCACGGGCTTGGTGCGCAGGACGGTCTCACCGTCGAGCTCGATCATGATCCGCAGCACGCCATGGGTCGATGGGTGCTGGGGCCCGAGGTTGAGGATCATGGTCTCGTCCTCGGTGAACTCGGTGTTGAACGCGCCCGGGTCGACGCTGACGCCCTCGGCCAGCCGCAGGACCGCACCCTGTTGACGCAGCAGCTCGGCGGCGGTCGTGGACGAGCGCTGCTCCATCTCCTGGCTGCCCTCGGAGGTCCCGACGATCCCTCTCTCCGCGTTCTCCTCCCGGTCGGTCGTGGTCATGAGGGCAGCGTCACCTCGTGGCTCGCGCCGCTTTGAACTGCACCGGCACCCGCCCCACCGAGTAGTCCTTGCGCAAGGGGTGGCCCTCCCAGTCCTCGGGCATGAGGATGCGGGAGAGATCGGGGTGGCCATCGAAGTGGATGCCCATGAGGTCGTAGGCCTCTCGCTCCATGGCCTCCGTGCCGGGGTAGAGACCGAACAGTGAGATGACCCTGGGGTCGGATCCGGGCACCTGCACCCGGACGCGGATCCGCCGGCGTTGCCGGAGCGACAGGAGGTCGACAGCGACCTCGAAGCGCTCAGGAGCGATGCCCTCCGGGAGAACCCGTCCCGGGTGGGCCAGGTAGTCGACGGCACAGAGGTCCACGCACATGTCGAAACCCTCGTCCCGCAACGCCGTGATCAGGTCCAGGTAAGACTCCCGTGTGGGATGGAGCACCATCTGGTCGCGGGACGAGGTCACCGGTGCTCCGTGGACGAGCTCTGGTCCTGACCCAGGCTCCGCCTTCGCAGGGGCGGTGTCCTCGTCGCCGGCCTGTGCTTCGCTCACTTCGGCGTGCCCACGTACGAGCGGCTCGGCTCCGAGGAATGGCGCTCGGGGAGAGCCTCGTCGACGTGAACACCCGCCCCGGCTCCGGTGGCATCACGGCGGCGGATGATCTCCCCGGTACGGATCTTCTCGTGCAGAGTGAGGATGGAGTGCATCAGGGTCTCGGGCCCCGGCGGGCAGCCCGGGGAGTAGACGTCGACGGGGACGACCTGGTCCACGCCCTGGACCAGGGCGTAGTTGTTGAACATGCCACCGGTGGAAGCGCACACGCCCATGGAGATGACCCACTTGGGCTCGACCATCTGGTCGTAGATCTGGCGGAGCACGGGGGCCATCTTCTGGCTGACCCGGCCGGCGACGATCATCAGGTCGGCCTGGCGCGGCGACGCCCGGAAGACCTCCATGCCGAAGCGGGCCAGGTCGAAGTGGGCCGCCCCGGTGGCCATCATCTCGATGGCGCAGCAGGCCAGGCCGAAGGTGGCGGGCCACACGCTGTTGCGCCGGGCCCATTTCACCAGGTCTTCGAGTTTGCCGGTGAGAAAGTTGTGGTTGAGGTCCTCGAGGCCCACTCAGGCCGCCTCCCCCGAGCCGGCACTACCGGCGCCAGTGCCGACCCGGCGGATAGTGGACTGGCTGGTGCGAACG
>JALZJC010000095.1 GCA_030859945.1 Actinomycetota bacterium | reverse complement strand
ACGCGGGTTCGATTCCCGCCACCTCCACGCTGGTTGCGTTGGCTACCACCCGCCGAGCGGGGACCGGTCGGCGGGTGGTCGCACCGTCAAGAATCCGATCGGTCTTTGGAGCGGATGTGAAGGTGGTCCGCGCTTGGAGGTTCGCTAGGCTGCCCCCGGCATCTCCCGGGTGGTCTGTATTAGTGGAAAGAGGTGTCGCAACAATAAGGTGGTGCCAAGACCAAAGGAGTGAAGATGGCCTCCATAGGATCGGTGAGCTTCAAACTTTCCTTGTCCAAGGACGTTGCCAGCATCGAAGTGAACTATGACGTCACCTTTGACGAGGGGGACAAGGGGGAAGACTTCACTGAGCTCTGTCGCATCGTCGGTGACGACACGGATGTGGGCGACCCCATCGAGGCCGGCGATGATGACCCCCTCGCTTACGTGGCCCCCCTCTTCTATCGCCGGATCCGGGTCGGTCAGGCTCGTACCGTCCAGCGAAGGCTGCGCGCCAGAGTGCCCGTGAGCATGCTGGATGAAGACTACGGCCCGATTCCTGGTCCTGACGAGCTGCGAGCCCTCGTGGTGCTCACACCGGCTCCGAAGCGGATCATCTTCCGCGAAAGCAACCTTGTCACCATGAAGATAGGTTGACTGACCGACCGCCGGCCTTGCCATGACGAAGATCCATCACGGCTTGCTGAAGCGCTCGAGAGAGATGAGAAGGGACCGTCCTGACCATGAGATCCCTGTCATAGTCACCGTGAGTCCGGGCGTTGACATGGCAGCGATGGAGAGCCGAGGGCTGAAGGTGGAACGGACGCTGGCGAGCGTTTCTGCGGTTGCCGGCACCGTCGCTGCTGATGAGCTCGAAGGCCTTGCCGCCTTGGAAGAGGTCCGAAGCATCGAGTACGACGGCGAGATCCAGGCTCTGTGAACAAGAGCTGGGTGCGAACCTGCGGGACGCCGATCGGGAGCCGTGGTCAGGGTAGGCCGGGGATGACGGGTGGCATCGTGAGCTCGCACGCTGCCTGCTCCGCATCGACTCGTCCAAAGCCGTAGTCGACGTCGCGGCCGGGCCTCCCCAGATTGTCTGAGGTCCATGCCAGCAGCCGGCGGATGGTGACGTTCTTGGCATAACGGTGGGACCCCCAGGCCAAAGCGGCGGCGCCGCTCACGTGCGGGCAGGCCATGCTCGTCCCAGAGTTGTAGCCGTAGGTGCCACCCGGGAGAGTGGACATCACGCTGACCCCCGGAGCACACAGCTCGACCTCAGGCCCACGGCTGCTGAACGGAGCAATCACCAGCGAGAAGGCCAGGGCCGACACGCCGACCACGCTCTCGTACCTGGCTGGAAAGGTGACCGTGTCGGAGTCCGGCCCGGCGTTCCCGGCCGCAGCCACCAACAACAACCCCCTCTTCCATGCCAGGGCGCACATCCTCTCGAGCGCGGTCGGCGCTTCCGTGCCACCAAGGCTCATGCTGGCAATCCTGATCTTGTTCTTGACGCACCAGTCCAAGCCGGCGATGAGCTGGCTGAACGAGCCGCTCCCTCTTCTGTTCAGCACCTTCACGGCGTAGAGGTCTGCGGCGGGAGCGACGCCCACGACGCCAGCTCCGTTGATCGCCGCCGCGATCGTTCCCGCGCAATGTGTCCCGTGGCCGTTGATGTCCATCGGGCTGGTCTCGTCGGCAGCGAAGCTGACTCCGCCCTTGTAGTTGGCCGCAAGGTCGGGGTGGCTGCCGTCGATCCCGGTGTCCAGGACCGCCACCTTGATGGCCTTGCCACGCGAGCAGTCCCACGCCGGAAGCGCCTTCACCTGGTACACGCCGTCAGGGATGGTCTCCTGGGCCGGGTCAGCATGTCCCTCGATGTGCAGACCGTCGGTGCCAAGGTTGAGGCCTTCCGTGCTGTGACCACGCTGGAGGGCCCACATCGGGCCGTCCTCCTCGACGGCTTCGACGTTGTCATCGTTCTCGAGGGTGCTGATCTCCCGGTCGGTCAGCGCAGCGGTCACGATCGGGGCCTCGTACTCGTTGACGTCGAACCCGATGGCCTCTCCGGGAACACCTGTCGGCAAGCCAGCCCCGCGCGCCATGGTGCCCGCCTCGACGAAGGTCACCTCGGACGTCAGGGCCGCCGACACGATGTCGAGCTTGTCGCTGTCCTTGTCCGGGCGCTGATCCTTGGCCTTGAACAGGATGACCGAAGGGCGTTTGTGCGTCTCCGCCATGCTCTCCCCTCATGGTGCCGGTGTGATGAAGGTGCCCTCCGGAGAGGGTGGCCCTGGCCACTTCCGCCGTGGCGTCTGGCGCAACGAGAGGGTTGCCCGTCGCCCACGCCATGTCAAGAGGATTGCCTCTGACGAGCACTGCTGCCGTCCGCTCCCGTCCGCAGGTCAACAAGGACAGTGCGCACCTAGGATCGGCGGGCAAGGGCCAGCCCGACCACCAGTATCAGAGCAGCCCCCAGCGCAGGCACCAGGTGAGCGAAGTCGGTGTACCGGACACCTGCGTGCACACCGAGGGCGGCGCTCAGCGATACGCCTCCGGCGATTGCGACCGCTTGGTGGAGATGGCGGGAGGGCGGGGCGCACCACAGGCAGAGGAACGTCGTGAGGCCCATGGTGAAGACGCCGCCGCCAAAGCCGGCGCGGTCATGGCCCGCCGGCTTGGTAAGGACTGCTGATCCTCTAGAGGATCTCTCGGTCCCTCACCACAACGCCGCGGTCACCCGCGTCGCGGCGACCGGGGCTCAAGCTGCTCCAGAACAGCAGCGAGGTCACGAGCCCGATTGCGCCCACGATCATGAGAATCACCCCGATGACGTCGAGCTCCAGTCCTGAGATGGTGAAGTTGACGGCGAAGGCGAGGATGGCGCCCACCGCGATGAGGAAAATGCTGACACCAATGCCCATAACTCACCTCCTCCGTGGCCGGTTCGTGTTGATGGTGCCCATTGTCCCACAGTGGCAAACACCGGTGCTCGACCCCTAGCCGAGACCGAGATCCAGCTGGGCGTCGAGATCGGGCGCGGCTGCCTCCTGCTCAGCCGGGGCGTCGAGGAATCGAGCCACGACGGCAAGGTCGGCGACGAAGGCCTCCATCTCAGTGCTCCGGGACTCCTCGTCCGGCGCTCGCAGGATCGACGAAGGGTGGACGGTGGCGAGGATCCTCGCAGGCCGCTCCCAGGCCACGAACTGACCTCGCTGGCGGGTGACTCGGAAGCCGGTGCCGAGCAGGGCCTGGGCCGCAGTGGCACCCAGGCACACCACCACCGCGGGGCCCACGATATCGATCTCGCTATCGAGCCAGGGACGGCACGATCTGATCTCCTCGGCCCCCGGCTTCTGGTGGAGGCGGCGCTTCCCGGCCGGGCGCCACTTGAAGTGCTTGACCACGTTGGTCACGTAGGCCTGGCGCCGGTCTATACCCGCTTCCTCCAAGGCCCGATCGAGCAGCGCGCCGGCGGGGCCCACGAAAGGCTCGCCATCGAGGTCCTCACGGTCGCCCGGCTGCTCCCCCACCAGCATCACGGTGGCACCGACGGCGCCCTCGCCGAAGACGGTCTGGGTGGCGTTGCGGTAAAGGTCGCAGGCCTGGCACCCGGCGGCCAGCGACCGAAGCTGCTCCAGCGACGCTCCCTCGGGGATCAGCTCTCGAGCGGTGTCCACCGGCTTGATTCTGGCACCAGCGATGGCCACGGCGACGGGCTCAGGGACTGGCGACAGTCCCTCAGAGGTAACTCTGCGGGTTGACGGGCCTGCCGCCCAGCCGGACCTCGAAGTGGAGGTGCGGGCCGGTTGAAAAGCCGGTGGAACCCACGGCACCGATGACATGGCCGGCCGCCACCACCCTGCCCGGGGACACGTAGATGGCGCTCTGGTGAGCGTAGAGCGTGGCCAGTGAGGCCCCGTGGTCGATGACGACGGTGTTGCCGTAGCCGCCCCAAGGCCCGGCGTGAACCACCGTTCCGTCACCAGCGGCGGCGATGGGCGTGCCCGTGACGCCCCGGAAGTCGACGCCGTTGTGCATGCGAACGGTCCCGAAGATGGGATGGACCCGGGACCCGAACATCGAGCTGAGGCCGCCAGAGATGGGGAGGCGTAGCCGGCCACTGCCACGCGGGCCCGTGACGACGGCCCCGGGGCGGCCGGACTGGACGCCCTGGAGCAGACCGGTCACCGAGTTGGACTCCCCTTGCAGAGCTGCGATCTGGCCCTCGAACTCGTTCACCCGGGCTCGGACACCACTCAGCAGAGCTTGCTGGTTGGCCTCCTCGCCGGCCGCCCGGCCCCGGGTTGAGCCGAGCTCCGAGCGCACCCCTTCCAGGGCGGACTGGCGGGCGATCACCACGTCCCGCTGGGCCTTGGCGTCATCCTTTCGTGCCTCCACCGTCCCCTGCAGGCTCTCCGTGGAGTCGCGGAGGGCGCGGAAGCGGTCGATCACCCTCAGGCGGGCCTGGGCCACCGACTCCAGATAGCTGCTCGTGGTTGCCAGCTCCCGCAGGTTGCCGGAGCGGAGCAGGGAGTCGGCGGCACTGGCCGAGGGGTTGCCCAGGTAGGCGGACACGGCCTGCTCCCGCAGCTCTTCCCGAGCCGAATCCAGCCCCCCCCGGGCGTCGCTCAGCTCCATCTGGGTCCTCACGAAGTCGGTGTGGACGACCTCGAGACGAGCCTCTGCCTCCCTGGCGTCGCTGTGCACGCCGGCCAGCTGGCGGTCGAGCTCCCCGATCCGGGAGTCGAGCTGACGGCGGCGACCCTCGGCCTCGTCGAGCTGGTCCAGCACATCCGCTTCCTCAGCCGAAGCCTCCGTGACCTGGTCCCGAAGGGTCTGGATCTGCTGTTCCTGCCCATTGCCGGTCCGGCGAGGGATGGCCGCCGCCGGCGAGGCCGTGCTGAGGCACACGGAGGTGGCAAGGAGCAGGAGGAGAGCGAGACGCCGCACCCAAGAGGGATCGACCTACCAGGTACGACCTTGAGCGGCCCCGGGCGGCCGGAGCACGGTCAGGCTGGCCCGAGGCGCTCGGCGCCGAGGGCGATCAGACGTCGAGGAATCGACGAACTGCGAAGGCAGACCCAGCGGTACCGAGCATCATCCCCGCCAGGAGCACGAAGATCCCGGTGCCGATGACGTCGCCGCTCGGCGGCAGAAGCTGGTTGCCGAGCGTGTTGTCGCCGACCGCCCCGGCCAGGAGGTTGCGAACCACCGCCACCACCGCGAAGGCGGTCCCCGCACCGATCAGGCCTTCAACCATGCCCTCGAGCATGAAGGGCACCCGGATGAACCAGTTGGTGGCGCCCACCAGCTTCATCACCGCCACCTCCCGCCGGCGGGCGAAGATGGCCAGCTGGATGGTGTTGAGGATCAGCAACACCGCCGAGAGCAACAGGACGCCGGCCACGGCGACGATCCCGATCTGGAGAGCGCGGGTGACCTTGAGCAGGGTCTCCACGACGTCCCGGGCGAACACGACCTCCTTCACGCCGGGCTGGTTCTTGAAGCGGTCACCTACCGAGTCCACGAACTCGGCCTTCTTGGGGACGATCCGGTAGGAAGGCGGCAGGTCCTTGGCCTCGACGCTCTCCACCAGGTCGGGCGAGTTGGCGAACATGCGCTGGAACTCGCTGAAGGCCGCCCCCTGGTCGACGTAGGTGAACCTCTTGACCTCCGGCATCTGGGCCAGCTCGCGTTCGATGGCCTCGCTCTGGCTCGGTGACGCATCGGGATGCATGAACACCGACAGCTCGACGCCTCCCCGCCACTGGAGGCTGGCCTTCGAGACGCCCTGCTTGAGCAGGAGAGCCCCCCCGACGAGCGACAGCGAGACCGCCACGGTGAGCACGGCGGCACAGGTCATGAGGAAGTTCCGGCGAAGGTTGGTGACCGTCTCGCGGACCACGTAGTCGAAGGACAGGCCCATGGATCTAGGGGATCTCCCGGCCCGAGGCGGACCCACCGAGGGCGGATCGAGCGACGCGAACGGTGTGGTGGAGGAGGACGACCAGGACGCCTCCCACGGCGACGAGGGCGGCCAAGGCGATCCAGACGGCCCAGCGTGAGGACTCGGCGACGGGCGAGACGGGCACGACCTGGGACCCGTCAGGGGTCATCCGGAGCACGGCGTGGCCGCTCACACCGTCGGGCACGGCCCAGGCCACCAGGACGACGGAGACCAGCACCACGCCGGCGGCCACCAGCGCCATGATCAGCTGACGGCGGATCAGGGTGTCGACCGTGGGTCGAGCCTGCTGCCTCAAGCCCCGTACCCGTACACGCCACGCGCCTGGTCGCGGACCACGGTCCCTCGATCGAGCTCGATGACGCGCCGACGCATGGTGTCGACGATGCCCTGCGAGTGCGTGGCCATCACCACCGTGGTGCCCGTGCGGTTGATGCGATCGAGCAGGCGCATGATGCCGACGGTGGTGTTGGGGTCAAGGTTCCCGGTGGGCTCGTCGGCGAGCAGGATGAGCGGACGATTGACGAAGGCGCGGGCTATGGACACCCTCTGCTGCTCGCCACCGGACAGCTCGTGTGGGCGGTTGTTGTGCTTCTTGGCCAAGCCAACCAGGTCCAGGATCTGGTTGACCTGTGACGAGATCACGTGCTTGGGCCGTCCGATGACCTCGAGGGCGAAAGCCACGTTCTCGTAGACCGACTTGGTGGGGAGCAGCTTGAAGTCCTGGAAGACGGAGCCGATGTTGCGACGGAGATAGGGCACCTTCCAGTTGTTGAGCTCGGCGATGTCCTTGCCCGCCACCCAGATGCGTCCGCCGTCGGGATGTTCCTCCTTGGTGAGCAACCGCAGGAAGGTGGACTTTCCCGAGCCCGACGGTCCGACCAGGAAGACGAACTCACCCTTCTGGATGTCGACGCTGCAGTCGCGCAGCGCGACGGTGCTGCCCTTGTAGGTCTTGGTGACGTTCTCGAGGAGGATCATGAGCAGAAGGCGCCTGAGTCTCTAGTACACGGGTGCTCCGCACCGGTGCTCCGCCGACCGATCAGGCTAACAAATCAGTCTAGGTCTCTTCCCTTGCCCGGCGCCAGCGCAGGTACGACTCCATGAACGCATCCAGGTCCCCGTCGAGCACTGCGGCCACGTTGCCGGTCTCGTGCTCGGTGCGCTCGTCCTTCACCTTCTGGTAGGGCGCCAGGACGTAGCCCCGGATGAAGCTGCCGGCGCGCGAGACCCGGCTTTGAGGGCCGGACAGGGCCGTGAGCTGCGCCCTGCGCTCCTCACGCTGGCGTTCCGCCAGCTTGGCGGCGAGGATCTGCATGGCCCGGGCCTTGTTCTGGAACTGGCTGCGCTCGTTCTGGCAGGACACCACGATCCCGGTGGGCAGGTGGGTGATGCGCACCGCGGAGTCGGTGACGTTCACGTGCTGGCCTCCCGCCCCCGACGAGCGGTAGGTGTCTATGCGCAGGTCCTTCTCGTCGATGTCCACCTCACCGGAAAGGTCCTCCAGGAAGGGCGTCACGTCGAGGGCGGCGTACGAGGTCTGCCGGCGGGCCTGAGCGTCGAAGGGGGAGATCCGGTAGAGGCGGTGGACCCCTCGCTCCCCGGACAGCAGCCCGTACGCGTAGCGACCCCTGACGATGAACGTGGCCGACAGGATGCCGGCCTCCTGGCCGGCGCTCTCCTCGTCCACCTCGACCTCGAAGCCACGGGTCTCGGCCCAGCGGAGATACATGCGGAGCATCATCTGGGCCCAGTCCTGGGCATCGGTGCCGCCCTCGCCGGCGTGGATCTCGCACACGGCGTCGCCCTCGTCGTGCTCGCCGCTGAACAGCGAACGCAGCTCGAGGTCGCCCAGGCGGCGACCGAGCTCGGTCATCGCCGCTTCCAGCTCTGGTCCCACGCTGTCGTCGCTCTCGTCGACGGCCAGCCCGAACAGCGTCTCCGCGTCGGCGAGGCGGCCGTCCAGGTCGTCGAAGAGAGCGACGTCGTCGCCCAGACGTCCGAACTCCGTGGTCACGGCCCGAGCCGTGTCGGGATCGTCCCATAGGTTGGACAGGCCCACCTGAGCCTCCAACTCGGCCAGCCGCTTCCGCTTCCCTTCGACATCGAGATACCGCTCGGCGTCGAGGAGCCGCTGCCGCAAGGCGGCAAGATCGGGCGCGAGATCACGCATGTGTCATTGGTCAGATGAGCGCTGAGGGCGATCCGGCTTCGCCGGTCGGCCGGAGCACGATCAGCTCGCTGAGGAAGCTCCGCTTCCGAGGCGAATTCATCGGCCGTGGCAGAGCTTGTACTTCTTGCCGCTCCCGCACCAGCAGGGCTGATTGCGACCAAGCTTCTCCTCGGCGGACTTGACGACGGGCTCCTGGGTGACCTCCTCCATGGCGGGGGCCCCGTCTCCGCCCGGCGGGGGTGCGGCCTGGGACAGGTCCTGAACGGGCTCGTCGGCGGCCACGTACTGGGCTCGATCGAGGTTCGGAGCGTCGGGCTGGTCGGAGACGAACTCGGCGTGCATCACGTACTTGACGTAGTCGTCGTCGAGCCCGGCCATCATCTGGCCGAACATGTCGTAGCCCTCGCGCTGCCAGGCCACGAGGGGGTCCTGCTGGCCCATGGCCCTCA
>JALZJC010000085.1 GCA_030859945.1 Actinomycetota bacterium | reverse complement strand
CCCAAGTGGTACAGCTGCGCCGGCTGCACCTACTGGGAGAGCTCCAAGCTGGTGGCCGGGGACTTCAACGGCGACGGCAGGCACGACATCGGGATGTTCTACAACTACGGGGGTGGCAACACCGGGCTGTGGACGTTCAACGGCCCGACCCTGAACCTCCCCACCGCCAAGTGGTTCAGCTGCGCCGGCTGCACCTACTGGGAGAACACCAAGTTGACATGACCTGGCCTGCCCTTTCCGCCCCCGACCAGCAGCCGCCCAGCCCTGATGACCAAGGCTCCCGAGACATCCGCCGTACCATGGGATGTCGACGAGCGCCTGGCTGAACCTGCGGGCAATCGCGCTCTCATCCCCGACACCCAGAAGAGGTTGTTTCCCATGAACATCCCCGAGAAGTTCGGCGCCTTCCCGCGCCTTTTCCTCGTCGTCGCCGTGGCTGCGGCGACGGTGCTCCTGCCCGTGCCAGCCATTGCCACCGAACATGCAATGCGGGTGGACACCGAAGACCCGAGAAGCACCTCCCAGCCCAACGGCGTCACCAGCTCCGGCGTCAGCCCGGTGATCCAACGAGCCGGGCTGGACCCTTTCCTGATGATCGGCGCCACGTGGGCCGGGGCGCCGGCCGACCAGACCCGTATCCGCGTTCACGGGCCCGACGGCTGGAGGCCCTGGACGGTGCTGGAGTCCGACGATGACGAGGGGCCGGATCCCACCTCTGCCGAAGGAGCCGGGCAGCGAACGCTGACCCGCCCGATCTGGGTCGGGAACGCCGATGGATACGAGATCGAGTCCACGAGCCCCGACCTGCGCCTCCACCTCGTGCGAGCTGACCGGGCGCGAGTTCGTCTTCGATCCGGGACGCCCGAAGCCAAGGCCGCCCACACGCCGGTCATACGGGGTCGTGGCGAATGGGGAGCCCGGCCGCCAAAGACACCGAACAGCGTGGCCTCTCAGCTCAAGATGTCCTTCGTTCACCACACCGCGGGCCCGAACAACTACAGCTCGGGAGATGTTCCGCGGGTCATCCAGGGCATGCAGGCGTACCACATGGACGCCAACGGCTGGGACGACCTCGGTTACAACTTCGTGGTCGACCGGTTCGGCCGGATCTGGGAGGGACGGGCCGGCGGCATCGAAGCCGCGGTCATCGGGGCCCACACCCAGGGCTTCAATACCGCTTCCACCGGAGTGGCGGTGATGGGCACGTTCACCAGCGTGGCTCCGTCGCCGGAGGCAGTCAACGGGGTAACGCGACTGCTGGCGTGGAAGCTCGGCAAGGAGTTGGTGGACCCCCAGGGCCGCGCCACGATGAGGTCGTACGGCAACGACAGGTATCCCAACGGCGCCACCGCGACCTTCAACACCATTGCCGGCCACCGCGACGCCAAGAGCACCTCCTGTCCGGGTCAGCTCCTTTTCGACCGCCTACCGGAGATCCGGCGTAACGCCCATGCCATCGCCACATCTTCACCCGATTCGCCTCTCTCCCCCGCTTTCCAACTGGCGCTGTCGAACGAGGCCGCGTCGCGAGTCTCCGGCGACTTCAACGCCGACGGTGTGGAGGACGTCGGGTTCTTCTACAACTACGGCGGGGGAAACACGGGTTTGTGGACCTTCAACGGGCCGGGCCTGAACGTCCCCACGGCAAGGTGGTTCAGCTGCGCCGGCTGCACGTCGTGGGAGAACATGAAGCCGGTGGTCGGGGACTTCAACGGCGACGGCACCGACGACATCGGGTTCTTCTACAACTACGGCGGGGGAAACACCGCATTGTGGACATTCAACGGGCCGGGCCTGAACGTCCCCACGGCAAGGTGGTTCAGCTGCGCCGGCTGCACGTCGTGGGAGTACATGAAGCCGGTGGCCGGCGACTTCACCGGCGACGGCGCCGACGACGTGGGGTTCTTCTACAACTACGGGGGGGGCAACACCGGGCTCTGGACCCTGAACGGCCCGGGTCTGAATGCCCCCGTGCCCAAGTGGTACAGCTGCGCCGGCTGCACGGCGTGGGAGCGCCTGAAGCCGGTGACCGGCGACTTCACCGGCGACGGCGCCGACGACGTGGGGTTCTTCTACAACTACGGGGGGGGCAACACCGCATTGTGGACCCTGAACGGCCCGGGTCTGAATGCCCCCGTGCCCAAGTGGTTCAGCTGCGCCGGCTGCACGTCGTGGGAGAACATGAAGCCGCTGGCCGGGGACTTCACCGGCGGCGGCACCGACGACGTGGGCTTCTTCTACAACTACGGCGGGGGCAACACCGGGCTCTGGACCCTGAACGGCCCGGGTCTGAATGCCCCCGTGCCTAAGTGGTACAGCTGCGCCGGCTGCACGGCGTGGGACAGAACCAAGGTGACTTAACGCCACAAGCCGGGGTCCTCCGGGCGATGACAGGCGAGCGTCGAGAAGTGTGTACGTCAGTCAACAGGGTCCGTATCCAGGACAAGCGGAGGCAGGCGCCGACCATGACCGACGTGGACTCTCTGATCGGCCAGAGCCAGTAGCTCTCGGTCGCCACGGCTGTTCCCGTAGGCCCACGCCAGGGTGCCGTGCGGGCCCAGCCAGTCCCGCAGGCGAACAACCTTCTCACTTCCCCGGCAGTTGGCCCCCTCCAGGCGACCGGTCAGGCGACCGCTCTCGTCCACTTCAAGCCGCGTGGCCAAGACGGTATCGATCTGCAGTCTTCGCGCCAGCGGACGGACGTAGATCTCCGGGGACGCAGACACGATCACAAGGTCGTGGCCAGCGCGGCGGTGGGCCCTGATCCGTTCGGTCATCTCCGGCCGCATGCCCCTCGAGACCACCTTAGCGGCGAAGGCTTCGGCCGCTCTCTCGAGGTCGGCGACGCTTTGGCCCCGGAGGAGTCGACGCAGGACGGCTTCCTTGGCGTGGTCGCGAGATGTCCACCCGGCCATTGAGCGGACAACGAGGAGCGACCGGGCGAGGAGGGCCTGGTAGGTGCGGCCTCTGCCGACGGCACGGCACAGGAAGGGCAAGAGAGTGTCGCGGCGGGTGAGGGTCCCGTCGAGGTCCAGGGCGACGACCGTATGGGTGGGCAAGCCCTACACCTTCAGACGGCGGAACAACGGGCGAGGCAGATGCCGCAGGACCGACATCACCAGACGAAGTGGGCGCGGCACCCAGATCTCCTCGGCTCCCGTCTCCAGGCCGCGAACGATGCTGGAGGCAACCTCCTCGGGCGTCGTCGAGAACGGCACGGTGGGTAGGCCCGCCGTCATCTTCGTCTGCACGAAGCCGGGACGGACGATGAGGACCTTCACCCCGGTACCCACCAGGCTGTCCCCCAACCCCTGGAAGAAGGCGTCGAGGCCGGCCTTGGAAGACCCGTACACGAAGTTCGACCGGCGGGCTCGCTCCCCTGCGACAGAGGAGAGCACGACGATCGTGCCGTGGCCCTGCTGGCGCAGTCGGTGGGAGACATGCAAGCCTGCCGAGGCCGCCCCCAAGAAGTTGGTGCGCAGGATGCCCAACGCGGCGGCGGGATCAGCCTCGGCCCGAGCCTGGTCACCGAGGACCCCGAACCCGAAGACGACGAGGTCGATGTCGCCATGACGTCCGAAGGCGTCCTCGAAGAAGGCGGGGTGGGCGGCAGTGTCCTCGGCGTCGAAGTGGACGATGTCCACGCGCTCTGCACCCAATCCCCGCAGCTCTTGGCCGGCGACCTCCAGAGGGCCGGGATTGCGACCGGCCAGCACCACTGTCTTGGTTCTCCTCTTGACGAGAAGTCGCACGGTGGCCATGGCGATGTCGGACCCTCCTCCCAGCACCAACACCGACTGTGGAGAGCCGAGGGCATCCTTCATCCTTGGCGCTCCTCCAGCAGCCCGAGGCGGCGAGAGAGGTCGGAGCTCAGCACGCCGTCGGGATCCACCTTGGCCTGCACCCGACGCCACTCGTCGAGGCGCGGGTACATGACGGGGAGCAGCTCGGGCCGGAGACGGGAGTCCTTGGCCAGGTAGATGCGTCCCCCGGCGCCGGCCACGAGCTCGTCCAGCCGGTCGAGCAACTCGGCGAGGAGGGAGGGCCCAACCGGGATGTCGAGGGCAAGCGTCCAGCCCGGGAAGGGAAACGAGAGCGGGCCGGCGTTGGCAGCACCGAAGCGCTTGAGGACAGCGAGGAAGGAAGGGCAACGGGACTCGCTCAGGAGCGTGACGGCCCGGCGCAGCGCCTCCTCCTCTCCGAACGGCATCACGAACTGGTACTGGACGAAACCCCGGGGTCCGTAGATGCGGTTCCATCCCCCCAGCCCGTCAAGGGGGTGGAAGTAGGAATGGTAGGGCTGAAGCTCGTTGCGTCTGCTGCTGGGTGCCTTGCGGAACCAGAGCTCGTTGAAGGCCCCGACCGTCAACCGGTTCAACAGGCCGTGGGGGACCCAGGGCGGGGCGCTGGCCACGCTTCTCGGGTCGTTGCCGAACGGCGCCGAACGCTCTTCGCTCCCCAGCTCCTCGAGGTGGGCGTGGCGGCCCCGAGTGAGGACCGACCGGCCCATGGTCGATCCCCGGGCCAGGCAGTCGATCCACGCCACCGAGTACCGATAGCGGTGGTCACCTTCGGCCATGCGGTCCATGACATCGTCGAGGTTGGTGGCCCGCTCGGTGTCCACGCTCATCCACGCCGTCTCCACCTTCAAGAGGCGGAGGGTGGCGTCGAGGATGACACCGGTAAGTCCCATTCCTCCCCCCGTAGCCCAGAACAGATCCTGCTCCTCTTCTCGAGCGACCTCCACGGGCCCCTCCGGGGTTCGCAACGTGAAGCGTTCAACGTGCTCGCAGAAGCCTCCGTCGGCGTGGTGGTTCTTGCCATGGATGTCGGCGGCGATGGCACCGCCGACGGTCACGTGGCGTGTGCCGGGCGTCACCGGAACGAACCATCCGAGAGGAAGCAGGCGGCGCATGAGGGTGTCGAGGCTGGTGCCCCCGTCCACGGTGACGCGCCCTCGATCCAAGTCGATGTGGTGAATACGGGTGAGCATCGTGGTGTCGATCACCAGGCCGCCACCGTTCTGGGCCGCGTCGCCATAACTGCGCCCGAGTCCCCGGGGGATCACGCCGCGCTCAGGTAGCTGCTCCCATAACAGCTCGACCGCTTCGGGATGGGTTGGCTGAGCCAACCAAGCTCGCGAGGGAGCCGTCCCGCCCCAGCCTGTGAGCACCTTCTCGATCGTGCCGGCAGGGGCGGGGCCGAGGGTTACCCGCTCAGCCGGCATAGACACCGACGGCGAAGACAAGAACCCACGTCAATCCCAGCGCCTGTAGCGGTCGATCGCGGAGAACGATGTCCTCGGGGACACCGCCCTTGCCGCTGTCGAGCAGGAGGGCGTAACGCAGAACGGCAAGGACGAAGGGGACGATCGACAGCTGGAAGCTGATTGGAAAGGAGGCGATGTCTGCCTTCTCGAACGCCCACAAGCAGTAGGCCGCAATGGCGATGGAGGAGGACACCGATCGCACATACCGGAGGTAGCTCGTCGAGTACTCGCCGAGTGTCGAGCGGTGACCCACCCGTTCGTCACCGAGGTCGATGTGCTCGGCGTGGCGCTTGCCGGCCACCATGAACAGCGAACCCGCCGATGCAACGATCAAGAACCATTCGGATATGGGCACGTCGACGGCGACTCCCCCGGCGATGGCACGAAGGACGAAGCCTGAGGCCACGATCGAGAGATCGACGACGGGGACGTTCTTCAGCCACAGGCTGTACAGGGGCTGCAAGGTCACGTAGATCCCGAGAATGAGAGCCAGCTCCCACCCGGCGACGAGAAAGGACGCCGCCACGCTCGCGAGGAGGAGGGTCAGCCCGAGGGCCTTTGCCAACCCCACCGGTACCGCCCCGGTGGCAATGGGCCGGTTCCTCTTGACGGGATGCTTGCGATCGACTTCGACGTCCAGGGCGTCGTTCAGGAAGTACGTGCCGCTGGCGGCGACACAGAAGACGGCCACGCTGGCGAGGGACTTGAGCAGCACGTCGCCGTCGCTGAGGACCCCGGCCGCTCCGGGGGCGGCCAAGAGGAGGACGTTCTTGGCCCACTGTCTGGGTCGAGCGGTTCGCAGCAAACCCAGCCATGTCGGCATCATGGCCGGTGCTCCCACCGAGGCCGGCTCCGACGGCTCGTCGGTCGTGGGAGCGGTGTGGTCGCTGCTCTCGAGTGCCGGCGCGACGGCGGTGTCTCGTCTTCTGCTCGTCAATTTCACCCCCTAAGAGAAAACGTGGTGGGGTTCCCCCTGAGAGAGGCCTCGAAGAACAGGCGGGGGCACCCAACAACCTAGCCGTTGCCGACGATGGGCTGACGGACGGTGGGCAGCTGCTGGCTACATCGCCACATGAGACGACCGCCGTTGTATCCTCCTAACGCTTGTGCCAGGAGACGGGTCCCCAGGAGCACGGGCCCTGTGAATCACAGTGGCTGTAGTCCCTCTTCCCGTCGCGGGTGGTGTCGACCGCCCGGCAACTCCGCCTCGCTCCACCATCGACCAGCAGGTCACTTCGAGATCCGGCGTCCTCCTCGTGCTCTGTTGGATCGGCGCCATGACCATCCTTCAATTGATCAGGCAGCCCGGCACGCCCTCGTGGGACCACGTCTGGGCCGAAGACGGCGGTGTCTTTCTCAGCGATGCCCTCGGCAGGCCCTCCTACACCACGCTCGCCCTACCGCACGCCGGCTACCTCCAGGTAGCTCCCAGGCTCGTCGCAGCCATGACCGCAGCCTTTCCTCTGGAACGGGCGTCTCTCCTCATGTCGTTCGGTTCCGCCCTCTTCGTCGCCTGCCTTTCCGCTTATGCCTACTTCGCCAGCTCTTCGCTGTTCCGCTGCCAATGGGCACGGGTCCTGCTTGCCGGTCTCCTGGTGCTCTCGCCCGTGACCGCCTTCGAAACCAACGCCACGGCGGCAAACCTGCACTGGCACCTGATCTTCACCTGCTTCCTGGTCTTCGCCGCCAGACCACGCTCTCCGGCCGCTGTCGCCGTCGGGGCCACGATCGCCCTTGCAGCCGCGCTGAGCAACCCTCTAGCTGGGTTGCTCCTCCCTTTGGCCCTCCTGCAGGCAATCAACATCCGGAATTGGCGGGGCTGGGTCGCCCCAGTTGTGTTCGTCCTCGGCTTGGTGGCTCAACTGGTAGTGGCAGTGCTCCCGTCCCCGCCACAACAGGATGCCGGAACGGCCCGCGCCAGCGACCTTCCCGGGATCTACGCCTTGCGGGTAACGGGTTCCTTCCTGGTGGGTGACCGGCACTTGGACATCTTCTGGAAAAAGCTCGGCTGGGTCTTCGCCTACTCCAGCCTTGTCCTCGTCGCGCTCGTGCTCGCCTACGGGATCCTCAGGTGCAGGAAGGCCTCGCGCTTCTACCTGCTCGCCAGCATCGGGTACTCGGCGCTGTTCTTGGGAGTGCCGCTGATGATCAGGGGGACGCAGGGCTATCTCGATCAGAGCACCTTCAGCCTCAACGGCTCGCGCTACACCGTTGTGCCCATCCTCTTCCTCACCTTTGCTGTCCTCTTGGTCCTGGACAGGCCGGACCCCCGTGTGCCAGCGACCACTTGGGGCGTTATCCAGTCGGTCTTCGTCATCTTCGCCGTTGGGCTCATGGTCGTGAACTACTCGAACTTCTCCGTCCGGTCACCAGCACCGAGCTGGCGAGCAAGCTTGTCTGCGGCTCATGAGCGGTGTCTCACGAAGAGCGAGATCGACCGCAAGCTCGAGCTCCAGCAGACCTTCCTTCCGGCCATCGCCGAGCGCAACGCCGCCGACATCGCCATCTTCACGGCGCCCCCGGCATGGGCCGTGGTCACCAAGTGCGAGCGGGTGCGGCGAGATGTGTCCTGAGCCCCCGGCGAACGGGCTGGACAGCGACAGGCGGCGGCCCTGACCGCAACCAAGGACTCCTCCAGGGCGATGAAGAGGCAGCTAGCCGGCACGGGTAGTGCCTCCCTGGTGCGAACCGTCGTCCTCATCGCCATCGCCGGAGTGGCCGTCGCTCTCCCCGGCTATGGGGCCCACAGGACGCTCGGAGGCGTTGTCATTCCAGACTCGCCCTTTTTTCGGCTGGCGCCCGAAGTCACGAGAGACCGTGTGGGCCCAGACTTCACCTTGGACGACCGCTGGAACCAGGCCTTCACTTGGTTCGACTACAACGGACGGACGCTCTGTGAGGGCGATGTCCCAAGGTGGAACCCTAACGAGCTGGGTGGCTCTCCCTACCTTGCCGTCGGTAGCACCAGCTCGCTTTCACCCTTTGTGTTGGCCACATGCCCTTTCCCGCGCGGCCAACGTGTCTTCGTAGCGACCGTCCTCGAGTTCTGGGTCGCCGCCTTCGGCCTCTTTGGTTTCCTCCGGTACGGCCTTCGCCTTTCGCACGAAGCAGCGGGCATTGGTGCCGTTGCCTTTGCCCTTTCAGGAATCGCCATCGCCTACGCGTTCTTCCCCCACGGCTTCACGGGATCGTGGATCGGGTTGCTCGCTCTGCTGGCTCTGCTGATCCGCCGATCGCGCCGCACGTCCGAGGTGCTGAGGTTGGGCGTTCTCTATGCCCTCGTCGTCGCGCTATGTGGTTACAGCGGCCAGCCGGAGATGCTCGGCATCACGGTAGTGGGAGCCGTTGTCGCTGCTCACCTCGTGAACGTCCGGCTCGACGGTGCTCGCAGGGCCCTCGCCGCCCTCGCCGGGTTCTCGGTCGCCGGAGCGGCACTGGCAGCCGTCCAGCTGCTACCGGTGGCAACGTACTCGCTGAGCTCAGCCCTGGCCCAGTCGCGCCACGCCCCGACGCCCGTTTCGGTCCTGGCGCCAGGGACAGTCCTCACGGGGGTCAAGGAGTACGTGGCCGGGATGCTGCTTGGCTCCCTCGAGCCCGCTCTCCACGGCCCTCCGGCACCCGGGCCGACCCTCACCTCCTCCCTTCCCTGGTCCCGGATCACGGTGTACACCGGTTCGGCCCTCTTGGTGGCGTCGGTCGTGGTCGTGGCCATGCTGGCCTTGGGACGAATCGGTGCCCCATGGCGCCCCATGGCCCGGTCGCTGCACCTGCGTTTCCTGTTGGCCGCTGCGATCGCGTCCTTGGTGGCCCTGAAGTTCCCCGTCACCCAGCTGGTGATCAGCCGGCTGCCCGTCGTCTCCCGCCTCGACGTCAACCTCGTTCGCTGGCTTGCCGTCTTCTTCCTAGCCGTGCTGGCTGCGTTGACCTTCGAGACCATTGCCGCCCGGAGGTTTGCCGGCCTGTTCCTGACCGTCCTGGCCGCGGTGAACCTCATGTTGGCGGTTTTCGCTCTCACCCTCAGGCGGGGCATCGGCTCCGGCAGGATCCAGTTCACCAAGGCGGCGCTCGGACCTTCGAGCACGCAATGGCAGGACCTGCTCTCCCAATCCTGGAGGATCCATCTCGCGGTGGCGGTGCTCGGGTTCCTCTTCGTGGGCATACCCCGCCTACATCGCAAGGCGCCCGCCGTCGCCGTCACACTGGTTGCCCTGGAGATGGTGGGCTCGCAGGCGGGCATGGTCAACCGCTGGGCAGAGGTGTACCCGGTGGTGGACGCCACCCGTGCCCGCTTGTCCCAAGTGCGCCAATCGGGCCAGCGGGTCATGGCGGTAGGAGCGGCGAACCCGACGCTCGGCACGCTCCTGGACGTCCCCAGCTTGAGCGGGTACACGTTGATGAGCGACAGCCACGTGGAGCTCGCCGAGACCATCGAGTCCTGCAAGACCTACGTGGCACCGGTGCTGCTGGAGCTGTGCGGCTATCCCCCCTCACCCCGAAGCGTCGGCGAGTACGGCAACGTGGGCTGGGTGCTCGGCCCCAGAGGCCTCGAATCGCCAGAGCTCATCGCCTCCGCAAAGATCGGTAACTTCATGCTCTACCGCTCGACGATAGGGCTGGGACAAGCCTTCTTCGTGCGCGGCGCTGGCTGTGACGAGCACAGGAGAACCCCGGTCAAGGACCTCGACCCCTCGCTGAAGCTCGACGACCCGGTTTCGGTGAGAAGAGAAGGCGCCGGCTCCCTCTCGATCTCCTTCGACTCGGCCGCCGAGCGACGCTGTCTCTTCGTCTCGGAGTCCTACGCCAAGGGATGGGAGGCGACGAGCGACGGGCACGAGTCCCGGCGTGTGATGCCCTTCGCCGAGGTGTGGCAGGCAGTCGATGTGGCGCCGGGTGACGGCGCCGTACGGCTAGCCTACGAACCGCCCGGCTACCCCTCCGGACTCAGGATCAGCCTCATCGTCTTGTTGTCGCTCGTGCTGCTGACCGGTTGGACGATGACCGAGGGAGTCCGTCGTCACCGCGCGTTGACCTGACCATCCTCCATACCGGATCGACACCGCCACCACCTGATGCCTCGACCGCACCTCAAGTCCCCGAACCGGGAGCGCTTGGCCGCGGTCGTGGGATCACTCCTCGTGGTGGCCATGCTCGTGGCCGTGGTGACCGACAGCAGGCCGAGGTTGGCGGCCACCAACACACGGGTGCTCGCCAGCGGGATCGCCTTCACGGTCCTTCCCGGGCATGAGCACTGCCAGGGCGGCGAGTTCGTCCCCGAGGAGACGAGATCACTGCGTCTGTACGTGGGTACCTTCGACCGCCCCACCGGTCCACCGCTGGACATGTCGATCCGCCATGCCGGTGGGGAACTGGCCAGCAGTGGTCATGTTCCGGCGGGTTACCCGCCCGGGAGGCTCGAGGCACAGATTCGAGAACCTGGGCGCGATGTCGAGAACGGATCGTTCTGCCTGCGAAACGCCGGGGCGGCTCCGGTGTCGCTGGCCGGCAACCTGACGCCGCTCAATCGGGAGACCTTTGCCCCTGGCGAGCACGAGTCGACGACCGGCGAGGGAATCAGGATCGACTACTTCAGAGGGGGCCGCGAGTCGTGGATCGAGCTCAGCCCGGAGATCGCTCGGCGCTTCCGGCAGTTCAAGCCCTCGTTCTTCGGGACATGGACCATGTGGGGCGTCCTGGCCGGGTTGCTTCTGCTGTGGGGGGTGGCGGCAGAGCTGCAGTGCCGGGGATCCCGCCTCAGCGGTGGGGACAAGGTATCCGAGCACCGGGATATCTCGACGCAGGACGAGAAACCGATCCGGCGTGCGGGAAGACGCTTCCTCCGGTGGATGCCGAAGGCCGGCTGGGCATGCGCCTGTATCGCTGTTGTCAACGCCGCCTTCTGGGCAAGTGTGATCCCGCCCTTCCAGACACCGGACGAGCCCTTCCACGTCGGTTACGCCCAATACCTCGCCGAGACGGGCCGGATGCCGGACCTGTCGGTGATAACGAAACCGACTTCGCTGTACCGCCCGTCCGAGGAGTACTCCACCGTGCTGTCGGCCATGCCCTTCAGCGTGGAAGGCAAGCCCAGCTGGTCCAGCCGCCGGGACAGCGAATTGCGGCTCCGCCTTGGCGATCCCCTGTCACGGCGGGAAGAGACCGCCGCCGGCGGAGCGGTCCGCTATTCGCCGCTGTACTACGGCCTCGAGGCAGTCCCGGCACGGGTGGGCGCAAGGTTGAACGCGCTGGACAGGCTGTACGTCATGCGCCTGGCCTCTGCCTTGCTGGCAGGAATCACAGTGGGGTTCGTCTTCCTGTTCCTGCGGGAGCTCCTCAGGACGACGCCGTGGGCCTGGACCCTTGGGGCGCTGACCGTTGCCTTCCAGCCGGTGTTCGGGTTCATGTCCGGCGGCGTGAACAACGACAGCCTGCTCTACGCAGCGGGCGCCGCCCTCATGTACCTACTGGCCCGGGCCTTCCGGCTGGGCCTCGACGTTCGGCTGGGAGTGGCGGTGGGAGCGGCGTCGGCTGTGGGCTTCCTGGCCAAGCCCACCATGCTCGCGGTGCTTCCTGGGGCTGCACTGGGCTTGCTCATGATCATCTTGCGCACCGAGCCCGACCGCCGGTCCAGGGCCCTCTGGGGCGCCGTCGCCGCCGGTTCGGCATTCGCTCTGCCGTCGCTTGGCTGGTTCGTGCTCGAGTCAACCGTGTTGAACCGCCCGTTGTCTGCGACAACCGGGGCCTTGTCCTCCGCCAGCCTGAACGCCCAACCCACCATACGAGGTCAGCTCTCCTATCTCTGGCAGTACTTCCTACCTCGCCTGCCTGTCATGAAGGACATATTCAAGCGCTATCCCGAGTACCCGGTGTGGGAGGTGTACATCCAGGGCTTCATCGGGCGCTTCGGGTATTTCCAGTACGGCTTCCCCCTCTGGGCCAACCAGCTGGGGCTCGCCATCCTGCTTGGCGTGGCTGCCGCTGCCGCCGTGGCGCTCAGGCGAGCCCGGCACATCGTACGAGGTCGATTGGCTGAGCTCGGATGCTACGCCGCCATGGCGCTCGGGCTGGTGCTGCTCAGCGGTGTCGGTGGCTATCGCATGCGCTTGGCACTGGGGTTCAACTTCGAGCAGCCGCGCTACCTCTTCCCTGTCCTGGCGCTCTACGGAGCCGTGGTGGCCCTGGCGGCGCGGGCCGGCGGGCGCCGCTGGGCGCCCTCGGTCGGAGCCTTTCTGCTGGTGCTGGCCATGGGTCACTCGCTGTTCGCCATGCTCCTGACCATCGGTCGTTACTACGCCTGATGGCGAGGGCGCGGGTGCGACCGGGACGGCTCTTGGGTGTCCTGCCACCAGGCACCGTGCCCGTGGGCGCCGGCCTGCTGGTGAATGGCGTCAGCGCCTACGGTTTCCTGGTCCTGTCCGCTCGGGCCCTCGGCCCCGAGCGCTACGTCGGTATCTCTGTGCTGTGGGCCCTGACCTTTCTCGTCAGCTTCGGCTTCTTCATCCCCTTCGAGCTGGAGGCGGCTCGTGCCGTCGCAGACAGGGCCGCCCGCGGGATCGGCGCCGGCTCCGTCGTTCGCCAGGCCACCCGCATCGGCGGGGTCATACTCGCGGCCATTCTGGTCACCACCCTGGTGACTGCTCCCGTCCTGCTGGACACGATGTTCGACGACCAGGTTCTTCTACTAGTGAGCCTGGACGTGGCGCTGGTGTCGTACTTCTTCCTGCACATGGCACGCGGCGTGCTCTCGGGGGCTCGACGCCTCGGAACCTACGGGGTCGTCCTCGCCGTGGAGGGCGGCGTCCGGTTCATGGGGTGCCTGGCCCTCTTCCTGGGTGCGGTGCGGAACCCCGGAGCGTACGGTGCTGCTTTCACGCTGGGCCCGCTCGCAGCTCTCGCCCTGACCCTCCGGCACAAACGCCTCGAGCCCGGGCCACATGCTCCTCTCTCCGAGGTCTCGACCGCCATCGGCTACCTGATGGCCAGCTCCGTACTTTCGCAGGCGCTCGTGAACGGACCGGCGGTGGTGGTGAAGGCGCTGTCAACCAGAGCCGAGCAGGCTTCCGCGGGGCGGTTCCTGGCTGCCCTGGTGGTTGCCCGGGTGCCGCTGTTCCTGTTCACCGCCGTCCAGGTGGCACTCCTGCCCAATCTCGCCTCGTTGGCCGTGGACGGGAACCTCACTCGCTTCCGGGCGGAGCTGCGTCGGCTGTCGGTCCTGGTGTTGACCACGATTGCCCTATCGATCCTCGGCATCGCTCTGGTGGGTCCATGGGTGATGCGGGTGTTCTTCGGTCCCGAGTTCTCGGTCAGCAGGGTCGATCTGATCTACCTGGCCACAGCCTCGGGGGCGTTCCTGATGGCTCTGGCGTGGGCCCAGGCCCTCATCGCTCTCGGCCGCCACGCCAGGGTGGCCTTGGGATGGTTCGTGGGCGTCATCGTCTTCGCGGCGGCTGCGCTCGGCCCTTGGAGCGTCATCACCCGCGTCGAGATGGCCTTCCTGTCGGGCTCTCTGACGGCGGCTCTGGCGCTCGGCGCTCTGGTACTGACGGCAGCTCGGGGCCCCGACGGCGTCCCGGGGACGCCTTTCGAGCCCGTCCCGGAGCTTCCCGGCCCATGACTGCGCGGACCACCGTCCACCACTTGGTTACGCGTCACTGTGGCCCGTGACAGGATCATTGCCCCTGGACCAGATGAGAGAGTAGAGAGCCCGCTCCGCGGCGGCCGGCCACGGGCGAGGGGCCCAGACATAGCGATACAGAAGGCGCTCAGCCCGGCTGAGGCGTGACGCGCTGGCGATGCGGTCGAGGTTGTCGTAGAGCGAGGCGTGCTTGCGGCGGAGGAGCCGACGGGTTTGGCGGTAGCCCCGCCGATCGGCATGGCCCTTCGCCTCAGCGTGGCGTCGATAGTGGAAAGCGGGCTCGTCCAGCTGCTGACCCTTCCATCCAAGGCTCAAGGCGTGGATCCAGAGCTCCCAGTCCTCGTAATGACGGAAGGCGGGGTCGTAGCCACCGGTGGCACGAAGAAGTTCGGTGCGAATGAGCGCCGTCCCGGTGACGATGTTGCGGAACAGCAGGCGCCAGGGGTCCCACGGCGGCAGCTTCAACACCCCGGACTGGGTGCCGAAGAACCAGGCTTGGCCGTAGGCGTAGCCGAGCGCAGGGTCGGCCTCCAGCATGCCCCGAAGGAGCCCGAGAGCCCCGGGGAACAGGCGATCGTCAGCGCTCAGCATGAGCGCGTACTCGGTCTGGGCCTTGTCCAGGCCGGCGTTGCAGGCCCTGGACACCCCCTGGTTCGACTGCCTGAGCACCTCGACCTCACCGCCATCGCCTTCGAGATCGTCGAGGACCTGATGCGTGTGAGGGTCGGTCGACCCGTCGTCCACGACGACGACGCGGGGCGGTCCACCGCTCTGGACGGCCAGCGAGTGCAGCGCTTCGGGGAGGAAGTGGCCATAGTTGAAGCACGGCACCACGACGGTGACAACGGAGTTGTCCGAACCGTGCTGCACTCGCCCGGAAGTCAACTGGAGCGAGCTTTTCGACTTGCCCCGGCCACGGGATCGGCCTCCGGAGGGTCGCCACTGCTGCCTTCCTCCTCACCGGGAATTCTCGGCTTCTCGGACCGGGCCCGGAGGATGGCGACCTCCTCGGCCAACGTCCGGCTCCGATCCTCGAGCCGGGACAACTCCCAGGAGAAGTGGATGACGAGCAGGAACAAGAGGAGGAAGGCCCCCAGGAAGAACGTTGTGGGGCCATAGCTGATCCCTAGCATTATCGACACGCGGTCCAGCAAGCTGGGAGAGGCAGCGAGGAGCACGAGCACGATGCCCACGGACAGCCAGAGGATCGAGTACTTGGCATGCAGCTGCCGCCTCCTGACCAGACGCAACATGAAGGCCAGGCTGAGCATGGTCGCAATGAAGACGAATAGATGGGCGCGGCCGCTGATAGGTCTACTCCCCCTCTGGCCGGCTCCCGTGGGCCCGGCTGCGGCGGGCGCGCACGGGTGCGGTGCTCAAGATGACGATCATGAGTCGAAGGTAGTGGTACAGCAGCTTGATGTTGCGGTTCGACGCCGCACCGCCGCTGCGCCGGCGCATGCTCACCGGGGTCTCCACCACGGTGAACCCGGCATAGCAGGCCAACAGCAGGGCCTCCACCGAGTCCATGTACTCCATCGGGTAGGTGCGGGCGAAGAAGTCGAGCATCGGTCGCGAGAAGGAGCGGAAGCCGGAGGAGGGATCGGAGAAGGGCTGGCCCGAGAGCAGCTTCACGGTGAGGCGCAAGGAGCGCATGGCGCCTGACCTGATTCGGCCCACCTCGTACGAGCTCTCGTCAGAGGCGAAGCGGCTCCCGACCACGAGATCGGCCCCCTGATCCAGTGCTCGCAGCAGGATGTCTATCTCGTCGGGGTCGTGCTGGCCGTCGGCGTCGAACTGCACCACTCGGTCGTAGCCGCCCTCGACTGCGCAGCGGAACCCGGTACGCAGCGCCCCGCCGATGCCGAGGTTGAAGGGCAGATCGGCCACCACGACGCCGGCTGAACGGGCCACCTCGGGGGTGCGGTCCACCGAGCCGTCGTTGACGACGAGCACGTCGTGCTCAGGGACGCGACTGGCCAGCTCCTTCAACACGCCCGGCAACGCCTCTTGTTCGTTGTAGGCAGGAATGACGATGAGCGTGCGCACCGACGCCTCAGGCTAGATCCATGGCGAGACCAGCCTCCAGTATGTTGCCAACAGCCAGTTGAGAGGACGCAGGGCTGCAGGCAAGGAGT
Organism: Actinomycetota bacterium; assembly: GCA_030859945.1. Taxonomy (GTDB): domain Bacteria; phylum Actinomycetota; class Acidimicrobiia; order Acidimicrobiales; genus YB1-3. The sequence goes on along the minus strand of JALZJC010000085.1, from coordinate 16,219 downwards.
AGTTTCCTGGCGCCAGGTGAGCGGCGAAGCGCGACGCCAGCTGGCGGTCGGTTACCAGGCGCTGCCCCTGAAGCCTCCTCCGCCGGCCGAGCACGTGACGACGGTTGGTGAGAAGCCACTTCCAGCTCGCCAGCTTCTGGGGCCACCACCGCTCGAGGACCGCCAGCGCCAACATCGCCAACTCGGTGAGGATGAACGCCGGCGCCAGCGCCAGCAGCGTGCGGCGCTGGTACAAGGTGAGCACCAGGATCAACCGGTTGCGCTCGATCAGGTAGTGCTTCCCGGGGTTGCGGGTGAACTGGTAGCGGTGGACGATCACAGCCTCGGGCACGTAGACCACTCGCAGCCCCAGCTGCCAGCATCGCAGGCTCAGCTCTGCGTCCTCGTGGTAGGCAAAGTACTCGTCGTCGAACCCGTCGAGCTGCTCCCAGAGGCTCCGCCGCATGGCCATTCCCGCCCCGCTGGCCCCTAGGACGTCGAGCCTCTCGCTCATGGTCGACGCCAGCTCCCCGAAATGTCCCGACCACGAGAAGCCGAGGAAGTGGATGTCGTTGCCGCCGGAGTTCAGGCGGTCGGTGTCGTCGCCCAGGCGAATGCTGCCAGTCGCTATTCCGACGTCCGGCTCCAGGGCGACCGCGGCCAGGGCCGCGAGGGCGCCGGGCTCCACCACCGCGTCCGAGTTGACCAGTGCCAGCACCTCGCCGGTGGCGTGACGTGCACCCAGGTTGCATCCACCCGCGAACCCCAGGTTCGCCTCCGGCCGTAGGAACGTCACCCCCGGGACGCCGGCAAGTCGCTCCACCCCGTCGTCGGTGCAGCCGTTGTCGACGAGGACCACCTCCACGTCCACTCCGTCTGAGTCGAGCGCAGCCCGAACGGATCGCTCGAGCCACGGCTCTGCCTTGTAAGCGAGTATCACGACGCTGACCCTGACGAAGGTCACGCCGGCCACACTTCCGGCTGCGGGGTCCCCGTTCTCCGGACCGACGAGCAACCCCCCGGTGGTCGCAACGCCTCGCGCGTCGGATGCAAGAATGAGCCGCGAGCCATGCTGACGACCCTCAGTGAGTACGCGGCCTCGAGAGAGCTCCTGATCAACCTCACGCTCCGCGAGCTGCGCACCAAGTACAAGCGATCCGTCCTGGGCTGGGCCTGGTCACTGCTGAACCCGGTGGCCCTGATGCTCATCTACACGCTCATCTTTCAGGTCTTCCTGAGGGTCCAGCCCCCCGCCGGGGCCAGCAATGGCCTCAAGAGCTTTCCCTTGTTCCTGCTCTCCGGTCTCCTGGCATGGAACTTCGTGGTCAACGCCACCAACGGTTCCATCGACACCTTGTTGATCAATGCCAACTTGATAAAGAAGACCTACTTCCCGCGCGAGCTGCTCGTCGCCTCGCAGGTCACCGCGTGGTTCGTCTCCTTGCTGATCGAGATGCTGCTCCTGTGCGTCGCCTTCATGGTGTCAGGAAACCTTGTACTGGCCTACGTTCCGATCACCCTCTTGATCCTCGTCGCCCTGGCCGCCTTCGTCACGGGCATGGGCCTCGCCTTCAGCGTGGTGAACGTGTACTTCCGCGACGTGCGTCATCTGGTCGGCATCGCCTTCCAGCTCTGGTTCTACCTGTCACCCATCCTCTATCCCGTCTCCCTGGTGAAGGAGCGAGTAGAGCTCCTGGGGGTCGATCTGCCGGCACGCACCATCTACAACCTCAATCCCATGGTGAGCTTCGTAGAAGCGATCCGTGACTGCCTCTACGACCTACAGGTACCCTCGGCCGCCAGGATGGGATCCCTTCTCCTGGTGTCCGCGGGCACCTTCCTCGCCGGCCTCTACCTCTTCAAGAGGCTCGAGGGCAGGCTAGCCGAAGAGCTGTGATCCAGCCCGCGGTCAGCATCGACAGCGTCTCCAAGCGTTACCGCCTGCACCACGAGCGCAACTGGTCGCTCAAGGCCACCGTCCTCCGCCGGCGCAGGTTGAGCGGTGTCGAGGAGTTCTGGGCCTTGCGCGACGTGACGCTCGAGGTGGCCGCGGGTACCGCGTTCGGGCTGGTCGGCGAGAACGGCTGCGGTAAGAGCACGCTGCTCAAGTGCATCACCAGGATCCTTCGGCCCGACAGCGGCTCCGTGACGGTCCGGGGCCGTGCCTCGGCACTCCTCGAGCTGGGCGCCGGCTTCCACCCGGAGCTGTCGGGACGGGAGAACGTCTTCCTCAACGGGTCGGTGCTCGGAATGAGCCGCAAGGACCTGAGCCGGAAGCTCGACGAGATCATCGACTTCGCAGGGCTCGCCCAGTTCATCGATCAACCGGTGAAGAACTACTCGTCTGGTATGTACGTGCGCCTCGGCTTCTCGGTGGCCATCAACGTCGACCCGGACGTCCTCCTCGTCGATGAGGTGCTCGCCGTGGGCGACGAAGCCTTCCAGCGAAAGTGCCAGGAGAAGTTCCTCGACCTCAAGGCTGACGGCAGGACCATCATCCTCGTCACCCACGACCTTGCCGCCGTCCAGCGGCTGTGCGACCAGGTGGCGTGGCTGGACCGGGGCCAGGTGAAGTTGGTCGACTCCGCTCGCAAGGTGGCCGACGAGTACGTCGGCCACCTCGAAGGTGGCCAGCAGGACTCCGTGGAGGGCGGCAGCCGGTGGGGCTCGGGCGAAGGCCGCATCGAGCACGTCGAGCTACTCGACGACAAGGGAATGCCGGTTACCCGCATGCGCACGGGCGATCCCTTGCTCGTGCGGTTCCACTACGACCTCTCGGAGCCCATCAGCCGACCGGTCTTCGGACTGTCGTTCCACACACCCGACGGAGTGCACATCGCCGCCCCCAACACCCGTGACGCCGAGTGCGTGCCCGACCGCCTCGAGGGTACGGGCCATGTCGATTTCCACATGGAACGCCTGCTCCTGGCACCGGGCACCTACGAGATGAGCGTCGCCCTCCACGACTACTCCTGCCTCCACCCCTATGACTTCCGGCACCAGTTGTTCCGTTTCAACGTGGAGCCGGGGCACCCGCGCGAGTCCTACGGTCTGGTCGCGCTGCCCGGCGTCTGGGAGGTTCCGGGGCACGGCACGCGACCCTGAGGCGCCAGCTCCCACGAGCCAGTGCTGAGACCGGTCCGATAAGCTCGGCCGGTCCGATTGCCGTCGAGTCAGCGACGCGCCCGCCAACCTGCCGGAGACACGCGCATGCCCCTTGACCCGGAGGTCGTCCGCCTGGAATCTGTCGCCCAGGTCTATGACCCTTCCGATCCCAACGAGGAGTTCGACTACTACGCCAAGCGGCTCCAGGTCGAGGTCATCAAGCCGTGGATGATCGGTCGTCGGGTCCTCGAAATGGGCTGCGCGACAGGCGAGCTCACCTCACTCATGGCCCCGCTGAGCAAGGACTACCACGTGGTCGAAGGGTCCAGCCGCAACGTCGAGGCAGCTCGCCAGCGGGTCCCCGGCGCCACCTACTTCACGTCGCTGTGGGAGAGCTTCGAGCCGAGCGAACGCTACTCCGACATCCTGCTCGTGTGCGCCTTGGAGCACGTCGAGGACCCCGTCGCCGTGACCCGCCGGGCGCGGGAGTGGCTGGCCGAAGACGGCCGGCTGCACATCATCGTGCCGAACGCCGACTCTCTCCACCGGCTGGTGGGCGTGGAGATGAACATGCTCCCGCAGCGGACGAGCCTCTCGGAGTCCGATCTTCGGGTCGGTCACCGGCGCGTCTACGTCCTCGACACCCTGCTCGCCGATCTCCGTGAGAGTGGGTTCTCCTCTCTGCATTGGCAGGGTGTCTTTCTCAAGCTCCTCTCCAACCAGCAGATGCTCGACTGGGACTGGTCTCTCATTCACGCCCTCCACAGAGTCGGACAGCGCTTCCCTGATCGCTGCGCCGAGATCTACGTCGCAGCCGTTCCCGCCTGATCACATGAGCTTGAAGCTGGCGGTGATCGGCGCAGGAGTCATGGGGGTCAACCACGCACGCGTGATCACCGAGTCGCGGCGGGCGGAGCTGTCGGTGGTCATCGACACCGACCTGCGCCGGGCCAAGGAGGTGGCGCTGGCCACCGGCTCCAAAGCGTCTGCGCGCCTCGACCCGGCGACGGGGTGCGATGCCGCCATCGTCTCCAGCCCCACGGATACCCACGTGGAGGTGGCCATGACCCTGCTGGAGGCCGGCGTGCCGCTCCTGATCGAGAAGCCGGTGGCCCTCGACGTCGACGACGTTCGCCGGGTGACAAAGGAGTCCGAGGCAAGAGACCTCCCACTGCTTTGCGGATTCGTCGAACGCTTCAACCCGGTCATCGCCACGGCCGCGTCACTGATGCACGAGGCTCCCACCCACATCTTGGCCATGCGCCACTCTCCCCACGCAGCCCGCGTGACGACAAGCGTGGTGTACGACCTCTTGGTCCACGACATCGATCTCGCCATCCGGCTTGCGGGCAGTTCCACCATCTCCGACATCGTGAGCGCGACCTGGACGCCGCCCGGCTCCACCCTGCGCGAGGTCGCTGACTGCACGATCCGCTTCGACACCGGTCACATCGCCACTCTCTCGGCCAGCCGGGCGAGCCAGCGGAAGGTACGGCTCTTCAACATCACCACGCCGGAGGCGCTGTTCGAGTTGGACCTCCTGCGCCAGGACATCTCGATCTACCGCCACGTGAGGCAGGAGCAGCTCATCTCTGGGGCAACGTCCTACCGGGCCGAGACCATCGTCGACATACCGTTCGTGCGCCACGCGGGTGAGCCGCTCGCCCTACAACTCGAACACTTCCTCGACCTGGTCGAGGGAGTGGCCGACCCTTCGGTGGAGAGAGACGACATCATGCGTCCCCATGAGGTGGCCGCCGTGGTCGAGGCGTCATCCTGAGCCGCCGGCGAAGCCTGTGACCGCGACAACTCGAGCCACCGCGATGCGGCGCTGAGATGTACAAGGACAAGCGGGTTGCCGTCGTTGTGCCCGCCTACAACGAAGAGCTGCTGATCGCCAAGGTGATCGGCACCATGCCGATCTTCGTGGACCACATCGTCGTCGTCGACGACGGCAGCAGGGACGGCACCGCTCGGGCGGCCGAGCAGGTGGGCGATGACCGCCTGAACCTCGTTGTCCACGAGCGCAATACAGGCGTCGGCGGGGCGGTGGTCACCGGCCACAAGACAGCGCTGGCTCTTGGTGCCGACGTGATCTGCATCATGTCCGGTGACGCCCAGTGCGACCCGGCCTACCTGGAGAGCCTCGTGTCGCCGGTGGTCGAGGGCACCTGTGACATGGCAAAGGGCAACCGCTTCTATTCCATGGACTCCTTCCGCAGCATGCCCAGCTTCCGCATCCTCGGCAACGTGTTCATGTCCTTCCTCGTCAAGTTCGCCACTGGCTACTGGCGAATCGTGGACCCGCTCTTCGGCTACCTGGCGGTGAACCGCACATCTCTGGAGCGGATCCCGCTGGACAGGATCTCCAAGGGTTACTCGCTGGAGAACGACACGCTCATCAACCTCAACATCATCGGGGCCACCGTGATGGACGTCCCCATCCCCGCCCTCTACGGGGACGAGGTTTCGAAGATCAAGCTCTACCGCGACATCCCATCCGTGACCTGGTTCCTGTTCAAAGGGTTCTGGCGCCGCATCTTCTGGAAGTACGTACTGTGGTCGTTCTCCCCCATTGCGCTGTTCCTGGTTGCCGGCATCGCCCTGTCCGCCTGGGGAGCGCTCTTCGGCCTGTTCATCGTCATCAACACGCTCGGCCCACCCGTGGCCAGCACTGGCACGGTGCTGCTGTCGGTGGGTCCCTTGCTCCTGGGCCTCCAGCTGATCCTCTTCGCCCTGGTCCTCGACATTCAGGAGGGGTCTCGCTGAGGGCCTCAGGCACTCGGTCCGGCATCCGCCGACATGGCCTCGACTATCCGGGGAAGGGCCCCGACGTCGCTCACCAGGAAGTCGGGATCGAACTGAGCGAGGCGCTCCCTGTCCCTGATGCCGGACATCACGGCAACCGATCTCATGCCGAGGGCTCGAGCCGCCAGCACATCCGCCTCGGTGTCTCCGACCATGACGCCACGACGGTCGCCGACCAGGGTCCTCACCAAGCCGGCCTTCTGCTGGTGGGCATCCCTGCTGCCAGCGGCGCTGACGATCTCCCTGAACCGCCGCTTCAGGCCCAGCGCCTCTAGCTGAAGACCCAGCGCCACAGCCGATCGCCGCAGGCTCACCAGGTACAGGTCGTGCTCCTGGGAGAGCGAGTCCAGCACCTCTTCGGCCGAGGGAACGATGACGTCCCACGCCAACCTGTCCTCCTTCTCGATGTCCTCGCTGAAGCGCTCGAGGAATCCCGGGGTCGCCTGGGAAGCCACGTCGCTCAGACCGAGGATCTCCGTCCAGGTCGCCATCGACCGCTTCAGCCGCCAATACCGCTCCTTGTCCAGGGGCTTCCCGCCCAGGCTCCGGACCAAGTCGTCATAGACGAGGTGATGCCTGCTCGATACGTCGAGCAGGGTCCCGTCCAGGTCGAAGACGATGCTCAGCCGGGCTCCGGGCACGCCATCTGCTCGTCGAGCATGTCGGGAAAGAAGTAGCGGGGGCGAAAACCCAGGTCTGCCTGGGCCCTGGTGATGTCCATGACGATGTCCGACGCCACCTTGGTGCGGGGCAGCACTTCGACGGACAGATCGCCGCCGATGCGCTCGATGACCGCTTGGGCCACCTCTCGTATCGACGTCGCCCGCCCCGAGCCGATGTTGAAGGTCCCCGGAGCTTTTCCGAGCACGGCGAGGCGGAGCGCTTCGGCGGCGTCGTCGACGTACAGGTAGTCCCGCAGCTCCTCCCCCCCATGGACCTGCAGGTTCCTGCCCGAGAGGGCGCTCCGGACGAAGTTGGGGATGGCCCGGTTGATCCTGTCGCCGGGCCCGTAGAGCACGGACAAGCGCAGCACCGCGACCGGCAGTGAATGCCGCTTCCCGTAGACCTCGCAGAACACCTCGGCGGCCAGCTTGCTGGCCGCGTAGTACGAGGGGGGATCGGGAGGTGTGCCCTCGCTGATCGGGCCCGGAACCTGTGGCAGCCCATAGACCTCGGCCGTGCTGGCGTACACGAACCTGGTGACGACGGGGCCGAAGACCTCCAGAAGGTTGACCGTCCCTCCCACGTTGACCCCGGCCATGGCGCCGGGCAGGTCCTCATCCCGGCTCCGCGGGACGAGTCCGGCCAGATGGACGATCGCCTCGGGCCCCGGCATCCCTCGGCGAACACGCTCGAGACTGGCCTGATCGGTGATGTCACCCACAACGAGTTCGGCGCCCCCGAAGGGTTCGACCGGTTCAGGAAGTGTCCGACCGAGGGCGGTGACCTCGTGTCCTCCGGCGACGAGCTCCCTGGTCAGCCGTCGGCCCAGGAAGCCGGAAGCTCCGGTGACGAGGATCTTCATCAGTCGAGCCCTTGGCGGAGCTCCTCGAGCGCTTCGAGGTGGGCCGTGATCTCAGCCATCGACGACAAGACGGGCAGGAAGTCCATCCCTCGGATCCAGACCATGCCGTCCTGTAAGGGATTGAGCTTGCGAGCCACATCCGGAGGACCCTCGCCGTACGCCAGCTTCACGAAGATGTAGGGCATGTTCAGGCCCAGCTCGGTGAAGAACTGGTGCGTGGTGAAGAACCGGCCGATGTTGATCTCAGTGGGGTTCGGTGTCCCATCCTTGTCGTACGTGAGGTCGACTCCGAAGAGGCCCTCGGGTCGTGGATCGATGGCGGAGACCGCGCCCAGAGCGATCTGATCGAGGAACGGGTCGGAGAAGGTGACGCCGCCCCCGGTGGCCCCGCTGATCCCCGAAGGGGCGATCTTGCCCAGCTCCCAATACAGTCGCTTCCTCCCCTGGGCGACCACGAGCTGGCCGTCGTGCCAGAGCGACATCCAGGTGACGCTGCTCGGCTCCAGGAGCTCGGCCGCGGTGAAGTGACCCCAACCCCGCTGGAAGTCGAGCCAGGTCTTTGCCGTGTCGAAGTCACTTGTGGGCAGCGAGCCCCGCCCGCCGGCTCCCGTCGTCGCCCGCAACCAGACGCTCCCGCCGTAATCGTCGAAAGCGCGCACGAGGTCGTCCTCGCTCTCGACCAGCAGGGTCCTGGCCACCTTGAGGCCTGCCTTCTGCCATCGCTCGTACGAGAGGTACTTGTCCTGGCACAGCCGGATCGTCTCCTCGGCGGGAAGAAAGGTCATGGCGCTGATCGCCGCTCGGTTGTCGGAGAGCGCATTGACCTCGGCATCGTTCTGGGCGTGAACAAGCTCCACGCCCTCCCGTCGGATGATCTCGTTCAGGACGGGGACGAAAAAGGGGTCGTCGGCGGCGGGAACCAGGTAGCGGGCGTCAGTCTCTGCCCGCATGAGGTAGTACTGGCTGGCATCAGTGCCCACTATGTAGAAGTCCTCGGGGGCTTTACGCAGTGAGCGCACGAAGTTCGCGGCCGGAGAGCCACCTGCGCCGGTTATCAGAACCCGCTTCATGGCCCGGGCTCAGAGACGAGCCTTTACGATCCAGCCTCCACCCACCAGGGGAAAGAGATACTCGACCGCATTGACGAGCCGCTCGAAACCGGTAACCACGAGGCGGACCAACCGGGACGAGCGCAACCCGAGCTCACTGAAGCGGGAATGGTAGGGAATGAGGTCCCATTCGCTCAACCCCACCTTGGCGCACAGCGTGTTCAAGGTCTTGTACGAGTGGATGGCGACGTGGTCGTGGTGAGTGGACTCGCGTCCACCCAGCCCGAGGACGAAGTTGTAGAAGGCTGAGGCGTTCGGCGTGGTGAGCAAGACCGTCGAAGACGCGAAGCGGTCGTCAGCCTTGAGAAGTCGCAGGAACTCCAGCGCGTTGGGGAGGTGTTCGATCAGCTCGCCGGCCACCACGACGTCCGGATCCCAGTCGAGGTGGATGCGGCCAAGTTCGAGAATGTCTCCACGCACGATGACGCTCTGGTCGGAGGCTCGCAGACCCTCCGCCGGCAACAGCTCGGAGTTGTCGACCCCCACCACCTCCTTGGCCGCAGCGGCGATCCGTCCGTGCAGCCAGTAGTCGGTCCCCTCCTTCAGGGCCACGGCCGTCTCGTCGAAGGCGCCGAGATCGAGCACGCGCTTGTCGCGACAGAAGTCGCTGATCCAGTCGAGCTTGTCAACGGGGCGGGGGCACTTCAGGTGCTCGAATGGCGTGTACCGAAGCGCCTTCATCCGGTCATCCTATGGTCCCCCTGAAGGGGTCCTGCCAGGATCTGGGGTCTAGGGCGTCAGGGCCTCGGCCTGTGTCGCCCGCTCGATGACCCGGTCCACGATCCCGTAGTCCCTGGCTTCCCCGGCGGTGTACCAGCGGTCCCGGTCGGAGTCGGCCTCGATGCGTTCCACGGGCTGGCCGGTGTGGAAGGCAATCCTCTCGGCCATCATGCGCTTGAGGTAGACGATCTGCTCGGCCTGGATGGCGATGTCGGCGGCCTGTCCCTGCATCTGGCCCGAGGGCTGGTGCATGAGGATGCGGGAGTGCGGCAGGGCGTAGCGCTTGCCCGGCGTCCCCGCGCACAGCAGGAACTGGCCCATGGATGCGGCCAGGCCCATGCAGACCGTGCCCACATCACACGACACGTACTGCATGGTGTCGTAGATGGCCAGGCCGGCCGTCACCGAGCCACCCGGCGAGTTGATGTACATGGCGATGTCGCGCTCGGCGTCCTCGGCGGCGAGGAGGAGGAGTTGGGCGCAGATGAGGTTGGCCGACTGGTCGTCCACCTCACTCCCGAGGAAGACGATCCGCTCCTTCAGGAGGCGCTGGTACACGTCGTTGGCGCGCTCGGCGGCGTTGATCTGGGCCGTGGTCACCGGCATGGGCACTGGCATGACCCAGAGGGTATCGCCCGTGCCAATCTTGTGAGAGCCACGCGGGCGTGGCGGAAGCAGGTAGACGCGCCAGGTTTAGGTCCTGGTCCCGAAAGGGGTGGAGGTTCGAGTCCTCTCGCCCGCACCGAGACGACATCCTCAAGGCCCGAGCAGGCGCTCGGCCAGGGCCCCGAAGGCTCTGCCCCGATGCGAGACGGCGTTCTTCTCGGTCAAGGTCATCTGGGCGAAGGTGCGCCCGCCCGTTCCCTCCGGAGCGAACACCGGGTCGTAGCCGAACCCGCCGGTCCCCCGCCCCTCGGTGGTGATGTGCCCCTCCACCACCCCCTCAGCCACCACCTCCCTGCCGTCGGGGAACAAGGCTAGGGCCACCGTCCGGAACCGGGCCCGCCGGTCCTCCACGCCCTCGAGCGCAGCCAGGAGCTTGACCACGTTGTCGGCGTACGAGGCGCCGGGCCCCGCGTACCGGGCCGAGACCACGCCCGGCGCGCCGCCCAGCGAGGTCACCTCGAGGCCGGTGTCGTCGGCCACCGCGGCCTGGCCGGTAGCCGCCACCAGGGCAGCAGCCTTGAGCCGGGCGTTGTCCTCCAGGGTCTCCCCCGTCTCCTCCACGTCGGCCACGCCGGCGGGGCGGGGCAGGACCTCCACACCCCCCAGCAGGGCGGCGATCTCGGCCGCCTTGTCCGGGTTGGCCGACGCCAGCACCAGGCGCACGCCGACGCTACCGGGGAGCGGGGGGCTCGGCCAGCACCGCGGCCTGGATCTCGAGGATCTGGGCGATGCCGTGCTCGGCCAGGGACAAGAGCTCATCCAGCTCGGACTTGGAGAACGCCAGACCCTCGGCCGTCCCCTGCACCTCGACGAAGCGCCCCGACGAGGTCATGGCCACCGTCATGTCCACCTCGGCTCGCACGTCCTCGGAGTACTCGAGATCGAGCATGGTCACGGCGTCCACCACCCCCACGGACACGGCGGCGCAGGCCTCGGTCACCGGGTGGGGGGCCAGGGCATCCCGGCGCCCCCGGCGGTAGAGGGCGTCGTGCAGGGCCAGGTAAGCCCCGCACACCGACGCCGTGCGGGTACCGCCGTCGGCCTGGAGCACGTCGCAATCGAGCACGACCTGGACCTCGCCCATGGCTGCCCGGTCTGTGACGGCCCGAAGGCTGCGCCCGATGAGTCGCTGGATCTCCTGGGTCCGGCCCGACTGCCTGCCCCGCACCGCCTCGCGGTCCACCCGGTCGGACGTGGAGCCAGGGAGCATGGAGTACTCGGCGGTGACCCAGCCCTTCCCCGTGCCCTGCATCCAGCGGGGGACCCGCTCGTCCACGGACGCCGTGCACAGCACCCGGGTCCGGCCCATGGTCACCAGCACGGAGCCTGCGGCCAGCTCGGTGAAGTCGCGCTCGAAGTGCACCGGCCTCAGCTCGTCGGGCTGGCGCCCGTCACGTCTCACAGGAAGTACTCGGCGTGGGTCTCGGCCACGTCGATGGGCTGGCCGTAGGCGGCGGCGCCCTCGGCCCTCGCCTCTCGCCGGTCGACCACGGGCCAGAGGTGGGTGAGCACCAGCCGCCTCACGCCGGCCTCACGAGCCATGACGCCGGCCTGGCGAGCGCTCAGATGGCTGGCGCCGGCAGACTCGCGGTCGCTCAGGTAGGTGGCCTCGCACAGGGCCAGGTCGATGCCGGAGCCCAGCGCCTCGAAGGACCAATCCGGCCCCGTGTCGGCCGAGTAGGCGATGGAGCGGCCGTCGGCGTCGACCCGTACGGCCAGGGTCTCGGGCGGGTGGTCGGTGCGGGAGAAGGCCAATCGGAGGCCACCCACCTCCACGTCGTCGCCGTCGGCCACCACGTGCCAGTCGAGTACCCCCTCGTCGTCAGGGAACAAGCGCTCGCCCACGCCGGCGGCGGCGTAGACGGGAACGCCGGTGCGCTCGACGACGTGGGCGCAGGCCACCCGGAACCCCTCCACGTCGCTCCAGTGGTCGGGATGCTCATGGGAGAGCACCACGGCGTCCACGGCGTGAAGGCCCACGTGGCGCTGGAGGTTGGCCAGGGTCCCCGAGCCGGCGTCGAGCCACAACGTCACCCCACCGCCTCTGACGAGGTAGCCACTGCAGGCACTGTCCGGCCCGGGGTAGCTCCCGCTGCAGCCGAGCACCGTGACGCTGAAAGGGCTCAATCCCATGACCACGGCTCCACCTCGTCCACCTCGGGTCCCAGCAACCGGCAGCCCATGTCCCGGAACCATCCCACGTCACCCGACGACATGAAGCGGTGAGCTCCCTTCCCGGCGCTGCGGCGCACCTGTCCCGTCTCCTCGAGGATGGCCCTGACCTCGAAGGCGGTCTCGTCGGCAGAGGAGACGAGGAGCACGTCCCGGCCCATCACCTCGCCGATGGTGCGGGCCAGGAACGGGTAGTGGGTGCAGCCGAGCAGCAGGGTGTCCACTCCGGCGCCCTTCACCGGCGCCAGCAACCGCTCCGCCAGCACGTGCACCTGCTCGCTGTCAGTCTCCCCCCGCTCCACGAACTCGACGAAGCCGGGGCATGCGCAGGCGAAGAGCCGCGCTCCCGATCGCTGGAGGTGCACCGCCCTCTGATAGGCGCCAGAGGCGATGGTGCCCACCGTGGCGATCACGCCCACCCGGCGGTTCCGGGTGGCGGCCACGCACGCTCGCACGCCGGGCTCGATCACCCCCACCAGGGGCACGCCGTGCTCGAAGCGGAGGAGGTCGAGGGCCGCGGCCGACGCCGTGTTGCAGGCCACCACCACCATCTTGACGTGATGGCGCTCGACCAACATGGCGGTGATCTGACGGGAGAAGCTGCGTACCTCCTCGAGGTCACGGGGCCCGTAGGGATAGCGGGCGCTGTCGCCGAAGTACACGACATCCTCGCCGGGGAGCAGATCGATCAGGGCCCTGGCCACGGTAAGGCCGCCGAAGCCGCTGTCGAACACACCGATGGGCCGGTCATCCACGACGGGAGGCGGTCAAAAGTAGATGATGCGCCGGGCCCGGTCTACGACGGTCTCCACGTCCTCCGTCCAGACGCCCGTGGACAGGTACTTCCAGCCGCCGTCCGCCACCACCACCACGATGGTGCCCTCGGCGATCTCGGCTGCGCACTTGGCGGCTCCGGCCATGGCCGCACCCGAGGAGATGCCGGCGAAGACGCCGGCCTCGAGAAGCCTCTTCGTCCACTCCACCGACTCACGGGGACCGACCACCTTCTTGCGGTCCAGCAGCTCGTAACCGTCGTTGTCGCTGAAGATGGGGGGCACAAATCCGTCGTCGAAGTTCTTGAGGCCATCGACCATCTCGCCCGCCGGCGGCTCGACGGCCCACACCTGAACGGTCGGATTGCGCTCCTTCAGGAATCGACCGGCGCCCATGAGCGTACCGCTGGTCCCGAGGCCGCTCACGAGATGGGTGACCTCCGGGCAGTCCCGCCAGATCTCCGGGCCCGTTCCCTCGTAGTGGGCCTTGGGGTTGGCGGCGTTCCCGTACTGGAAGGGGAACCAGTAGTCGGGATGCTCGACGGCCAGGCGCTGAGCCAGGCGCATGGCGCCGTTCGAGCCGTGGCTGCCGGGCGAGGAGATGATCTCGGCGCCCCAGACCTCGAGTAGCCGCTTGCGCTCCTCCGAGACGTTCTCGGGGAGGACGACCTTGAGCCGGTAGCCCTTGACCTTGGCCACCATGGCCAGGCCGATCCCGGTGTTGCCCGAGGTGGACTCCAGGATGGTCTGGCCCGGCCCCAGAACGCCGTCCTTCTCCGCCTCTTCCACCATGGTGACGGCCACGCGGTCCTTGACCGATCCTCCGGGGTTCTGGCCCTCGAGCTTGGCCAGGATCCTTGCCTTGGGGTTGGGGCTCAGGATGGTGACGTCGACCAGCGGCGTGTTGCCCACGAGCTCGAGGATGCTGGCGTAGAGGCCCATGGGGCTCAGCGCAGCCCTCCGGCGACCGCGGGCAGGATGGAGATCACGTCCCCGTCTACGAGCTTGGTATCCAGCTTGTCGAGGTAGCGAACGTCGTCGTCGTTGACGTAGACGTTGACGAAGCGGTGCAGCGTGCCGTCGTCGGTCACCACCTGGCCCGCGAGGTTGGGGAACTGGCGGACCAGGTCCTCGACGGCCTCGCCCAGGGTGTCGCCGTTGGCCTGCACCGATGCCAGGCCCCCCGCATGCTGGCGCAGGACGGTGGGTAGGCGAACGTCAACGGGCACGGGCTCTCCTCAGAAGTCGGCTCCAAAGTTGACCAACTCGATCTGGAATTCTACAGGTCATTCGGCCACGACCGGTTCCTCGGTGATCCCGCCTTCCTCGATGCGGAACGAACGCACGACCGCCTGACCGTGACGAAGGGAGACCAGCACGTAGTGCCAACCGGGATCGGGCGCCTTCTCCACATCGGTGGGCGACGGGTAGGCGTCGGTGTGGGTGTGGGAGTGGAACACTCCGATGACCTCGAGACCGCGCTCGTCGGCGTCGCGGTCGGCCCGCAGGTGCTCCAGCGGGTCCAGCCTGTAGGTGCGGGCCGAATGGTCCACGTTCGTGACCGGGTAGCAGACCTCGGCCCTGTTGTCACCGGGTGGACCGGCCAGCAGGCCGCAGGCCTCCTCGGGCAGCCGGTCGAGGCAGTGGCCCACCATCTGGCGGTGGACATCGGGCCCGATGCGCAGCACCGGGCGCAGACTACTCGCCGTCTCACTTGGACCGAGCTCAGAGCAGCTTGCTGTTCTCCCAGCTCCAGCAGCCCGTGCAGCTACGCCACCTGGAGGTGGGAACGTTCAGCGTCGGGCCGTCGAAGGTCCAGAGCCCCGAGTTGCCGGCACCGTAGTTGTAGAAGAAGCCCACGTCGTCCCTGGCGTCGCCGTTGAAGTCTCCGGCCACCGGCTTCATGTTCTCCCACGTCGTGCAGCCGGGGCAGCTGAGCCACTTGGGGCTGGGGGCGCTCAGGGCCGGGCCGTCGAAGGTCCAGAGCCCCGAGGTGCCGGCGCCGTAGTTGTAGAAGAAGCCCACGTCGTCCCTGGCGTCGCCGTTGAAGTCTCCGGCCACCGGCTTCATGTTCTCCCACGTCGTACAGCCGGGGCAGCTGAGCCACTTGGGGCTGGGGGCGCTCAGGGCCGGGCCGTCGAAGGTCCAGAGCCCCGAGCTACCGCCGCCGTAGTTGTAGAAGAAGCCCACGTCGTCCCTGGCGTCGCCGTTGAAGTCTCCGGCCACCGGCTTCATGTTCTCCCACGTCGTGCAGCCGGGGCAGCTGCGCCATGTGAGAGTGGGGGCTGCGAAGCCGGATCCGTCAGCCAGGGCCAGAAACGTCCACAGCCCTGTGGTCCCTCCGCCGTAGTTGTAGAACACCGCCACATCGGTCCTGTCGTCGCCGTTGAAATCGCCGTCGACCGGCTTGCTGGCGTCCGAGGAGAAGCAGCCCGGACAGCTCAGCCACTTGCGGGAGGGGGCGTTCAGAGCGGGCCCCCCGAAGGTGAGCACACCGCTGGTTCCCGAGCCGTAGTCGTACAGAACCCCCACGTCAGCGGCGCCGTCGCCGTTGTAGTTGTCCCTCGGGACGACCGAGGAGCCCCCCGAGGAGCTCATCGCCACCGTGTACGGGCCCGGGCTTCGGGAGCCCACGTAGTTGCGCACCCTCACGTAGTAGCGGCCTGCGCGGGCGGCCGACACAGTCAACTGCTCCTGCTGGCCTCGGTCGCCGGCGTCGACGCTGCCCAACGGCCCCAGGTCGGGGTCGTACGCCTCGATCACGGGGTCCATCTGGGCCGCCTGGCCACTGGACGGAGGAGGCTGGACCGTGACGGTGAGCGAGCGGGGGGAGCCCACATCGGTGAAGAACCAGTCCTGGTCACCCTGGGGCGAGATGGTGGCGCTGGCGCTCGTGCCCTCGGGCAGCGGCCGGGCCTGGCCTGCCACGTCGTTGGGCTCCAGCGCATCCCCGGGTGGAACAGGGAGCGCCGCCTGTCGGGGGCCTCCGACGGCGAAGGAGGGATCGACCCAGCCGTACCCGTAGTAACTGTCGAAACCGGCTGGGCCGGCGTCCCTGGCCGTGTCCCGCAGCCGTTGAGCGATCTGGGACGGGGGGTAGAAGGTTTGGGCCAGGGCAGCCACGCCGGCGACGAGGGGGGCGGCGTAGGAGGTACCCGAGCCAGTGGCGTACGAACCTCCGAGGGCGGTCGACGTTATGGACATGCCGGGCGCGGCCAGGCTGGTCGTGGGCCCATAGTTCGAGAACCAGGAAAACTCACCCTGGTGGTCGGTGGCCGTCACCGATACCACGCCCGGGTAGGCCGCGGGATAGAAGGGGGCTCCCGAGCTGTCGTTGCCGGCGGCGGCCACGACCACGGCGC
>JALZJC010000057.1 GCA_030859945.1 Actinomycetota bacterium | reverse complement strand
CCGGAGGCGCTGGTGAGGAAGGTCACGGCATGCCCAGCGGCGGGGGCGTCCACCAGGATGAGGTCGGCGGCGCTGGCCCGCTCGAGCTGTTTCACCTTGCCCAGCACCAGGATGTCCTTGATGCCGGGTACGGCCGTGGCCACGATGTCGACAGCCCCCGAGGACAGCAGCCGCCGAGAGATGCGGCGCATGCCGTGCTCCTCGAGGTACTCGAGCAGGGCGTCGTCGGGGGTGAGCGTTCGGGCTCGGATCTCGGCCGCGCCCGAGCGCTCAGGAGCCATCACCATCTCCTCGTAGCTGAGGAGGTCGTGGTGGCCGAAGGCTGCGGGCAGCCCACTCTTGCCCTCCACATCCACCAGGAGGACGCTGAGGCCGGCCTCCGCCGCCATCCGAGCCAAGGCGGCGCTGACGGTCGTTTTGCCGACCCCGCCCTTGCCAGCGACGATGAGGAGCCGGGCCTGAGTGCAGAACCCGACAGGATCCATCTCTCATGCGCAGGATAATCATCGCCATCGCCGCCCTGGGAGCGTTGCCGGTCATGGCCACGCCGCCCACGCCGCCTGCCGCTGCCGGTGAGAGGAGACACGTCGACGTCATCGAGGTCGCGGGCCTGATCGATCCCATCCAGGTCGACTTCATCGACAGCGCTCTTCGTGACGCGGAGGAGAACGACGCCGAGGCCGTGGTGGTCCAGATGAACAGCGGCGGTGCTGTGGTCTCCGGGGACCAGGTGGCGGCCCTGGCCCAGCGGGTGCGCGCCGCCCGGGTCCCGGTGACGGCCTGGGTGGGGCCGAATGGGGCCAGAGCGGTCGGACCTGCCTTCGAGCTCCTCCAAGCGATGGCGGTGAGCGGAATGGCTCCCGGCACCCGGGTGGGGAACGGAGCGGAGCCACCTCTCGGGACGGCCGAGGCGGTGGGGAATGGGGTGGTGGACCTGAACGCGCCCACTCTCGGTGACTTCGTGGTCGCCCTCGACGCAAGGAAGGTGGGCGAGCGCACCCTGTCGACCTCGGAGGTGGTGCTGGGCGGCGCCCAGCCCCGGCGTCAACCGACCGTCGATGTGCGCCTGGCCAAGCCGGGGTTCTTTGCTCGCCTGATGCACACCGCGGCCAGCCCCTCCGTCGCCTACCTCCTACTGGTAGCCGGGTTGGCCCTGGTGGTGTTCGAGCTGTACACCGCGGGCATCGGGGTGGCGGCCGTCACAGCCGTTGGATGCCTGTTCCTGGCCTGTTACGGCCTCGCCGTCCTTCCCACCCGACCGTGGGCCGTCGCCCTCGTCGTGCTGGCCATGTTCGGTTATGCCGTCGACGTGCAGGCCGGCGCGGCGCGGGCGTGGAGCGTCATCGCCACGTTTTCGTTGACCGCCGCCAGCTTCGGGCTCTACGGGCGGGGGCTCTCGCCCTCGCCACTGGCTGTGGTGGGGGTGGCCGCAGGCACGGCGGTGATCATGGTGGCGGGCATGCCGGCCGCGGTGCGTGCCCGTTTCTCCACCCCCACGATCGGACGGGAGTCGATGGTGGGCGAGCTGGGCCAAGCGGTGGCCTCCGTGGATCCCGAAGGGACCGTCGAGGTACGAGGTGCCCGGTGGCGGGCCCGCACCAACCGAGCCACGCCCGTCGCCGCCGGTGAAGCCGTAAGGGTGGTGGGCATCGACGGGCTCCTCCTCGAGGTGGAACCCGAGACGGGCGGGGCGCGGGACGTTCGCAGGCACTGATATTGCGGAAGCTCGTGCTGAGGCATCCGTTCGAACGTCCAGTTCACGGAGGGTATTGCCTCTTGTGTCGGGGGGAAATGGCAGGTAGGCTTGCCCCCCGTGAGGTGGGCGGGATGAGCTTGCACGTCGAGGAGATCTGGCAGACCAAGGCGGCGTGCCGTGGTCCGCAGTCGGCCACGTTCTTCCCCCCGTCACACTTCGAGCGCAAGGAAGAGAAAGAGGCTCGCGAGACCCGGGCCAAGGCCATCTGCGCGTCCTGTTCCGTGCGGCAGGAGTGCCTCGACTACGCCGTGCGCATCCGGGAGCCGCATGGCATCTGGGGCGGTCTCAACGAGGTCGAGCGTAAGCCACTGCTTCGCTAATCGCCTCGATTTCGCACTCGGAAGCGGAGCTTCCCCGACGAGGTTGATGGTGCTCCGCCCGACCGGCAAGCCGGATCGGTCTCCGCACTCTCCCTTCCTGTCGGCCGCCGAGTCGCGCCTTGCTATCGCGGGCGGTTACTCACGCCGCCAGGGGCGGCCCCTCCAGCTGCCCGAGAGAAGTAAGGAGAGCGGAAGGCGGCGCGGCTATGGCTCGCCCGAGGAGCTCTGCTCCGAGGGCGAAGGGGGAAGCCTGGGCCCGCCGATCCTGAGGTCCCCGCGGCGGCGGGTCACTCCGGTGGCGTCGAGGTGAGCCAGGATCGGAAGGATGTACCTGCGGGTGGTGCCGAGGGCATCGCGTACCTGGGCCACAGTCACCCCTTCCGCCGACTCGGAGAGCAGGCCGGCCACCACGCTGGCGGCATCTTCGAGGGCCCCAGGCGAGAACCACACGCCGTCCCGCTCCACCACCAAGCCGCGGCGCCCGAGCTCCCGGAGCTCACCACGGTCCACGCCATTCGGCGGGGGGGGTGAGAAGGGGTCGGCCTCGAGGGCCTTGAGGTAGGGATGGTCGAGGAGGGGATCGGCCTCCTGGGCAGCACTCGTGGCCCGGCCGCCCTGCACCACCAGCTCGTCCAGCGTCTCCAGAACGGCTCGCTGGCGCTCGTCCAGGGTGGCCGTGTCGAGCCCTAGGGGCCCGGCCGCTTCCACCGCCGCCCGCACCCGCTCCTCGGTCGCGGCCAGAGCCGCGGGATCCACCACCCAGCGCCCGCCAACGGTGGGCTCCCTCCGCTCGCCGGTCAACCGCTCGAGAAGATCGGCGTCCACCCAGCCCCGCTCGGCCACCACTCGATCCACCGACCGCGACGGCCGGGCCCGGGACGCCCGCCGCACGGGCGCCACGTCGAGAACCTCACCACCCCCCACCGTCTCGGCCCGACCGCTCTCGCGCAGGACCAGAAGGTCCCCGGGCAGCAGCGGTAGGGGCACGGGGAGGTGGAGGCGGGCAGGCCCGCTCGCGCCGGGTGACAGCGCCTCGGCCCCGAGCACCCGGAGACGCACGGGGTGCTCGCCCGACCCGATGTAGGCCTGGTAGGCGCCCCGCCTCGACACTTCGTGGTCGAGCCCGGCCAGAACGGTGAGCGAGCAGTCCAGCGTGCGGGTGGGCGCCCACTGGTCGGGCCTCACCAGGGCGTCGCCCCGGGTCACCTGGTCGTGACGCACACCCGTGAGGTTGACGGCCAGGCGCCGGCCAGGCGTGGCCCGCTCCAGCGACGATCTGTGACTCTGAAGGGCCCGGACGCGTACCCGCCGCTCGGACGGCAGGAGCACCAGCTCTTCGTCCACGCCGAGGGCCCCGCCGGCGAGGGTGCCGGTCACCACCGTCCCCGATCCCTTGGCCGCGAACGAGCGATCGACCCACAGCCGGGGCCGCCCCCTGTCGACCGCCGTGGGCGTGCCCGCCAGCAGACGGTCCAGCGCCTCCCGCAGGTCATCCATCCCGGACCCTCGGACGGCGGCCACGTCGACGACGTCGGCCTCGGCGAGGAAAGTGCCCGCCACGTGGTCGGCGAGCTCCAGATGTGCGAGCTGGCGCCACTCCTCGTCCACCAGGTCCACCTTGGTGAGCGCCACCACGCCGTGAGCTGCGCCCAGGAGCTCGAGGATGCGCAGGTGCTCCTCGGACTGAGGCTTCCAACCCTCGGTGGCAGCCACCACGAACAGGCAGGCGTCCACCGCCCCTACGCCGGCCAGCATGTTCTTGATGAAGCGCACGTGGCCGGGCACGTCCACGAACCCCACCTCTCGCCCGCTCGGGAGCGTGGTCCACGCGAAGCCGAGGTCGATGGTGAGGCCGCGGGCCTTCTCCTCACTGAAGCGATCCGGGTCCATCCCGGTGAGGGCCTGGACCAGGGTGGACTTGCCGTGGTCGA
>JALZJC010000041.1 GCA_030859945.1 Actinomycetota bacterium | reverse complement strand
CTCGCGCCTTCTCGGCATCCTCCTTGGCGGCCCTCTCCAGGACGGGCTTGGGGGCACCGTCGACGAGGTCCTTGGCCTCCTTGAGGCCGAGGCTGGTGAGGGTGCGGACCTCCTTGATGACCTGGATCTTCTTGTCGCCAGCGGCGATCAGGACCACGTCGAACTCGTCCTTCTCCTCCTCGGCCGGGGCTGCGGCCTCGCCGGCGGCAACCGGGGCCGCGGCGGCCACGGGGGCGGCGGCGGTGACACCGAAACGCTCCTCGAAGTCCTTCAGCAGCTCGGACAGCTCGAGGACGGTCATGTTGGAGATGGCGTCGAGGATCTCCTCCTTGGCGGCCATGGTGGTGCTCCTTCCTTGGGGCTCTGGCCCCTACTGGTTGTGGGGGACGTGATTGTCGGGGGTATGGGGGTCAGGGGTCTGACCGTCGGAAACGGGGTGGTCGCCAGGAGGCTGGCCCTCGACCGACGCCTGGGGGTCGGGCTCGACTGGGCTGGGCTCGACCGGGCTTGGACCACCACTCTTGTCGATCAGGGCTTTCAGGCCGTAAGCGAAGCTGCGGGGCAGGGCCTCGAGAAGGCCGGCGAGCTGGGTGAGCGGAGCAGCCAGCCCCCCCGCCAGTCGAGCCAGCAGCACCGGTCGGGGCGGGATCTCGGCCAGGGCGCCGGCGTCGGAGGCCGTGAGGACGCTCTGGCCGAGCACCCCGCCCTTGACCACCAGCTCGGGGTGGATCCGCGAGAAGTCACGCAGCGCCCTGGCCACGGTGACGGCATCCTCGTTCACGAAGGCGATCGCGGTGGGACCCTCGAGCATGGCCTCGAGCTCGCTCAGGCCGAGCTCCCCGACCGCGAAGCGCACCAGGGTGTTCTTGTAGACCTTGTACTCGCCTCCCGCCTCGGACAGAGCGCGCCGCAGGGAAGCCATCTCCTGGACCCCCAGGCCGCGGTACTCGGTGAGGATGGCGGCGCGGGACGACTCCAGCCGCTGGCGCACCTCGGCCACGACGGCCACCTTCTCTGGTCTGGGGTTGTCCATCGATCCACCTCCTCGGGCGCTCGCCGCTCAGCGGCCATGACAGGCATGGCCACCCGAGAAGGTCGCCTCGTCAGGCGGGCCCTTGGGCCCTTTGAGCGCAAACGCACCGGAGGTCTTCGGCGAGCGATTCGATTTTCTTGGCCGGCCCGCTCGGGCCGAGACGATCAGGCTACTACGAGGCGGCGGCGGTGAGGTCCTCGTCGGTGATGCGCACCCGGTTGGGGTCCACCTTCACGCCAGGGCCCATGGTGGAGGACAGGGTCACGGACCTGACGTAGCGGCCCTTGGACGCAGCCGGCTTGGCCCGCTGGAGCTCGTCGATGAGGGCCCGCAGGTTCCGCAGCAGGTCGGCCCGGTCGAAGGAGACCTTGCCCACGGGGACGTGGACGTTGCCGTACCGATCGGTGCGGTACTCGACCCGCCCGCCCTTGAACTCGGTGACGGCGCGCCCCACGTCGGTGGTGACCGTGCCCGTCTTGGGGTTGGGCATCAGGCCCCGAGGCCCGAGGACGCGGCCCAACCGGCCCACCTGGCCCATGAGCGCGGGGGTGGCGATGGCGATGTCGAAGTCGAGGAAGCCCCCTTGGACCTGCTGGACCAGGTCGTCGGCGCCCACCAGGTCGGCGCCGGCAGCCCGCGCCGCCTCGGCGTCCTCGCCGGCAGCGAACACGACGACCCGGACGGCCTTGCCCGTCCCCGACGGCAGTCCAACCGTGCCCCGCACGATCTGGTCGGCTCGGCGAGGGTCGACGCCCAGGCGTACCACCAGCTCCACGCTCTCGTCGAAGCGGGCAGGGGCAAGGCTCTTCACGAGGTCGACCGCCTCGCTCGGGCTGTGCAGCTGCTCGGGCCCGAAGCGACGTGTGGCGTCGACGTAACGCTTTCCCCTGGCGGCCATGGTTTCTCCTACTCCTTTGACCGTGCTACTCGACGGTGATGCCCATGGACCGAGCCGTGCCGGCCACCTGCTGCTTGGCCGACTCGAGGTCGTTGGCGTTGAGGTCGGGCATCTTGACCTGGGCGATCTCGGCTAGCTGGGCGTCGGAGATGGCGCCCGCTGACTCCTTGCCCGGCGACGCGGCCCCCTTCTCCAGGCCCGCCGCCTGGCGCAACAGCACCGGCGTGGGCGGGGTCTTCAGTACGAAGGTGAAGGAGCGGTCCTCGAAGATGGTGATCTCGACGGGGATGACGGTGCCCCGCTGGTTCTCGGTGGCGGCGTTGTACTGCTTGCAGAACTCCATGGTCTGCACGCCGTGGGGCCCGAGCGCCGTGCCCACGGGCGGCGCTGGAGTGGCCGCCCCCGCCGGCAGCTGGATCTTCACGATGGCGCTGACGCGCTTCTTGGCCATCAGACCTTGGCCACCTGGCTGAACTCGAGCTCCACCGGGGTCTCACGGCCGAAGATGTTCACCAGGACCTTGAGCTTCAGTTGGTCCTCGTTGACCTCGGCTATCTGGCCCGTGAAGTCGGCGAAGGGGCCTTCCTTCACCCGCACCGTCTCGCTGATCTCGAAGGCCTGGGCCGGTCGGGTCTTCTTGGCCACCTCGACCCCCTGCTCCTTGACCCCGAGGAACGTCTCCACGTCCTTGCGCGAGAGGGGGACGGGCTTGGCTCCGTGACCCACGAAACCGGTGACGCCCGGCGTGTTGCGGACCACGTACCAGGAGTCCTCGTCCAGCTCGCAACGAACCAGGAGGTAGCCGGGAAAGACCTTCTTCTGGACCACCACCTTCTTCCCGTTCTTGAACTCGATGACGTCCTCCAGCGGGATCACTACCTCGTAGATCCGCTCCTCCATGTTCATGGAGGAGATGCGGCTCTGAAGGTTGGACTTCACCTTGTTCTCGTAGCCGGCGTAGGTGTGCACGACGAACCAGCGACCGGGCCGGTCGTAGGGACTGTCGGCCTCGATCGCCGCCTCGGCGTCGAGGAGGGCCTCGGCGGGAATGGCGGTATCGCCCGGCACCTCGACGAGGGGGTCCTGGACGCCCTCTTGATCTGGTTGATCGGGCTCGGGAACGGCGGCTTCGGTCATGACTCGAACAGGAACAGGACGCTCTTGGCGAAGGCGTAGTCGAGCACGAAGATGAGGCCGATGAGCACCACGAGGGTGAACAGGACGACCGTGGAATAGTTGACGACCTCGCCGCGGCTGGGCCAGGCCACCTTGCGCAACTCACCGCGGACTTCGCGCAGGAAGGTGGCGGGGGAGGTGCGCTCCGAAGCCGGCTTGGGGGCGGGCCGGGTGGCCTGGCGCCGTGCAGCCGCGGGTGAGCCGTCCTCCCCGAGCTGTCCCTGGCGCTGCATCAAGCGCTTCGTCTGTCGGTTCATTGCCACCTCGGGCCATTGGGCTGGGTCAGAGCAGGGCAGGAGGGACTCGAACCCCCAACCGCCGGTTTTGGAGACCGGTGCTCTGCCAGTTGAGCTACTGCCCTCCGGGAAGAAGGATAACCCTTCCCAAGCAGAGCTGGCGAGGCCACCCCGACAGGCCTACCCCGCGACGGAGAGACCTATCCGGCCAGGCGCATCTTCTTGCGCCCCCGGTTGGCCACCACGATGGCGCCGGCCGCCCCTGCCGCCGCCGTGGCCACGGCGATGCCACCCAGATAGGCAGCCCGATGCCCGGCGAGCAACGAGCGCATGGCGCCTCGCTCCCCCGCGGCCTCGAGGTAGGCCAGGATGCCGGGCACGGTGCCGGGGGCCGGCTCGAGAACCTCGGTGCGGAGGTGACGCAGGGCCCGGAGCAGCTTGCGGTACTGCACCAGCTCGGCCTGACAACGCAAGCAGGACTCCACGTGGGCGGACACCTTGGAGCTGGCGCCCCCGGTCCCTTCCACGACCTCGGGCAGGATCTCGGCTATCTCGTCACACCGCATGGGCGTCCCTCTCGTTCTCGTCGTCCCGAAGCGGGAACAGCCGCTCGCGGAGCTTGCGCCTGGCCCGGTGCAGGCGCACCTTGGCCGCGCCCTCGCTGATGCCGAGCTCGGCAGCGATGGCCTCGTGGGGCAGGTCGTACACGTCCCGCAGGACCACCACCGCCCTCATCTCCGGGGACAGGCTCTGGAGGGCGACGTTCAACCGGTCCCGCTCCTCGCCCATACCGAGACGGGCCTCGGGATCGGCCTCGACTCGGTCGTCGGCGAGGACGTGATCCTCGCTGAGACTGTCGTGGCGGTCCCGGGACCGTCGGGAAAGGTGGCTGGAGGCACAGTTGGCGGTGATGCGGTACATCCAGGTGGTGAAGGCGGCGTCGCCGCGATAGCGCTTCAGTCCCTTCCAGGCCCGAAAGTAGGCCTCCTGCATCACGTCCTGCGCGTCCTCCTCGTTGCCGGTCAGTCGGTAGGCCAACGTGTAGGTGTCAGCGCACGTAGCCCGCACCAACTCCTCGAAGGCCTTTCGGTCGCCCGCCTTGGCGGCGGTGACCTGTTCGGCGAGCTCCAGCGCCATCTTGATGTTCGACCTCCTTGATGTCGAGAAAGTTACCGAGGGTACGCGGGCGCCCGCCGGGGGGCGGGCCGGCGGTGGGCCGGGCTACCGCGTCTCCTTGTGGACGGTGTGCTTACGGTCCCAACGGCAGTACTTCTGCATCTCGATCCGCTCACGGTCGTTCTGCTTGTTCTTCATGGTGATGTAGTTGCGGCGCTTGCAGACCTCGCAGGCCAGCGTGACCTTGACCCGCTTCTCGCTCTTCGCCATGGGAGCTCCTTGCCGGCCGGGTGGGACCGGCCCCGTTGATGTCAGTAGCGCGATGTTCCGGTAGCGGCGGTCGGACTCGAACCGACGACCCCACGATTATGAGCCGTGTGCTCTAACCAGCTGAGCTACGCCGCCGTGTTTTTGACTTCTGCCTCGGCCTGGTGCCGAGAGCCCTCTGTGGGAATCGAACCCACGACACCAGCCTTACCATGGCTGTGCTCTGCCGACTGAGCTAAGAGGGCGCCGAGCCAGGAGGGCCCGGGTGGCGACCGGCCATGATAGCCGTCATGGCCACACCCACCCCCCCGGCCGTCCGGCTCGCCAACCCGGGCGACGCCGAGGCCATTCGAGCCATCTACAACCGTGAGGTGACGGGCTCGACGGTGACCTTCGACATGGTTCCACGCACCCTCGCCGACCAGCGGGCGTGGTTGGCCGCGCATGCCGGCGCTCACCCCGCAGTGGTAGCCGTGAACGAGGATGTGATCCTCGGTTTCGGTTCACTGTCGGCGTACCGGGAGCGACCGGCCTACTCCACCACGGTGGAGGACTCGGTGTACGTCCACCACGACGCTCGCCGCCGGGGTGTGGGCGTGGCGATCCTCGCTGAGCTGGTGCGGCTGGCCACCTCCCACGGGTTCCACACCGTCATGGCCCGCGTGGTGGGCGGCCACGAAGCGTCCATCCAGGTCCACCGGGCCTGCGGCTTCCAGATGGTGGGCGTGGAGAAGGAGGTCGGGCGCAAGTTTGGGCGCTGGCTCGACGTGGTGGTGATGCAGCGCCTGCTCTAGTTTGCGCATTGTTCACTTGACCCAAAGTACTCTGTGTTGCAAAGTACCTCCTATGGACGCCAGACCACTGCATCACGGCGGGAACCACGAGGTAATGAGCACCCTGCGCGAGATCGAGGCACTGCAGCGGAGGGCCCGGCGGGAGCTGCGGAGCTTCTGGTTCCCGCTCGTGCTGTTCGGGGCCCTCAGCATGGCCAGCGCGCCCTTCTGCCAGATCCGTGACGGCGTGGGCAGCGCCGTGTTCTGGGCCGTGGCCGGCCCCGCCGGCGGCATGGCAACCGCGCTGCACTACCGCCGGCGAGAGTTGCAGCTGGGCCTCTACCGGTCCGCCTGGCCCTATCTGGGGACGGCTGCCGCCATGCTGGTGGGCGCTTCCGTTCTCCCGGCCGTCACCTCCGGGCACCTCCAGGGCGTGGTGTCGAGCTTTGCCGTCGCCGCCGGCTACCTGGTGTTCGCCGGTCTGGAGCGGAGCTGGTGGCTGGTCGGTCTGGCCCTCGTCATGGTGGTGGTCCCCCTTGGCTTCCTCAACGCCGCTCCGGGCGCAGCTTGCTTCGGGGCTGCCGCCGTCACCGGCGCCGCCGTGCTCACCACCGGGGCCATGCTTCGCCAGGAGGAGCAGCGGCCCGGATGATCGAATCCGGCGAGCATCCGTCCCAGCGCCTCGACGACACCATCCACCAGCGGGTCCGCCTCGGGATCCTCGCCATCCTTGCCGAGGCGGACCGTGCCGAGTTCGTCTACCTGCGGAGCACCCTTGCGCTCACCGACGGGAACCTCTCCCGCCACCTCGCGGTGCTGGAGGAGGCCGGACACGTCCGGATCCGCAAGACGTTCGAGGGCAAGAAGCCCCGCACCTGGGTACAGGCCACACCGAAGGGGAGGCGTGCGCTGGCCGCCGAGCTGGCCGCCCTCCGGGACCTCCTCGCTCGCTTCGATGCTCAGTGCGCAGGCTGATGCCCGAGCCCTGGTTCGTCCCACGCTCGGAGGATGCACCGTGCCGGTCCTAGCGGTGCAGCGCCTCACCAAGCGCTTCGGCGACGTGCTTGCCGTCGACGACCTGAGTTTCGAGGTGGACGAGGGCACAGTGACAGGGTTCCTCGGTCCGAACGGCGCCGGTAAGACCACCACGCTGCGCGTACTGCTCGGCCTGATCAGCGCCACCTCGGGCTCGGCCACCGTCGCCGGCTGTCCGTACCGCTCGCTCGACGAGCCCATCCGCCGAGTTGGAGCCGTGCTGGAGGGTTCCAGCTTCCATCCCGGCCGGCGGGCGGCCGACCACCTGCGGGTTCTCGCTGCCGCGACAGCACTGCCCCCTCAACGCGTCGACGAGGTGCTGGCCCAGGTCGGTCTCACCGACACGGCCGACCGCCGGGTGAAAGGCTTCTCCCTCGGGATGCGTCAGCGCCTGAGCCTGGCTGCTGCGCTGCTCGGCGATCCCCGTGTCCTCATCCTCGACGAGCCCGCCAACGGCCTGGACCCGGAGGGCATCCACTGGCTGAGGCGCTTCCTCCGGGCATTCGCCGACGAGGGCGGCACCGTGCTGGTGTCGAGCCACGTCCTCGCCGAGGTGGCTCAGACCGTCGACCAAGTGGTCATCATCGCCCGAGGGCGCCTCGTCAGCCATTCCCCGCTGGCCGCCCTGACCGATCGCGCCACGGGGGACGTCCGCGTCCGTAGCCCGCAGTCGGAGGCTCTGCACCACCTGCTGGCCGGCGCTGGCATCGGGTCCAAGCTGGTGTCCCCGGACCTGGTGGTGGCCCACGACACGACGCCCGACGCCGTCGGGAGGGTGGCGGCCGAAGGGCGCATCGTCATCCACGAGATGGGCTCGGAGCGCGGCGACCTCGAGGGGATCTTCCTCGAGCTCACCGGCATGCACGAGGGGGGCGCGCCGTGATCCAACTCATCGGCGCCGAGCTGCTGAAGTTGCGCACCACCCGCGCCGTCTCCGGCCTGCTGATCGCCACGGTGGCCTTCACCACCGCGATCACGGCCGTTTCCATCCTCACTGCGGGCATGGACCAGACCTTCTCGCTCGAGACCAGGGAGGGCATCCGCAGCGTGGTCGGCGCCCCGGGCTGGTCACTGTCGATCTTCGTCCTGCTGCTCGGGATTCTCGGGATGGCCGGTGAGTACCGCCACAACACGATCACCCAGACGTTCCTCGCCACGCCGGATCGCGCCCGGGTCGTCGCCGCCAAGCTGGTTACCCACGCCCTCGCCGGGTTGGCGTTTGCCGTCTTCGCCGTCACGGCCGGCCTCTCCCTGGCGCTGCCGTGGCTGGCCTTGAAGGGCGTCGACGTCTCCGCCGCCGACGACATAGCCCCGGTGGTGGCCGGGCTCCTGATGGTCAGTCCGTTGTACGCCGTGCTAGGAGTCGCCGTGGGCGCTCTGCTGCGCAACCAGGTGGCGGCTGTGATCGTGGCCTTGGCGTGGGGCCAGATCGTGGAGGGTGTCTTCGTGGGCCTCCTGCCCGAGGTGGGCAAGTGGCTGCCGGGCGGCGCCGCCCAAGCCCTCGGAAGCGTCCCGAACCCGGGTGGCGACCTGCTCCCGGCATGGGGCGGCGGCCTGCTGTTCGCCGCCTACGCGCTCGTCCTCGTCCTCATCGGCGCCCGCGTCGTCGTCCGGCGCGACGTCACCTGACCAGCCGGGGTCTCCCCTTGCGCCAGCTGCACGCCCTTGGTGGAACCTTCTTGTGCCCTCCAAGCACGGTCCTACGGCTGACGGTGGCGGTACCGCCCCGCGCTTGGGCTGCGTGGGCCGGGGAGGATTCGAACCTCGGCGGCGCGGGGATCGAGTCTTCCCGGCGTCACCACAGCCCGCATGCTCGAGGCGCTCATGGACGGCTACGAGTCGGCCTTCGTCCAAGGTTTCGACGAGGCAGACGACAATGACCATCAACCGAAGTCTGTCCAGATCGTCCTGAAGCGCGCGCTGAAGCGGACGTGGAAGCATCTGGCCAAGGATCGCATCAGCGACACGCGGCCCACCATCCCGCTGGGAAAGCGATTCTGGCCCGTATCGGGAGACGAGGAGCGGGCGATCGAAAGGCTCTTCCACGACGACACCATCGAGCGGCTCGCCACGATGGTCCGGTCGCGAGATGACGACGCCAAAGTGGAGGTCATCGATTCGGCGTATTGGATGAGGGGCTGCGGCTCGCTCGGTCGCCTGCGCTACGCCGTCCTGTTGAGCGTTACCGACAGGCGGTCGCAAGACACAGACCTCTGTTTGATGGACATCAAGGGGGCTGTCGATTCTGCCGCCCCTGCTCACCCCGCCGAGCACCAGCCCGAGGACGACGCACAGCGCGTCGTCGAAGGCGGACGATACCCTCACCGTTTCTCGGGGAGCGCGTGCGCGCCACACGTCTCGGGGACCGGCCGGTGTTCATTCGAGAACTACTGCCGCAGGATCTCAAGGTCGAGATCGATCACCTCTCCACCAAGCAGGCGATGAAGGCGGCGAAGTTTCTCGCCACCGTCGTCGGCTTCGCTCATGCCCGACAGATGGACTCCGCCGACCCGCGCCGCTTGGCGGGACGAACTCGGCCTCCACCGATCCAAGACCCTGGATGCGCCATCGTGGTTGTGGTCCGGCGTCGTGGAGCTCCTCGTCAGCCATGAAAGGAGCTACCTCGATCACTGTCGACACTACGCAATGGCAACCTTCCGGGCTCACGTGTGACTGCTCCGGCTGGCTCCTCCAAGCCGGCTGGATGACATGGGTCTCTGCGCGGGAGTCTTGGCGGCCAGGGCTTCCTGCCGGAGCGGAGCCGGGTTTCTCTTCCACCCGGAAGCCGGTCGCTATTGCCATCGGGACACAGCCAGATCACGCCCAGCGGCGAGATGCTCAGCCCGGCCGAATGGTCGAAGCCCGTGGCCGATGGCCGGGCGGCGGGCCACCTGTCTAGCCGGAGGCCTCTCGCACGACATCAGGCCCCGGCGCTAGCGTCGTGGACACGCCATCCGACCTGCCCGCTCGATCGTCCAAGGGTCGTTTGGGAATGAGAGCACGCTTCCTCAACCGGCGGGCGAGGCTTCATGGCCACCCCCCGCTGACGCCGGCGGGCGTCCTGCTCCGCTTCCGGATCACGACCCCCGTCGTCG
>JALZJC010000016.1 GCA_030859945.1 Actinomycetota bacterium | reverse complement strand
GTCCGGCTCCGCCGGCCGCCCGGAGCACGATCGAGCTCGCCGAGAAGCTTTGCTTTCGAGTGCGAAAACCGTCAGGCCTCTGGCCTGAGCGTCGGGAACAGCAGGACGTCGCGGATGTGATGGACGTCGGCCAGCAACATGACCAGGCGGTCTACGCCCACGCCGAGCCCACCGGTCGGCGGTAGGCCGTACTCGAGGGCACGCAGGTAGTCCTCGTCGACCGCCATGGCCTCATCGTCACCTCGGGCCTTGGCCCGCGCCTGGTCCTCGAAGCGCGCCCGCTGATCGTCGGGGTCGATGAGCTCGCTGAAGGCGTTGGCCAGCTCCCGGCCCGCCACCAGGGCCTCGAAGCGCTCCACCAGGCCCGGCCTCGAGCGGTGGGGACGGGCCAGGGGTGAGACCTCCTGCGGGTAGTCGCAGACGAGGACCGGCCCCCAGAGCTCGGCTTCTGTGGTCTTCTCGTAGATCTCGAGGACCAGCTTGCCCGGCCCCCAGCCATCCTCGACGTGGACAGCCAGGCCCCGGGCGATGCGGCGGAGCTCCTCGAGGGGCACGTCGACGTCCACGTGGGCGCCGGCGTGCTCCTCCACCAGCTCGGTGAGGGTGGCCCGCGGCCACGGCGGGGTGAGGTCGAGGGCCCGACCCCCGTACGAGATCCGGGTCGTGCCGCACAGCTCGGTGGCCAGGTGCGCCACCAGCGCCTCGGTGAGGCTCATCATGTCGCCGTAGTCGGCGTAGGCCTGGTACGCCTCGAGCATGGTGAACTCGGGATTGTGACGGGATGACAGCCCCTCGTTGCGAAAGGTCCGACCGATCTCGAACACCTTCTCGAAACCCCCCACCACCAGGCGCTTCAGATGCAGCTCGGTGGCGATGCGCAGGTACAGGTCGAGGTCCAAGGCATTGTGGTGGGTGACGAAGGGCCTGGCCAACGCCCCACCCGGGACGAGCTGGAAGACGGGTGTCTCTACCTCCACGAAGCCACGGTCCTCCAGCCACCTCCGCATGAGGCTGACGAGGCGGCTGCGGAGCTGGAACGTCCGCCGCGAGCCCTCGTTGACCCAGAGGTCCACGTAACGCTGGCGGTAGCGGGTGTCCACGTCGCTGATGCCGTGCCACTTGTCGCCGAAGCCGCGGCGGGCCTCGGCCAGGAGCGTCCAGGTCGTGACCTTGACGCTCAGCTCGCCCCGCTTGGTCTTCACCACCTCACCGGTGGCGCCGATCCAGTCACCGAGCGAGAGCCGGCAGAACCGCTCGTACTCCTCGGTGACAGCCGCCAGGCAGAAGAGCTGTACGGCACCGCTCGAGTCCTGAAGCCGGGCAAAGGCCAGCTTGCCCTGGACCCGCACCAGCATCACCCGCCCCGCCACCGACACGGTGACGCCGGTCTCGGCCCCCACCTCGAGATGACCGTGGGACTGATGGATCCCCGCCGCCTCATGCGTTCGCTCGAACCGGTACGGCGCCTCGGGCACCCGGCGACGCTACTTCTGCACGCTGTTGCGCTCGAAGATGAGGCGGAGCCCGTGCAACGTGAGCCAGGGTTCGTGGTGCTGGATGGTCTCCGAGAGCGGAGCGATGAGGCTGCTCAGCCCCCCGGTGGCAACGACGGTGCACTCCCTGACCTCGGTATGGGCGAGCTCGGCCTGGATGCGCCGGCACAGTCCGTCGACCTGGCCCGCGAAGCCGTAGAGCACACCCGACTGCATGCACTCCACCGTCGTCTTGCCGATGGCGCTGCGGGGCTCCACCAGCTCGACGTCCTGGAGGGCCGCGGCGCGCGCCAGCAGGGCGTCCATGCTGATCTCGATGCCGGGAGCGATGGCCCCGCCCAGGTACTCCCCCTTGGACGAGACAACGTCGAAGTTGGTGGAGGTGCCGAAGTCGACGACGATGGCCGGCCCCCCGTACAGGTGGTGCACGGACAGAGCGTTGGCGATGCGGTCGGCACCCACCTCCCTCGGGTTGTCGGCCAGTATCGGGATGCCCGAGCGCACGCCCGGCTCGAGCACCATCGTCGCCACCTCGAACCACCGCTTGGCCATGGCCCGGAGGGTGGCCTTGAGGCTCGGGACCGTGGAGGAGATGGCCATCCCCGTCACGGTCTCCTCCACGGTGTGGCCCGCCAGGTCCAGCAGCTGGGTGACGAGAAGGGCGTGCTCGTCGGCCGTGCGGTCGGCGTTCGTGGCCACGCGCCAATGGGAGATGAGCTGGGCACCGTCGAACAGGCCGATGACCGTCTGCGTGTTGCCGACATCGAGAGCGAGGAGCACGGGCTCAGTCCCGCACGGGCACGCCGACGTTGTCGATGAGCCGGGTGGTGCCGACGCGGGCGGCGACGAACAGCCGCCATTCCTGCTCACCCTGGCGGGTCTCGGCGTAATCCAGCTCGGCGAGGGCCTCTGATTCGACCACGGCCCGCATGGCCCGGCGCACCGCGGCCGGGTCCCGCTCGCCCGCCTCGACCCGGGCCGCACCGGTCCGCAGGGCTCGGTACAGGACGGGGGCCACGCGTCGCTCTTCCTCGGACAGGTAGGCGTTGCGGCTGGAGAGGGCCAAGCCGTCGGGTGCCCGCACCGTCGGGCATGCTGTCACCTGGACGGGAAACGAGAGGTCGCTCGCCAACCGGCGCACGACCTCCAGCTGCTCGTGGTCCTTCTCCCCGAAGTAAGCCCGGCAGGGCCCGGCCAGGGCGAAGAGCTTGGTGACCACCGTGGCCACGCCCTCGAGGTGGCCGGGGCGGGAGGCGGCCTCCAGCCCCTGGTCCGACCCCACGACGGTGACGCGGGTACAGGGAGCGCGGGGGTACATCTCCTCGTCGGTCGGGGCGAACAGGTAGTCCACGCCGGCGGCGTCGGCCATCGCCCGGTCCCGCTCGAGGTCCCGTGGGTACCGGTCCAGGTCCTCGTGCGGACCGAACTGGAGGGGGTTGACGAAGATGGTGGCAGCGACGACGTCACACTCCTCGCCTGCCCGCCTCATGAGAGAGACGTGGCCGTCGTGCATCGCTCCCATGGTGGGTACGAGGCCGATGGTACGGCCGGAGCAACGCTCGGAGTCGAGGGCCTTGCGGAAGCTCTCCGTGCTTTCCAGCACCTGCACGAACTTGGACGGTAGCCGCAGGAGGCGCCGGCGCCGATTCCCGCAGGAGAACTAGAGCCGGCCCACGGCCACCACAGAGGGGTCGAGCGGTGGCTCCGGCACCAGATCGGGAGCCAGGTCAGCAAGCGGGATGAGAACGAAGGACCGCTCCCAGATCCTGGGGTGGGGCACGGTGAGGTCGGGCTCGTCCACGGTGGTCTGGTCCTCCGCCGGGTCGCCGACCCACAGGACGTCCACGTCCAGGGTGCGCGGACCGTGCTGTTGGCGCCGGACCCGTCCCGCCGCCGCCTCCAGGCGCCGGCACACAGCGAGCAGCTCGCGGGGCCCGAAGTCCGTCTCCAGCTCCACCACGGCGTTGAGGAAACGGCCCTGGCCGGCCGGGCCGCCGACTGGCTCCGTCTCGTAGACCGGCGAGATACGGGTGACGTCGGGCATGGCTCTCGCGGCCCGGCGCAGGTGTGCCCACCGGTCACCCAGGTTCGAGCCGAGGGCGAGGAAGGCGCGCACCCCCTTTGCCTCAGTACGGCCCTTCGACCCGCACTCAGCTTCCCCGAGCCCGGGTCAGGCGGACACCGGCGGTCCGGAGGTCGGCGGCCACCGGCGGGCGCAGCTTGCGCACGGCGACGGTGACGGCCCGGACGCGCTCATCGGCCAGTGCCACCTCGGCCATCCGCTCCGCCAGCGATTCGAGCAGGGCGTAGCGCTCCGAACCGACCACCCGGGCCATCGCCTCCACCAGGGCGGAGTAGTCCACGGTGTCGGAGAGATCGTCCGAGCGGGCCGCCACGTCGAGATCAGCCTCGACGTCGAGGTCTATCTCGAAGGGCTGGGGCCGGTTCTGTTCCTCGGCCAGCGCGCCGTGCACGCCCAGGAGGCGAAGACCTCTCAGCTCGATGCGGTCGGCCACGCTGTCGGTGCCGGCGCTCAGAGGGCGGGCGCCAGGGCGACCAGTTCCCTGCCGAGGGGACCCATCTGCCGCTGGACCAACCGCTCCAGAACGACGATGGCCTGGGGGCCGCTCTCGAGCAGGCTGGCCCAGAGGAGGTAGCCGCCGATGACGCCCATCAGGCGGTCCCCCAGCTCCTCCTCGTGCACGAGGACCCGCTCTCCGGCATCCAGCCATCCCCGCAGGTCCTCGTAGAGCCTGGGGAGCACGGTGCGGGCGTCGGACTGCAGGCCGAGCGGTTCGTGGGCCCAGGTCATACCCATCTCGTCGTAGGCGTGAAGGTTGTGAGGGGAGACGAGCAGGGACACCACACGCGTGAACCCCTGCTCCCGCAGCCAGATGATCTCCTCCTGGCGGCGGACGCGACGATGGTTGCGGGCGTAACCGCCGGGCCGTTCGCTCACGGCCAGCTTTCCCCTGATGATCCAGGTGAAGTTGCGGGGAGGGATGCCGGCGGCCCACTTGCCCCTCACGGCGAGGCCTCGGCGCAGACGCGCACAGCGGCCACGGTGGGCGCCACGTCGTGGACCCGGACCATGCGGGCGCCCTGGGCCACAGCGTGCACGGCGGTGGCCAGCGATCCCTCCAGACGATCCTCGACGGGAGCACCGCCGCCGAGGACGCCGAGAAAGGACTTGCGGCTGGTGCCGACCACCACGGGATGGCCGGTGGCCACGAGCGAGGACAGACCGCGAAGGAGCGACAGGTTGTGCTCCAGGGTCTTCCCGAAGCCGATGCCGGGGTCGATCCAGACCTCGCCGACGCCCGCCTCCACGGCCGCCTCGGCGCGCTCGACAAGGAACCCCCGGACCTCTGTCACCACATCGTCGTAGCGCGGTTGGCGCTGCATGGTTCGGGGTTTGCCCAGCATGTGCATCGCCACCCAGCCGACCCCGGCCGCCGCAGCCACGGGGTGGAGGGTAGCGGTGACGTCGTTCACCAGGGTGGCGCCGGCGGCCACCGCTGCTTCGGCGACCGAAGCCTTGCTGGTGTCGATCGAGACCCGCACGTGCGGCGCCAGCGCCTCCACCACGGGGATGACACGGCGCCGCTCCTCGGCCTCGCCCACCGGGACGGCGCCAGGCCGGGTGGACTCTCCGCCCACGTCCACCACGTCGGCGCCCGACCGGGCCATGGCCAGACCATGGGCCACGGCCGCCTCCCGGTCGAGGAACCGGCCGGCGTCCGAGAAGGAGTCGGGCGTCACGTTCAAGACGCCCATCACGAGGGGAGCCATCGGCCCTAGAGCGTACGGCGACCAGAGGGCCTCGGGGCGCCGATCTCGTGGTCACTGGCGGACCTTCACTGACCGTGAATCATCGTCATGGCCTCGGCCCGGGTGCGGGCGTCGTCCCGGAACTGACCCCGAACGGCCGAGGTCTCTGCCGTGGCCCCCGGGGTGCGGACGCCCCGCATGGTCATGCACAGGTGCTCGGCCTCGATCACCACCAGCACCCCGCGTGGTCGGAGCCGGCGCTCCATGGCGTCGGCGACCTGGGTGGTGAGCCGCTCCTGGACCTGCGGGCGCCGCGAGTACCCCTGGACCAGGCGAACGGGCTTGGACAACCCGGTGATGCGGCCGTCCTCACTGGGGATGTAGGCCACGTGGGCCTTGCCCACCATGGGCACGAGGTGATGCTCGCAGATGGAGTAGAAGGGGATGTCCTTCACCATCACCATCCCGTCGTGGCCCGCCTCGAAGGAGACGTCCAGGACCTCGTCGGGGTCCTCCTGGAGGCCGCTCAGGACCTCGGCGTAGAGCGCCGCCACTCGCTCGGGTGTTCCGAGCAACCCGTCGCGCTCCGGGTCCTCCCCGACGGCCTCCAGGATCTCCCGGACCGCCTTCTGGATCCGCCCCTGATCGACACCTCCGTCAGCGGGAGGCATCACGCGGTGGCGGGCTTGGCCCTCGGCCGAGGTACCCGCCGGACCCGCTTGGCGGCCACGCCGGCCGGAGCCTCCCTCGGCGCCTCCTGCGGCGCGTCGGTGGCTGCCGGCGCCGGTGCCCCCTCGGGCGCGGGCGCCGGGGTGCGGCTCGGCCACGGCGGCAGGTCACCCAGGATCTCCATCAGCTCCGGTGTGTCCAGGGTCTCCTCCTCCATCAAGGAGGAGGCCAGCCGATCCAGCGTGGACCGGTGTGACTCCAGGATGGTGACGGCCACCGCGTGGGCGCTGTCGATCAAGGCCCGCACCTCGGCGTCGATGTGGGCAGCCATCTCGTTCGAGTAGTTCACCTGGTGGTTGAGGTCCCGGCCGAGGAACACCTCGTCGCCCTGCTGGCCCAGCTGGAGGGGGCCGAGGACGTCGCTCATGCCGTACTGGGTGACCATGGCCCGGGCGATCTCCGACGCCTTCTCGATGTCGTTGGCCGCTCCGGTGGTGATCTCGTCGAAGATCAGCTCCTCGGCCGTGCGCCCTCCCATGAGGACGGTGAGCTGGTCCCGCAGCTCCGAGCGGGAGACGATGTACTTGTCCTCGGTGGGGAGCGAGATGGTCCACCCGAGAGCTCGGCCGCGGGCGAGGATCGACACCTTGTGGACGGGGTCGGCGTGGGGGAGCACGTGGCCCACCAGGGCGTGACCCCCCTCGTGGTAGGCGATCACGAGCTTCTCCTTCTCGCTCATCACCCGTGTCTTCCGCTCCGGCCCGCCGATCACCCGGTCGATGGCCGTCTCCATCTCGGTCATCCCGATCCTCTTGCGGTCGTGGCGGGCCGTCAGCAGCGCCGCCTCGTTGAGGAGGTTGGCCAGGTCAGCGCCCGTGAACCCGGGCGTGCGCCGAGCCAGCACCGCGAGGTCCACCGCGTCGTCGATGGGCTTGCCCTCGGCGTGGACCGTGAGGATCTGCTTGCGCCCCTCGATGTCCGGCCGGTCGACCACGATGTGGCGGTCGAAGCGACCGGGCCTCAGCAGGGCGGGATCCAGGATGTCCGGGCGGTTGGTGGCGGCGATGAGGATGACCCCGGCATGGGTGTCAAAGCCGTCCATCTCCACGAGGAGCTGGTTGAGGGTCTGCTCGCGCTCGTCGTGACCACCACCCACGCCCGCGCCCCGGTGACGGCCCACGGCGTCGATCTCGTCCACGAAGATGATGGCCGGAGCGTTGGTCTTGGCCTGTTCGAACAGGTCGCGGACCCGGCTGGCCCCCACGCCCACGAACATCTCCACGAAATCCGACCCCGAGAGGGAGTAGAAGGGGACGCCGGCCTCACCCGCCACCGCCCGGGCCAGCAGCGTCTTTCCGGTCCCGGGCGGGCCGAAGAGGAGGACGCCCTTGGGGATCTTGGCTCCTGTCGCCTGGAACCTGGTCGGCGACTTGAGGAACTCCTTGATCTCCATCAGCTCGTCGATGGCCTCGTCGGCCCCTGCGATGTCGGCGAAGGTGACCTTTGCTCCGTCCTGTGACGCCTGTTTGGGCTTGGCCTTACCGAACTGCATGACCCGGTTCCCGCCACCCTGCATCGAGCTCATGATGTACAAAAAGCCTCCCAGCAGCAGAGCGATGGGGAGGAAGTTGACGATCAGGGAGAGCCAGACGTTGCCCTTGGCGGACTTGGAGTCGACGTCGACGTCGGCGTCGAGGAGCTCCCGAGTCAGCTCGTCGGAGTACTCGGCCGGGAACTTGGCCTCGTACTTCTTCCCGCTCGACAACTCGCCCTTGACCTTGTCGTCACCTTGGATCTGAGCGGACCGCACCTGCTTCTCGGCCACCAGGCGCTCGAGCTGGCTCAGGTGCAGTTGCTCCCTCTTCTCGCCGCGGCCGAGGGCGCCGGCCGCCCCGAGCACCACCACGAGCAGGAGCGCAACCCACAGGGCCGGTTTGCGGACGAGCGATCTCAACATGCCCGTAGGGTACTGGCCCTCGCTGGCAAGGCTCCCCCGGCGCTCAGCCGGCCCAGGCGCAGACGTAGGGAAGGTTGCGGTAGCGCTCGGCCACGTCGAGCCCGTAACCGACCACGAAGGTGGGCGGGATGGCGAAGCCCACGTAGCGGAAGTCGCGTTCGCCTTTCTGGATCCCCTCCTTGACCAGGAGGGCGCACACCTCGAGGGTGGCCGGCCCCCGGGCCAGCAGATTGCGCCGCAGGTAGGAGAGGGTGAGCCCGCTGTCGACGATGTCCTCCACCAGCAGCACGTGGCGGCCGGAGAGGTCGAGGTCGAGGTCCTTCACGATGCGCACCACGCCGCTGGCCTTGGTGGAGCTGCCGTACGACGACACGGCCATGAAGTCGAACTCGACGGGCAGGCGGATGGCTCGAGCCAGGTCGCTCATGAACATGAAGGCGCCTTTGAGGACCCCGACCAGGAGGGGCGCCCGGCCTGCGTAGTCGTCCGTGATCTGCCGACCGAGCTCCACCACCCGGGTCTTCAGCTCCTCCTCGTTGACGAGGACGGGCCCGAGATTCGGGTCCACCCCGCGATCGCCGGCGCCGGACACGGAGGAGCTCGTCACGGGTGGCGCTAGCTCCGCTCCAGGTAGAGGCGCCCGGCCGACCGGCGCACCCGAAACCCGCCTGGGACCTCGCATGCCCTGGCCTCCTTGCGGGCCACGCTCAGAACGCGCTCCACGGTGGCGGCACTGGGCGGATGTCGACCCGCATCTCGGGGATGGTCCTCCGAGGCGGCTGTGGTCATCAGCCGGCGCACGGCCCGCCGAGCCAGAGCCGGGGGCGCCGCGGCCAGGGCGTGGCCGTCGTTGCCGTCGAGCGAGGACGAAAGCTCGTCGAGGAGATCGGCCTCGTCCCGCATGAGGTCGGCCTGGCGGGTGAGGACGGGAACCACGTCGCGCCGGGCGATGGATTCGAGCAGCGGCAACAGCTCGTGGCGAACCCTGTTCCGTCGGAGGCCGGGATCGAGGTTAGAGGGGTCGGCGACCGGCTCCAGCGCCAGCGCCGAGCACAGTGCCCTGGTCTCCGAGCGGCGCAGGGCCAGGATGGGCTTGGTCGGCCCCGGCCGCATACCCCCGAGGCCGTCCCGCCCGGCACCGCGCACCAGGTTGAGCAGCATGGTCTCGGCCTGGTCGTCGGCCGTGTGACCAGTGGCGGCGTCCGGGGGGAGCACCGCCCTGCGGGCGGCCCGGGCCCGGGCCTCCACGTTCGGACCGGGGGTGACCTGGACGCGCTCGGAGCGGAAGGCGGCGCCGAAGCGGGCGGCGGCGGACGCCACCACCTCGGCCTCGGAAGCGGAGCCGGGGCGCAGTCCGTGATCGACGTGGACGGCGGTCACCCGGCAGCCGGCTGCGGTGGCCAGCACCATGAGGGCCAGGGAGTCGGCGCCGCCGGAGACGGCACAGGAGAGTGACGACCCCTGCTCGGGGAACCAGCAGCGGCGGCGAAGATCCTCGACCATCGGGTGGGGATCCTCGCCAGGGTGCAGGCCCACTACCTCCCCGCTGTGGTCTCGGACCGGGCCCGTTCGATCCAGAGGGCGGGCTGGCGGATCTCGTCCAGGCTCGGGAGCCACTCCCGGCCCCGCCACACCTGGCCCAGAAGGGCGGCCCCGCCGGCGGTCTCCACGGCGGTCACGAACCGCTCGCCCTGCTCGTACTGCTTCAGCTTGGCCTCGAGGCCGATGGCCTGCTGGAGCAGCCTGGCCGGTCCCCTGGCCTGCTCCCGGCGCTGACGCAGCACCTGGCTGAAGTGCTCCGCGCTCGGCACGCGGTCACCTCCCGCCCGGTTCATGGTGATGTCGCCGTGACCTTCGAGGAGGCTCATCAGACCCAGGATGTGCTGGAGCACGACCTGCTGCTCGGGGCCGGCCAGGAGACCGACCAGCCCGCCGTCGGCGAGCGGGTTGCGCCCGGCGCGCAGCTCCTGCACCACCCGGCCGAGCGCTTCCACGAACCGGCGAGGGTCGGGGTCGATGGACCCGAGGCTGCGCTCGACGAGCGAGAGGAAGTAGGGCCGAAGCCAGGGAACGCCGGTGAACTGGGCTCGGTGGGTGGTTTCGTGTATGGCCAGCCAGAGCCGGAACTCCCGGCGAGGAAAGCCGAAGCGCCTCTCCAGGGACAACACGTTGGGGCCCACGTAGTAGACGATGTCCTGGTCCTCGGGGCGCTCCTCTTCCACGATGATCAGGTCGTACTGGCCGAGGACCCGCGTGGACATCCAGCCGAGGATGGTGCCCAGCTGCGCACCCGAGACGGCCCTCGTGATCGGGGCCACGGGCGTCCCGCTCAGCCGAGAGCCCAGCTTCTCGGTGACAGGTCGCAACAGGCGCTGGAAGGAGACGATGTTGGCGCGTACCCATCCAGGGCGGTCGGTGACCCGAGCCCGGGCCGGGCCCGCCTCCGAGCGCAGGCCGGTGGCCACTGCCACCAGCTCCTCGGCTTCGGCGGTGAGCTCCTGGAAGTCCCGATGGAGCGACGCCATCTCGTGTGCGGGGGTGGGGGGCTGGCGCCGAGCCAGGCGCACGGCGACCTTCTCGGCCAGCTCCCAGGAGATCGGCTCGGACACCGCTACTGCTTGGGGTACTTGTTGCTGGTGATCTTGGCCACGTAACCCACGACGGTGGCGACCACGGCCAGGACGGCGCCGCCGAAGAGGAAGAACGAAAGCCAGTAGTGCCAGGCCTCGGCGGCGAGGAGGGGGCTCACGGCTGTGATCGTAGGCTGGCGACCGCTCAGCCGGCCGCCGGCCCTCTTACGGGCTCCGGAACCGCCCCTACCAAGGCGGTACGCCCCTCCCGTCCAGTGGGCCGACCTCGCCCTGGATGGCCTCAAAGACCCGAGCCCGGAGCGTCTCGGGGACCTGGTCCTGACACTTTCGGGCGATCACGCCCCGCAACTCGGCTTCGAAGCCGAAGGCCTGGAAGCAGGGCTGGCACTCATCGAGGTGGCGCCGGATCGTCGACCGGCGGCCGTCGTCGAGCTCGCCGTCGAGGAAGTGGTAGAGCCTGTGCACGGCGTCCCCGCAGCCGCAGTCGTCGCCGGACCCCCCTGCCGCCGAGCCCTTTGCGAACATCATTCTCGCTGGTCCACGAGGCCTCGAGTCATACCGAAGTCGAACAACGCCTTTTGCAGCGCCCTTCTTCCCCGGTGCAGGCGGCTCATCACCGTCCCGATCGGAATACCGAGGATGGCCGCGATCTCCTTGTAGGAGAAGCCCTCCACGTCGGCGAGCAGGACCACCATGCGGAACTGCTCCGGGAGTGACTCGACCGCCTCCTTCACCTCGGCATCGGTGAACCGGTCGAGCACCTCCTCCTCAGCGCTGCGCCCGGCCACCGCCGCCTCCAGCCCACCGAGGCGGCGGTACAGGTAGAGGTCCTCCACGTCGTCGACGTCGGCCTGCTCGGGGCGGCGCTTCTTGGCCCGGTAGATGTTGATGTAGGTGTTGGTGAGGATGCGGTAGAGCCAGGCCTTGAGGTTGGTCCCCTCCTCGAAGGTGTGGAAGCCCCGGTAGGCCTTCAGGTAGGTCTCCTGGACGAGGTCCTGGGCATCGGCCGGGTTGCGGGTCATGCGCACCGCGGCCGAGTACAGCGAGCTCATGTGCTCCATGGCCAGCTCCGCGAACCTCGCCTGATCGGCCATCACCCGACCCTACCTGGCGCCGCGCCTGTGCGGCCAAAGGCCGCCGGGGGGGTGACCCGCCCGGGCATGAACCGCAGCACCAGCGCCGCCGACACCAGGGCCGCGGCGGCGGCGGCCAGGAAAACCACGCCCATGGCGTCGGTGAAGGCGTTGCGGGCCAGTGAGGCCAGGAGGTCGCCGGGTGGACCTGGCACCTGCCGGGCGATCCCCAGGGCCGCTCCCACCGACTCCCGGGCCGCTTGGGCCTGACCGGCGGGGAGCGCTACCGCCTCGCCGACCAAGGCGTCCGGGCTGAGGGAACCCCGGTAGCCCGACGAGAGGAGGCTGCCCAGGACGGCCACCCCGAGGCTGCCGCCGAGCTCCCTGGTGGTGTCGTTCACCGCCGACCCGACCCCTGCCTTGCCGGGCGGCATCGACTCCATGATGGCCCCCGTGGCCGGCGCCATGGCCACCCCCATGCCCACACCGAGGAGCACCAGCACCACGGCCAGGTTTCCGTAGCTGCTCTCGGTCGAGAGCGTCGAGAGCACGACCATGGCGACGGCCAGGAGCGCCATCCCCGTGGCCATCACCGCCTTCCGCCCGAACCGCTCGGCCAGGGGGGCGCTTCGAGGCGCGCTGACGATCATGGCCCCGGCCATGGGAAGGGTGGCGGCGCCGGCCTGGAAGGGGCTGTAGGAGAGCACGAACTGCAGGTACTGGGTGGTCACGAAGAAGAGGCCGAACATGGCGAAGAAGGCGAGGAAGATGGCGCCGGCGCCGACGGAGAACCTGGGGTCCCAGAAGTGCTGGATGGGCAGCATGGGGTTGTCGTGGCCGCGCTCGAAGCGCACGAAGGCGACCAGCAGGACCGCCGCCGCCACGAACAAGGCCACGATGAGAGGGTCGGTCCAGCCTCGGTCCGGTGCCTGGATGATGGCGTAGAGCAGGGTCCCCAGGCCGGCGACGGACAGCAGGATCCCCTGGGGGTCCAGAGGCCGCTGCTCCGGATCCCGGGACGAGGGCAGCAGCACGGCGCCGGTGGCCAGGGCCAACACGATGATGGGCACGTTGATGAAGAACACCGACCCGAACCAGTAGTGCTCGAGCAGGAACCCGCTCGCCATCGGACCGATGCTGCCCCCGGCGCCGGCGAACCCGGCCCAGATGGCGATGGCCTTGGACCGCTCTCGAGCAGGGAAGACGTTGGTGATGATGGACAGGGTGGCGGGCATGATCATGGCCGCGCCGACGCCCATGACGGCCCGGGTCGCTGTCACCTGCCACGGCTGGGTGGACATGGCGGC
>JALZJC010000128.1 GCA_030859945.1 Actinomycetota bacterium | reverse complement strand
CCACCGGGGCCAGGATCGAGGCCGGGTGCCAGGGGACGCTGCACCTCGACGTGACCATGGTGGGGGAGCGGGCCCACTCGGCCCGGCCCTGGATGGGGCGCAACGCCATCCACCGGCTGGCCCCGGTGCTGGAGCGCTGTTCCACCTACACCGGGCGCAGGCCCAACCTCGACGGATGCGAGTTCATGGAGGCCCTCCAGGTGGTGTCGGTGGCGGGGGGCGTGGCCGGCAACGTGGTACCCGACCGGGCCGTGGTCCGGCTCAACCACCGCTACGCCCCCGACCGCAGTGCAGAGCAGGCGGTGCAGCACGTGCGCCGGGTTCTGGGCGACGCCGTGGACGAGGCCAGCGGCGACACGGTGGAGCTGGTGGACCACGCTGACGGCGCCAGGCCCGATCTAACCCACCCCCTCCTGGCGGCACTGGCCGCCGGCTCGCCGGCGCCTCCGGTGGCCAAGCTGGGGTGGACGGACGTGGCCTTCTTCGCCGCCCGGGGCGTCCCCGCCGCCAATTTCGGCCCCGGTGACCCGAACGTGGCCCACGCCGCCGGCGAGCGCGTGCAGCGTTCTCAGATGGAGACGGTGTACGCCGCTCTGGAGTCGCTGCTGCGGGGCGGGGCCTGAGCCACCTGAAATGGTCAGAGGCGACGGAGAACGGTGACGACCTTGCCGAAGATCCGCACGTCGTCAGGAGCGAACTCCATGGGGGACAACCGTGGGTTGGCCGGCGTGAGCACGACCTTGCTGCCCCTCCGGGAGTACGTCTTGACCGTGCCCTCCTCACCGGGGATGCCGGCCACCACGATCTCGCCCTTGCGGGCTTCGGGCTGCTGGCGGGCCACGACGTAGTCACCGTCGAGGATGCCGGCGTCGATCATGGAGTCTCCCCGCACGCGGACCATGAACAGCGGCCCGTCGCCGGTGAAGTCGGCGGGGACGGGGAGCACCTCCTCCACGTTCTCCTGGGCCAGAACATCGGTGCCTGCGGCCACGTCACCTAGGAGGGGCACGTGCTGGGCCGGGCGACGCTCGACGGCCGCGCCCGAGGACTGGTCGTAGCGGACCTCCATGGCACGGGGTTTGGTGGGATCACGCCGTAGATAACCCTGGCGCTCGAGGGTGGAGAGGTGGGCGTGCACCGTGGACGATGACGTGAGGCCCACTGCTTGGCCGATCTCGCGCACCGAGGGGGGGTAGCCCCGGGCAGCCAACTGGCCGGCGATGAAATCGAGGATCTCCCTGCGCTTGCCCGTCAGCACCACTTGCTCTTCGGCCAC
Source organism: Actinomycetota bacterium (assembly GCA_030859945.1). Taxonomy (GTDB): domain Bacteria; phylum Actinomycetota; class Acidimicrobiia; order Acidimicrobiales; genus YB1-3. The sequence continues at coordinate 18,881 of JALZJC010000128.1, read as the reverse complement.
GCCGGCACGGTAGCAGCGCCGGAGGCGCAGTACAAACACCTGTTCGAGAATACTCTTGACGGCAGCCCGTCCACGAACGTACGTTCGTGGATGTCACAGGTCCTCGTCATAGTGGGTGCATGAGCATGTATGCCATCAACGACACCGCCAATGCCACGGTCTCCACAGCTCCGGCCCGGCCCCAGCTGCGGCTGGTCGGGCCGCCTCCCTCCGCGCCCGAGCGCGGCGCACGGGCCGTGTTCTGGCGCCGGCGTCTGGCCGCCCTCCTCGTGGTCGCGCTCGTGGCCCTGGCGGCCAAGGGCCTGGTCGGCGCCTCCCTCGCAGGTTCCCCGTCACCGCCGGTGAGGACGGGCTCGATCGGGCAGGGGTCGTACGTGGTGCAGCAGGGCGACACGCTGTGGGACATCGCCCGCGCCGTCAAGCCCGATGGTGACGTGCGCCCCATGGTCGACGGCCTGGCCGGGCCGCGGCGAGGGGCGCCGCTCCGGGTCGGTGAGCGCATCACCCTGCCTTGAGGCAGGGGGTCGTCGTCAACGGGCTGAACTACCGTGCAGGCCGTGCGCTGTCCGTCGTGCGCCAGCACCGGGGACAAGGTGGTGGACTCCCGTACCGCCGACGAGGGCGCCGCCATCCGCCGCCGTCGCGAGTGCCTCACCTGCGGGCGGCGCTACACCACCTACGAGCGAGTGGACGAGGCGCCGCTCATGGTGGTCAAGCGTTCCGGCCAGCGGGAGCTCTTCGACCGGGCCAAGGTCGTGGCCGGTCTGGCGTCGGCGGCCAAGAACCGCCCGGTGGCGGTGGAGCAGCTCGAAGCTCTGGCGGGAGAGGTGGAGGAGGCCCTGCGCCTCGACGGGCCGGAGCTCACCAGCCAGCAGGTCGGCTTGTCCGTCCTCGATCGTCTTCGCGTCCTGGACGAGGTGGCCTACATGCGCTTCGCCAGCGTCTACAAGGGTTTCGAGGACGTGGGCGACTTCGAGCGGGAGGTGGGCCTGCTCACCAAGTCCACCCAGCCCAAACGCCGCAGCTGAGCGCCGCCGGTGGAAGGCCGCTCCGTACGGCGCCGGACGGCAGGGTCAGGCCCCGGCCACGACCTCGGCCACCACGGGAGCCACGCCACCCAGTCCCACGGCGCGGGCCGCGGCCGCGCTCAGGTCCAGCACCCGGTCGCCCACGTAGGGCCCGCGATCGTTGACCAGCAGCAGGACCCGTCGGTCACCGCGGCTGACCACGAGCAAGGTACCGAGATGCAGGTCCTTGCTGGCCACCGTCCAGCCTTCCTGGTCGTAGATGGCGCCACTGGCCGTCGGGCGGCCGTTGAAGCCGGGTCCGTACCAGGAGGCGTTTCCCACCACCCGCTGCCCGGTGGGGCGAAGGCCGGCAGGCAGGGACGCCCCGGGAGCCATGGGACCGAACGGGAGGCGGCCCATGAGAGCCAGCTGACGTTGGGTGGCCTGCTTGTGGCGGGGCAGGAGGGCGCCAGGATCGAGAGGACTCGGGGCGTAGCCACCCGACGAAGTCCCGGCAGGCAGGGGGGTGCTGTCGGGGCCGGACAGGCTCGTGCGCCGGGACAGGGCCGCCATGCGGGCCTCGTCGTCCCGGCGCTGGTCCTCGTCCCGTTGCCGGCGTACCTCGGCTCCGCGCTGGTCCTGGGCCGCGATCACGGCTTCGAGCCGGGACTGCACCTGGGCCAGCTCGGCCGAGCTCCGGCGAAGGTCATCGCGGGCAGCCTCCACTCGCTCCTGCTCGACGCCGGCGTCGGCCGAGGCAGATCGGTAGCCCTTCACTAGCTCGCGCTCCTTGGTGGCGACCACTTCGAGGTAGGCGTGGGGCACGCTGACGGTGAGGGCCAGAGGCTCCGGCCCCTGTACGTAGGACCGCACCGCTCTGGTGCGCATGCGGTCGCGCATGCGGGTCAGGGCGCCTCTCGCTCGGACCTGGCGCATCTGTGCCGCCACGACCTGCAACTGTGCGGTCTCGAGGCGGTCGGTCAGGTCGGCCGTGCGCAACAGCAGGGCGGCCCGGCTGGCCCGGGGGTCGTCGGCCGCTCGGGCCGCCGTGGCCGGAGCCGCCTGAGCCACGCCCATGGTGGTCAGGGCCACGAGCGTGGCGAGGACGCGTGTCATCGCTAGTGTTCGTCGGCAGGGAACCGGGTCGCATTGAGCGACATGACCGATGGGAGTTGAGCCATGCGGGTCGGAGTGTTGACCGGGGGCGGTGACTGCCCGGGGCTGAACGCCGTGATCAGGGCCGTAGTCCGCAAGGGCGAGCGCGGGTACGGCGACGAACTGGTGGGCTTCACCAACGGGTGGAAAGGGGTGATCGAGGGCACCACCATGCCTCTCGACGTGGAGCGCTGCCGGGGCATCCTGCCCCGGGGCGGCACCATCCTCGGCACCTCCCGCACCAACCCCTTCAAGAAGGACGGCGGGGTGGACGCGGTGAAGAAGAACCTCGAGAGCCACGACGTGGAGGCGCTCGTCGCCATCGGTGGCGAGGACACCCTCGGGGTGGCCAACAAGCTCTCAGCCGAGGGAGTGCAGGTCGTGGGGGTGCCCAAGACCATCGACAACGATCTCTCGGCCACGGACGTGACCTTTGGCTTCCACACCGCGGTGCAGATCTGCACCGACGCCATCGATCGCCTGCACACCACGGCGGAGTCCCACGACCGGGTGATGGTGTGCGAGGTCATGGGCCGGGGGGCGGGCTGGATCGCCACCTACGCTGGCATCGCCGGCGGTGCCGCCGAGATCCTCATACCTGAGCAGGAGTTCGACATCGACGCCGTGGCCCAGCGCATCAAGCGTCGTCACGACCAGGGCCGATACGCCTCCATCGTGGTCGTGGCCGAGGGGGCCAAGCCCAAGGAGGGCACCATCGAGGTGAGCTCGGGGGAGACCGACCAGTTCGGCCACGAGCGCCTGGGAGGTATCGGCAACATCGTGGCCGAGGAGATCAAGGAGCGGACCGGCTTCGACAGCCGGGTCACCATTCTCGGCCACGTTCAGCGGGGAGGCACCCCGACCGCCTTCGACCGGGTGCTGGCCACCCGCTACGGCATAGGTGCCATTGACGCCGTGCACGAAGGCAAGTTCGGCCACATGGTCGCACTGCGCGGCGACCAGATCGTGACCGTCTCGCTGGACGAAGCCGTGGAAGAGCTGAAGGTGGTGAGCCCCGAGATGTTCGAGGAAGTGGCCGAGCCGTTCTTCGGCTGATCCTCGCCCAGGCTGAGCGGACCAGCTCGACCTCAGGGGTCCTGCGTCGCCGTCGTCGGGCCCACCCGGACCCTGGCGTCGTGGAGCAGCTGGAGGAACGGATCGTGTAGCTGGGGCGGCGCGGCCAGGACGGTGCCATCCTCCGATGAGGTGACCCTGGCGCCGGCCTCCGAAGCCACCAGCCCACCCGCGGCCCAGTCCCACGGCTGGATGCCCCGCTCGTAGTACAGGTCCACCCGCCCGCACGCCACCCAGCACAGGTCGAGGGCCGCTGCCCCCGCCCGGCGCACGTCGCGCACGGAGGGGAGGAGCTGGGCCAGCTCAGCGGCCTGCTGGCCCCGGGCGGAGGCGTCGTAGCTGAATCCCGTGGCCACCAGGGCGGTGGCCAGGTCGGGGGGCCCCTCCACCCGGAGCGGCCGCCGTTGGCAGTGGGCGCCGCCGCCCCGCACGGCGGTGAACATCTCATCATGGGTGGGGTCGAACACGGCGCCCGCCTCCACCTGGCCGTCCACCTCGGCGGCGACGGAGACCACCCACGCCGGGAAGCCGTAGAGGTAGTTGGTGGTGCCGTCGAGGGGATCGACCACCCACCGCACCCCCGTCGTGCCCACCCCTGACGTGCCCTCCTCACCCAGGAAGGCATCGTCGGGGCGGGCCGTCAGGATGACGCGGGCGAGGAGCGCCTCACTGGCCCGGTCCATCTCCGTGACCATGTCGGTGCCGCTGGTCTTGGTCTCGGCGTCGGCGGTCCGGCCCACCTGCTGGCGGCCCTCGAGGAGGAGGCCGCCGGCGGCGCGGGCGGCCTCGACGGCGACGGGAAGCAGGTCGTGGGGGTCGGCCATGGGCCCAGGTCTAGCCTGCATGCGTGTCGAGCACGCACCCCGGTGTCGTCGACCTGCGCTCGGATACCGTAACCCGGCCCACGGCGGAGATGCGCCGGGCCATGGCCGACGCCGAGGTGGGCGACGACGTCTATGGCGAGGACCCCACCGTCAGCGCCCTGGAAGAGGTCTTCGCCGCACGGCTGGGCATGGAGGCCTCCCTCTTCGTGCCCAGCGGGACCATGGCCAACCAGGTTGCCCTCCGCCTCCTCGCCGCCCCGGGCACGAGCGTCGTCGCGGGCGCCCGCCAGCACGTGGTCGTGTACGAGAACGGCGCCGGCGGTCGCAACGCCGCCGTGCAGTTCCACACGGTGGCCGACGACGACGGCACCATCAGTCCCTCCGACGTGATCTGGGCGCTGGAGGCGGCCGATCACCACTACCCCCGCCCGGGACTGGTCTGCGTGGAGAACACCCACATGCCCGCCCACGGGGCACCCTGGCCCATCGACGCCCTGCGGACGCTGCGGGGGGCCGCCGGTCCGCTGCCTCTGCACATGGACGGAGCCCGGCTCTTCAACGCCGAGATGGCCACCGGAACCGGGGCCGCGACCTACGCAGCCCAGGCCACCACGGTGATGTGCTGCCTGTCCAAGGGCCTGTGCGCCCCCGTCGGGTCCCTCCTGGCCGGCCCCGCCGACCTCATGAGCGAGGCGAGGGGCGAGCGCCGGCGCCTGGGCGGGGCCATGCGCCAGGCGGGCGTGATCGCTGCCGCCGGCCTGGTGGCCCTGCGCACCATGGTGGAGCGTCTGCACGAGGACCACCGGAGGGCCCGCCGGCTGGCCGAGGCGGTGGCCGAGCGCTGGCCCGAGGGCGGTTGCGACCCGGATCGGGTGCTGACCAACATCGTCACCTGGCGGCACCGCCACAGCGCTGCGGTCCTGGACCACCTCGGGAGCGAAGCGGTGCTGGCGGGCACCATCGCCCCCGGTGTGCTGCGCCTGGTCACCCATCACGACGTCGACGAAGAGGGCGTGGAGCGGGTCGCCAAGGCCCTGGCCGGCGCTCCCTCCTGACCGGGCTCCTGAGGCGACGACGTGCCGGGCCTGGTGGACGAGGTGCCGGAGCGGACCCTGGCCGTGTACGCCCACCCCGACGACCCCGACGTCTCGTGCGGGGGCACCATGGCCAGGTGGGCCGCTGCCGGCTCGGAGGTCCACGTGGTCGTCTGCACCCAGGGGGACAAGGGTTCATCCGACCCCACCACCCGTCCCGGCGAGCTGTCCCGGCGTCGGGCCAATGAGGTGGCGGCGGCCGTTGCCGCCCTGGGCCTGGCCGGTCACCATCTCCTGGGCTACCCGGACGGCGAGATCGACAACACCGCCGAGGTGCGGGGGGAGCTGGTCCGCCTGGTGCGCGACCTGCGCCCCGAGGCGGTGGTGTGCCCGGATCCCACGGCCGTGCTGTTCGGCTCCAGCTACTTCAACCACCGCGACCATCGCGTGGTGGGCTGGGCCACGCTCGACGCCGTGGCGCCGGCCGCGGCCAACCCTCACTACTTCCGGCGTCAGGGCCCCGCCCACCAGGTCGACAGCGTCTACCTGTCCGGCACCCTCGAGCCCGACGTGTGGGTGGACATCACGGGCTCGATCGACGCCAAGGGCCGGGCTCTGCTGTGCCACCAGAGCCAGCTCGGCGACACGGGTGAGTGGTTCGGCCAGGTCGTGCGCCAGCGGGCCGAGGAGGAGGGGCGGCTGGCCGGCGTCGACTACGCCGAGGGCTTCCGGCTACTGCGTCTCACCGGCTGACCGGCGTCGCCCTCGGCCCCACCGCCTGCGCCGTCCCCGTCGAGCCGCTCCTGGTCGATGGTCCTCCATTCGCCCATGGCCCGCAGGACGAGCACGGAAACCAGAGCCACCCCGCCGGCGCACACCACGGCCACCACGATGGCGGCCAGGCCGCTCGGGGTGGCGCAGTCGCCCGTGCACTGGATGTTCACCAGCGAGGCGCCGATGAGGCCGCCGCACACCCCGGCCACCAGGATGGCGGCGAAAGCCAGAGCTCGGGCCCGCGCCGAGGGCAGGGCCGAGAGCGGTCGTTCTCCGGGGGTCTCCACCGACTCGATCGTAGGCTGGAGGTCGTGAGGTTCCAGGACCGCCCAGAGATCCCGGGCCCTGGGGGCGACCCGTCCGCGCCACACACGCCGGAGCCCACCATCCTCCACGTCGACATGAACGCCTTCTACGCGTCGGTCGAGGTGATCGAGGACCCCTCGCTGGCGGGCAGGCCCCTCATCGTGGGCGGCTCGGGGGACCGTGGCGTGGTGGCGTCGTGCTCGTACGAGGCCCGGGCCTACGGGATCCACTCGGCCATGCCGTCGGCCCAGGCTCGGCGCCTGTGCCCACAGGCCGTCTTCGTCCACGGTGACCACGGCCGCTACGCGGAGTACAGCCGGCGCATCCACGACGTCTTCGCCTCCTTCACCCCAATGGTGGAGGGCGTCGCCCTCGACGAGGCCTACCTGGACGTGGCCGGGGGCCGCCGCCTCTTCGGATCCGGTGCTCGGATCGCCGGTGCCGTCCGCCGCCGGGTGCGAGACGAGGTGGGCCTCGACTCATCGGTGGGCGTGGGCGCCTCCAAGCTCGTGGCCAAGCTGGCGTCCAAGGCGGCCAAGCCCCGCCCTCTGCTGAAAGGTACCGATCCAGGTCCTGGCATCGTGGTCGTGGAGGCCGGGAGCGAACTGGCGTTCCTCCACCCGCTGTCGGTCTCGGCCCTCCCCGGGGTGGGGCCTCGGACCGAGGCCCGCCTGGCTCGCTTCGGGGTGAGCACCGTGGGGGACCTGGCCGCCCTCCCGTTGGAGACGTTGACGGGTTCGCTGGGTTTGGCCGCCGGTCGCCAGCTCCACGACCTGGCCTGGGCCCGCGACCGCCGCCGGGTGGAGCCGGACCGGGCCGCCAAGTCCGTGGGGCACGAGGAGACCTACGCCCGCGACCTGGTGGAGGCCGCGGACCTGCGCCGTGAGGTGGTGCGCCTGGCCGACGGCGTGGCCGCCCGCCTGAGAGCATCCCGGCTGGCGGGCCGGACGGTGAACGTCAAGGTCCGGTTCCACGACCACGCCACCATCACCCGCTCCCACACCGCGTTCGAGCCGCTGGACACAGGACCGGAGCTGGCCCGGGTGGCGACTTCCCTGCTCGACCGGGTGGACGCATCCTCCGGTGTGCGCCTCCTCGGGTTGAGCGTGTCGGGGCTGGGTCGGGGGACCGATCGCCAGCTCAGCCTGGATGCCGCCGCCGGCGGGGGTTGGGCCGAGGCGTCCAGGGCCGTGGACGAGGTGCGGAGCCGATTCGGGGACGCCGCCGTGGGGCCCGCCACCCTGCTCGAGGAGGCGGGGCTGCGCGTGCGCCGGCAGGGGGACCAGCAGTGGGGACCGTCCGATGGTGCCGGCGGCGGCGGCCGCCCGGACTGACCTCCGGATGAAGACCTGGAACCGGACCCCGACGCGTTGTTGGCGGTCTGTGCGTGCGCGATGATGGCCACCCCAACAGCACGTGGGACCGAGGCCGGTAGTGCCCCTTTCCGAAGAAGAGCAGCGCATCCTCCACGAGATCGAGCGCAACTTCTACGAGCGCGACCCCGATTTCGCCCGCGGGGTGAGCAAGCACACCCTGTACCGCCATGCCGGGCGGAACTGCAAGTGGGCGGCGCTGGGCTTCCTGACGGGATTCGTGGTCCTCGTGGTCTCCTTCGCCTTCAGCCTGTTGGTGGCGGCGCTGGGCTGCTTCGTGATGTTCGGCTCGGCCCTGGCCTTCGAGCGCAACGTGCGCAAGATGGGAAAGGCGGGGTGGCAGGAGGTCACCCAGTCCATGAGGGAGAGAGGGCTCGCCGACATGTTCGGCGAGACCCGCAAGCGCTTGGGCAAGAGGTTCAAGCGGGACCAGTAGCTCTGGCCTGGCAACCGGCGTTGCTCGGCGGGCTCAGTCCTGCCTCCAGTCCTGCCTCCACCGACGGGCAAGAACGGATCGGCTGCGGCGCTCAGGGCCTCTGGTCATCAGCGGGCGCGGGTCCATTGCTCGTCTGAGCCGCTCTGCCCTCGAAGCGTCCTCGACGAGCGCTCGCTCCACCGTTGCCGCTGCCGACGTCGCCCTGGTGGCCACGTGGGCTCCCACGGGTTCGGCCCGGTAGCTGGCGGTCGCAGCCGCCTCGGCCAGGTCCGTGAGGGCGGCAGCTGCGGGCGGCGGCAGGCCAACTGATGTGGTGGCCCGCCTGGCATGCTCGTCGAGGGTCTCGTGGGCCAGGCGTGAGGTTCCCGCCTGGGCCAGGGACTCTGCGGCTTCGGCCCAGGCCACCAGCACTCGGTCGCCAGCGGTGGCCGCGGCCAGACGCCGGCGCCTTCGGCGGGCCCGCTTGACCAGAGGAACGGCCAGAGCCATCAGGGCCATCAGGACCACGGGGGCGGCGGCGAGGACCAGCCGCTTCAGACCGGGCGAGAGGGCCGATCCACCTCCGGCCTTCGAGGCGTCTGCCGCCGCCTCCTCCCCGGGTGAGGGCGGCGCCGTGGTCGGGGGCGCAGGGGCGGTGGTGCCGGGAGCGGCGGTGGCGGCGGTGTCCGGCTCGCTGGGCTGGGCCTGGGCCTCCGCCACCCCGGTGTAGGAGGCGCCGGGCGCCCCGCGGCCCGGGGTCGGCTCGAAGGCAACCCAACCGGCACCCTCGATGTACACCTCGGGCCAGGCGTGGGCGTTGAGATCCCTCACGCGGTAGAGGCCGTCGGGGCCCAGCTCACCGGGGGTGTAGCCCACCGCCACCCGGGCGGGCAGCCCCACGGCCCGGGCCAGGACGGCGTAGGCCCCGGCGAACTGCTCGCAGTAACCCCGCCGGTCGCCGAACAGGAACCCCTCGAGGGCCCGCTCGTCGTGGCCGGGGCGGGCACCGAGGTCGTACGTGAACCGTTGCCGGAAGAAGTTCTGGAGCGCCAGCGCCCGCTCGTACGCCGACGGCTGGGGCGACGAGGGCCGGCCAGCGGGCGCCGTCACCTGGGAGGCGAGCTGGCGCACGCGAGGTGAGACGGAGGGCAGCCGGAGGAAGCGGTCGGGCTCGGGCAGGCTGGCGACGCCAGTGCCGGCCCGGCGGAGGTCGGCGGCCCGCGGCCGGGGCACCGAGGATGCCACCCGGTAGGTGAGCCCTCGGCGGGTGCGCTCGTCGCCCACCAGGCTGTCGAGGCGATCGTTGTACCGCAGGCCTTCGACCCCCTCCACCCGCCTGGGACGGTAGGCGGCCGGCAGCCAGGGCGACGACAGCGAGGTGATGGTGAACTCCTGCACCACCCGTTCCCCCGCGGGCTCCGGGCCCGGCCCCGGTGGGAGGCGGCCGGCGACGGCGACGTGGCGGGCGTCGGACGACCAGATCCGACCGTCGAAGGTGTCGAGGGAGGTCAGACGCCAGTAGGACGCCACGCCGGAGCGAACAGTGAACACCTCGTCCCCCGAGGGGTTGACCAACCGGCCCCGGATGTCCACCAGCGGGCTGACCGTGCTCTGGCGATCGTCCGACCGGCCGCGCCACAGGTCGGAAGGCCCGTGGGATCCGGCGAAGGTCGTGCCGACCAGCAGCGCAACCATGAGCCCGGCCCCCCCGAGAACGGCCCCGGTGGGCAGACGCCAGCCCAGCTCGCCTGCGGAGCGGTCGGCCAACCACGGTGTGTTGAGACGCTGCAGCCACACCGGGTGGACGAGCATGAAGACGGCCACGGTGACCAGATAGAGAAGGACCAGGGCGGCCCGATGGCGTTCCCCGCCCAGCAAGGCGGTGAAGACCACGAGGAACAATGACGGCAGGAGGGCTTCGAAGAGAAGTTCCAGGCGGAAGGCGGCCCAATCGGCCAGGAAGGCGGCCACGGCCACACCGAACATGGCCGCCATGAGAAACCCCGGGGTGACCGGGGCCGGCGCCACCACCACGGCGAAGAGGGTTCGAGCCTCCCTGAGCTCCCGCAGGGCGGTCTCCAGGGTTGCCGGGGTGGGGATCCCGTTCCATGTGGCGCCGGGGAGCACCACCCAGGTGGTCACCACGCCGAGCACGGCCACGGTCATGACCGCGGTGATGGGGAGGGACACGCCTCGCCGGCGGGCCCACCACGCCAGCCCGTGAGTCACCAGCGCGGCCAGGACCAGGGCCCCCAGGTAGGAGCCGTCCTGGAAGAGCCGGCCCATGCCGACCGCGGCCGCCAGGCTGACACTGGTGAGGGCGGCGGCGCTGACCACCGCGGGGTCGGCGCCGGCGGCGCGCATGTCCAATCGAAGGACGCTCACCGGACCGGGGTGACGGAGCGTCCGCCGGCCCCCAGGGCCTCCCCCCACGCGGGGGACAGAGGCTGATCGCTTCCCACCCGCACCACACGGGCACCCGGAGGTGGGCGGCGCCCGTCGGCAGGGGCTCCCGGCGGGTCGACCAGCACGAGGACGGTAGGCGGGCGTGGTTGGCCCACTCCGGGCAGCCGGGGATCGGGAGCGGCGCCGGTGGTGACCCCGATCACCATCTCGGCCTGCCCCCGGATGCCGGCTGGTGACGCCAGGAGGGAGGCGGGGGACGAGCCACGATGGACGTCGGCCCCGGCCAGGCGCTCGAGGATGGCCTCCACATGCGCCTGGCCGGCGCCCAACCCGGAGTCGGAGCCATCGCTGGTTATCAGCCGCACCGGCCGGCGGCGACGCCGGGCCGCGTGCACGATGCTGGCCGCCGCGGACACCGCCTTCTCCAGGGTGGCGGCCGTGTGGACCTCGTCCCGAAGGTCGAGCACGACCGTGGTCGCGTCCTGCAACGGCACGTCGTCGTGGCGGATCATCACCTCGTCCCGCTTGGCCGTGGACCTCCAATGGACCCGGCGGAGGTCATCGCCCACGTGGTACTCCCGCAAGGCGTAGAGCTCGCCGTCCACGGCCGCGGCCGCGGCGAGGGGGTGCAACCGGCTGCGGCGCTCGTCGGACCCGGCTGGGAGCGGGTCGAGGGGCTCGATGCTCGGGTACACGACCAAGGTCGTGACAGGAGCCGTGGCCACGGTCCTGGAGGCCAGGCCGAAGGGGTCCTCGAGGCGCACGTCCAGGGGGCCCAGGTCGTAGACGCCTCTCTCCTCCCCAGAAAGCTCGTAGGCGGCCTTCATGGCTTGGCCGGGCGGCAATGGCGCCAGCCGAAAGCGGGCCCAGCGTCGGCCGTGGTCGAAGGGGTCATGGACGCCTACCGGGGGGGAGTCCCTGGCCGTCGGGTTGCGGACGGTGATCTCCACGTTGCCGGTCACACCGGCGTGGGTGCGAGGGGGGCGGAGGATCCGGCCCACGTCCAGCTCGACCCGGGCCAGGCGCACGTAGGCCACGGCCCCGGCCACCAGGGCTGCGGCCGCGGTGGCGGCGGTCACCAGCTCCGCCAAGCCGGAGACCCGTCCGGCCACGGCGAGGACCGCCGCGGTCGCGGCCAGCCCCCAGCCTCGGCGCGAGGGCACGACCCCTCAGCCCCTACCCACCGGTACGGGCACGGAGGCCAACGCCTCCCGCAGCGCCTCGTCCGGACCCACGCCGGCGAGCGCCCCCGACGTGGACGGGACGAGGCGGTGCTCGAGCACCGGGCGCGACAGCGCCTTGACGTCGTCGGGGGACACGAAGTCGCGGCCCTGTGAGGCGGCTCGGGCTCGCGTGGCGCGCTGCAGGGCGAGGGTGGCACGAGGGGAGATGCCGACGGCCAGGCCGGAGTGGCGGCGGGTGGCGTGGGCCACGTCGACCATGTAGCCCTTGACGGCTGCCGCCACGTGCACGGCCCGGGCGGCGCGCACCATGGCCAGCACCTGGGCAGGGGCGGCCACCGCCTCCAGCTCGTCGATGGCCTGGGCCGTGCCCCCACCGTGGGTGTCGAGCATGGCCAGCTCCGAGGAGCGGTCCGGGTAGCCCATCGGGACCCGCATGAGGAACCGGTCGAGCTGGCTCTCGGGTAGGGGATAGGTGCCCTGGTGCTCGATGGGGTTCTGGGTGGCGATCACCAGGAAGGGTGCGGGCAGGGGAAAGGTGCTGGCGTCCACCGTGACCTGCCGCTCCTCCATGGCCTCCAGGAGGGCGGACTGGGTCTTGGGCGACGCCCGGTTCACCTCGTCGGCCAGGAGGAGGTTGGCGAAGACGGGACCCGGGTGGAACTCGAAGTCGCCATTGGCCCGGTTGTAGATGCTGGCCCCCGTCACGTCGGAGGGAAGCAGGTCCGGTGTGAACTGGATCCGGTGCCATGTGCAGCCGAGCGAGGCGGCGAGGGCCTTGGCCAGGCTGGTCTTGCCCACGCCGGGCACGTCCTCGATGAGCAGGTGGCCCTCGGCCACCAGGCAGCACAGGGCCAGGCGGATGGCGTCGGTCTTGCCCTGTATCACTCGCTCGACGTTGGCCACGACGCGCTCGAAGGCGTCGGCGAAAGTCAAGCTGGTCGTCGCAGTCGGTTGCCTGGCCACGGGGACGCCACCCTACCGACCTGGCCCGAGGGGTCCTTGACAGGGGGGTGTACAGCCGGGAAACGATACGGTCCGGTCCATGGCCCGGGCCCTCGGCATCGACGTCGGGGGGACCAAGCTCGTCGCCGGCGTGGTGACCGACGCCGGCGAGGTCCTCACCAGGCGGCAGGCGCCAACCGAGGGTGACGAGGCCGATGAGGTCTTCGCCCGGTTGGCCTCGCTGATCGACGAGGTGCGCACGGGCGACGAGGTGGCCTGCGGCGTGGGATGCGGCGGGCCCATGAGCCCGGGGGGTGAGGCGGTGTCGACCCTGAACATCCCCGCGTGGCGAGACTTCCCGCTGCGGCGGCGCCTGGCCGAGTCCACCCTGCTTCCCACCTTCGTGGACAACGACGCCAAGGCCCTGGCGGTGGGCGAGGGCTGGGTGGGCGCGGCCCGGGACGCGGAGGACTTCCTGGCCATGGTGGTGTCCACCGGCGTGGGCGGCGGCATCGTCTTGAACGGTCACCTCCTCGACGGCGCAGCCGGTAACGCCGGCCACATCGGCCACATGATCGTCGAGCCCGGCGGCCCCCGCTGCGGTTGCGGGGCCTACGGGTGCCTGGAGGCGTGCGCCTCGGGCCCGTCCATCGAGGCCGCCACCGGGCGCCCGCCGGAGGAGGCCCCGCCCGAGGTGGTCGAGCGCACGGGGACGCTGACGGGACGGGCCATCGCCTCGGTGGCCAACCTCTTGGACCTGCGCCTGGCGGTGGTGGGCGGGGGCGTGGCCCTCGGATTCGGAGAGCCCTTCTTCGCCGCCGCCCAGGCCGAGATGGACCGCTCGGCCTGCCTCGACTTCTCGGCCGGGGCCCGCGTCGTACCCGCCGGTCTGGGCCGCGACGGCGGGCTGGTGGGAGGGGCTCGGGTGGGGTTCCTGGGTCTGGTCGAGAACTGCTAGTGCCGGCGTGGGACCGCGGGCGGGAACGGCGCCACGTGGCGTCGACAGCGACGGTGGCGGCGGTGCTGGTTCGCCCGTGGCTGTGGGCCACCGCCCTCCGCCAGGCCATGGCGCTGACACCGAGGGGGTGGTGGCGGCGACGCCCTCATCTGCCCTGGCCCGACCCCGCCTACCTGGCCTTTCGGCTCGAGACCATGTACGGCGACTCCTCTCGTTCTCCGGCCCCGCGCGAGGTCGTGGCCTACCTGCGATGGTGTCGAATGCAGCGTAGGGGGCTGCGGTAGCCTGCCCGGGATGCAACTCCCACCACCCCCAGCCGGCTAGGGCCGGCATGTCCAGGGCGCTCGTGCTCAACGCGACATTCGAGCCGCTCTGTCTCGTTGCCACCCGGCGCGCCGTGGTGCTGGTGCTGGCTGAGAAGGCCGAGCTGCTTCACGCCTCGGACGGCTACTTCCGCTCCGAGCGCCTCGAGTTCCCGGAGCCGTCCGTGGTGCGGCTCGGGTACTTCGTGAAGGTCCCCTACCAGGCTCGCATCGGCCTCAACCGCCGGTCGGTGTTCGCTCGGGATGGCCACCGCTGCCAGTACTGCGGCGGCACGGCGGAGAACATCGACCATGTGGTGCCCCGCAGCCGCGGCGGCACCCACACGTGGGAGAACGTGGTGGCGGCGTGTCGGCCCTGCAACAACCGCAAGCAGGACCTCCTCCTCCAAGAGACCGCCCTGTCGCTCCAACGTGCCCCCATGGCTCCCCGGGAGCGCCTCTGGGTGCTGGCCGCCACCGGTGGCGTGCGCCCGGACTGGGAGCCGTACCTGAGGCCGAGGTCGAGCCTGTCGGCATAGGATGCCCGGCCTCCTGGGCGGTGTCTCGTGAGCACGGCGACGCTGAGTCCCTGCACGGCATCGGCATAGCTCCGGGCGCGGGACGGACCGTGCGTCTCTGCCGAGCCGTGAGGTCGGCCCTGGTGCTCGGGTCCACCCAGCCCCTCGAGGACGTCGACCACTCTGCCGCGGCCCGGACCGGCCTCGAGGTGGTGCGGCGTCGTAGCGGCGGAGGGGCTGTGCTGGTGGAGCCCGATGCCGTGGTGTGGGTGGACGTGGTGATCCCGCGCTCAGACCGGCTGTGGGACGACGACGTGGGCCGGGCCTTCTCCTGGCTGGGCGAGGTCTGGGCCGCGGCGCTGGTCGACGTGGGCCTGCCCGAGGCCGAGGTGCACCGGGGCGGGCTGGTGACGTCGCCGTGGTCGTCCAAGGTGTGCTTCGCCGGGCTCGGCCCCGGCGAGGTGACCATCGGGGGCCGCAAGGTGGTGGGCATGGCGCAGCGCCGGACGCGGCACGGCGCGCTGTTCCAGTGTGTGGCGCCGCGGGTGTGGAGGCCCGAGCGCCTGCTCGACGTGCTGGTGCTCGGCCCCCGGGAACGGGCCACGGCGGCGGAGCTGGACGAGTGGGTCCGGCCTGTTGGCGAAGCCAGCGTTCCCGACCTGGAGGCGGCCCTGGTGGCTCGGTTGCCCTGACCGGGGTGTCCCAACAGGGTCCCTGGGGTTGACGGTGGGGGAAAGTGGTTCTAAGGTGGCACCAAGTGGTTGAAAGTGGTGGATCGGGTCGTAACAGATCGAGGTCCTGACAGGCGGTCCAGCCAGTGCGGAGCGGGAAACGCAGGGGTCGAAGCGTGAGGAGCGAACGACACAGTGGTGACGAGGTTCTTCGGCCGGTACGAGCACTCGTTGGACGTCAAGGGGAGGATCATCCTGCCGGCCAAGTTCCGACCCTTCTTCGAGCGCGGCGGCTACCTCACCCAGTATTACAACCGGTGCTTGGCGCTGTGGACTCCGGAGAAGTTCGAGGAGCAGATGCTGGCCCGGGAGGCGGCTCAGGACGTGAGCGCCGAGGAGCGCAACCTGGCCCGGCTCTGGTCGTCGGGCACCCAGGAGGTGGAGGTGGACAAGCAGGGGAGGATCGCCATCCCCCCGCACCTGCGGGTCTTCGCCCATCTGGAAGGCGAGGTGCTGGTGCACGGCGCCATCAACCGGCTGGAGCTGTGGAACCCGGAACTGTGGTCCGAGAAGGTGGAGCCCGCCGAGAGAGACCTCACGCTGGAGATGAGCTGACCGCCAACCATGACGCGTGGCCCATGCGCTGCCCCTCGGTCGGGAGGGTGGGAGAGCCCAACTCCGCCCGCTCCCATCCCCGTCGCTCGGGGAAATTCCCCGTCGGCGCCCAGCCGGTCGAGGGGCTGCGGATGAGCCAGGCGTTCGTGCACCACCCTGTGATGGTCGAGGAGGTGGTGGCCCTGCTGTCAGCCGTGCCGCCCGGCGTGGTGGTGGACGCTACCGTCGGAGGTGGCGGCCACGCCCGGGCCCTTCTCGACGCCACCGCCGCCCTGCGCCTGGTGGGTATGGACCGGGATGCCGACGCCGTGGCCGCAGCCAGGCAGTCACTGGCCGCCTACGGGGACAGGGTGTCCGTCCACCATGCCCGCTTCGACCGCCTGCACGAGCTGGTGCCCGGCCCCGTCTCAGCAGTGCTGTTCGACCTCGGCGTGA
The DNA here is from genome assembly GCA_030859945.1 of Actinomycetota bacterium. GTDB lineage: Bacteria > Actinomycetota > Acidimicrobiia > Acidimicrobiales > YB1-3. The sequence continues at coordinate 2,888 of JALZJC010000128.1, read as the reverse complement.
GCTCTCCGCAGCTCGACCGGCCAGGGCGGGGTTTCTCCTACCGCGCCGAGGGTCCCCTGGACATGCGCATGGACCGCTCCCAGCGCCGCACCGCCGCCGATGTGGTGAACGGCGCCGACGAGGCCACCCTGGCTCGGCTGGTGGCCGCCAGTGGTGAGCACCGCTTCGCCCGCCGAATCGCCCGCCGCATCGTGGAAGCCCGTCCCATCGCCACCACCGCCGAGCTGGCCGGGGTCGTTCGGGACGCCATCCCCGCCGCCGCCCGGCGCACCGGCGGCCACCCCGCCCGGCGGGCCTTCCAGGCCATCCGCGTGGCCGTCAACGAGGAGCTGGACCTCCTGGGCCCCGCCCTGGACGCCGCCATCGGCCTGTTGGCGCCCGGTGGTCGCTGCGTCGCCCTGGCCTACCACTCGGGGGAGGACCGCATCGTGAAGGAGCGCTTCGCGCTCGCCGCGTCCGGGGGCTGCACCTGCCCGCCGCAGCTTCCCTGCGTGTGCGGCGCTGTCCCGATGGTGCGCCTGCTGAACCGCGGCGCACGGAAGGCGTCTGCCGCCGAGGTGGCCGCCAACCCTAGGGCCGAGAGCGCCCGCCTCCGCGCCTGCGAGCGCCTGGAAGCCACGGAGAATGCCCGATGACGGCCGTGGCCTCTCCCCTACGGCGGGAGCACGAGCCCGCGGGCAGGGGGGGTCGGACTCCCGCTCGGCTGCACGTGGTGCGGCCGAGGAACAGGGCGAGGACAAGAGGCATCCGCCGGGCTCGGCTGCTCGGTTGCTCGATGGCGGTGGTCGTGGTGGCATGCGTGCTGGGACTGGTTGTCACGCGTGTGGCCCTGACGCAGGGCCAGTTCCGGCTCGACAAGATGCAGAAGCGAGCAGCCGAGGAGCAGGCCCGGTACGAGCGCCTCCGTCTCCAGGCCGCGGAGCTCGAGTCCCCGTCCCGCGTGGTGGCCGCCGCTCAGGAACGCCTTGGCATGGTGCCTTCGCCCGGGATGACCTATCTCTCACCGACGGGACCGGCATCGGGCCTGACTCCAGCGGCGCCGGACGATGAGCAGGCCGCCGCCACCGAGGACTGGTCGAAGGTCAAGCGCCAGCTGACGAGCCAGCTGACGAGAAGGTGAGACCCCCGCCTCGGGAGCGGCACCCGGGACGGGGAGCAAGGACGTCACCCAGCCGCCGTGCTGCCACCTGCCCTCTTCCGATCCCTGCTCTCCGACCGCGAATGGCGTTCGCCCTGGGGACGATGCTGGTCGGCTTCGTGCTCCTGGCCGGACGACTGGTCATGATCCAGGGTGTCGCCGCCGACCGCTACGTGAACGTCGGAGAGTCGCAGCGGGTGCGAAGCGTGGACCTCCCGGCCGAGCGGGGGGCGATCTTCGACCGCAACGGTCACGACCTGGCCCTCACCGTGCGCCAGTCCACGATCACCGCCGACCCTCGCTCCGTGGAGGACCCGCTGGCGACGGCCACGGCGTTGGCCCCCATCCTCGGTGAGGGCGCCAGCGAGCTGCAGACGCGCCTGACCCGTGAGTCCTCCTTCGTCTACCTGGCCCGCAAGGTCGACGACGACGTGGCCGGGCGGGTGAAGCAGCTCGAGCTGAGCGGCATCGCCGTCATCGACGAGCCCGAACGCTTCCTGCCCGCTCGGGCTCTGGCCGCGCCGCTGCTGGGGCGAGTGGGCGACGACAACGAGGGGCTGTCGGGGCTCGAGAGCCAGTTCGAGAAGCGCCTGGCCGGCCGGCCGGGCAAGATGATCCTGGAGCGGGACCCCGACGGCCGGACCATCCCCGGCGGCCTTCGTCAGCTGCGGCCCTCGGTTCGGGGCGACGATCTCGTGCTCACCATCGACCGGTCCCTCCAGTACGAGGCGGAGCGGGCGCTGGCCGGGCAGATCACGACGGCCAAGGCCAAGGGCGGCATGGCCATCGTCATGGAGACGCGCACCGGCGAGGTGCTGGCCCTGGCCAACCTGGCTGCCGACCCCAAGGGTGGCCCACCGCGGCCGGCGGACAAGAACATGGCCCTCACCAACGTGTACGAGCCCGGGTCGGTGAACAAGATGATCACCATCTCCGGAGCCCTCGAGGAGGGGCTCGTCCGTCCGCAGGACGAGATGTCCGTACCCAGCACCATCAAGGTCTCGGACCACGTCTTCAAGGAACACGACCCCCATCCCGTCGAGAAGTGGTCCATCACCGAGGTCATGGCCAACTCCTCCAACGTGGGCTCGATAATGATCGGCCAGAGGCTGGGCAGGGATCGCATCGACCGCTACCTGCGGGCCTTCGGCTTCGGTCAGAAGACGGGCCTGGCTTTCCCCGGCGAGTCGAGCGGCATCCTCCTCGATCCCGACAAGTGGTCGGGAACCTCGATCGGCACCATCCCCATCGGTCAGGGCGTCGCCGTTACGGCCATGCAGATGCTGTCCGCCTACAACACCGTGGCCAACGGCGGCGAGTACGTGGCCCCGAAGCTGGTCAAAGCCACGGTGGACACCGACGGCCGCAGCCACCCCACATCGGACCCGGCCCGCCGCCGGGTGATCTCGGCCCGTACGTCTCAGCAGGTCACCGCCATGCTCAGCGAGGTGGTGCGGGTGGGCACGGGCAAGTTGGCAGCCATCGACGGCTACACGGTGGCAGGCAAGACGGGCACCGCCCGCAAGCCGCTCGAGGGAGCCAGGGGCTACCAGGCGGGCGCCTACGTGTCGAGCTTCGCCGGCTTCGTGCCGGCCGAGCGACCGGAGCTGTCGGCCGTCGTCATGCTCGACGAGCCCACACCGATCTTCGGCGGCGTCGTGGCCGCTCCCGTGTTCGCGGCCGTGACCCGCTACGGCTTGCGCCAGCTCCGGATCCCGCCACCACCGCCGGCAGCGCCGCCGGTGGTGGC
>JALZJC010000122.1 GCA_030859945.1 Actinomycetota bacterium | reverse complement strand
ACCACCACGTCGAGGGCGTCGACCAGGGCGGCCACCACGGCCGGCCAGCTCCCCCCCGGGGCACCCACCAGGGCCAGGCGCTCGAGCGACACCCCCAGCTCCGCCACGGCCACCAGGCCCAACGACGGCAGCCCCACCGCCGCGCACCACGATCCCGCCGCTGACGGAGCCGCGGCCAGGGCCAGGGCCAGGGAGGTGGAGCCGACCACCACCACCGTGGAGCCCCGCCGCAGAACACCCCCCGGCAGCAGGCTCTGGAGGGCGGGCAGGACCGGCAGGACCTGCTCGCCGGCCAGCGAGACCGGTCTGGTGGCCTCCCGGAGGGTGGGCTCCTCGAGGGCGGGAATCATGGGGCTGTCATTCTCGAACGTGTGTTCGTACCCGTCAACCGGGGTAGGAAGAAGTCATGTCAGATACGCCCAGCAATCCCCAGCCCAGCAACCTGGAGAAGGACCCCGACGAGTGGGTCACGGGCGAGGAGCCCATGACCGCCGCCCAGCAGTCCTACCTCACCCTCCTGGCCCAAGAGGCGGGCGAGGCCGTCCCCGAGGGTCTCACCAAGGCCGACGCCTCCAGAAGGATCGACGAGCTCCAGGAGCGAACCGGCCGGGGCAAGGAGAAGCAGTAACCGTTCCGATGACTCTCTGCTTCCCCTTGCCCGCCGGGCCGGGAAAGGGTCAGCCCTTGCCTGCCTCCTTCAGGGTCTTGGTGCCGGTGACGAAGGCCTGCTTGTTCTCCGGACCGGGATAGGCCCCCCACACGCCTCCTGGTGTGAAGTACCAGGCGTCGAAGCTGCGCTTGTCGAATATGAGCAGCCTGGTGGGCATGTAGAGAGGGATGGCGGGCACGTCCTCGGACACGATCCGCTGGATCTGCTGCACGAGGTCCTTGCGCCGGTTCGCGTCCAGCATGGCCGACTGCCGGGCCGCCAGGTCCTCGTACTGGGGGTTGACATAGCCGAAAGTGCTGAAGAACGACTTGGCCGGGACCCTTGACGACAGGCGGATCCTGAGCGGGATGTCCGGGTCGCCGCCCAGGGCCCCGTAGCCGATGAGGGCCAGGTCGTATGAGCCTCGAGTGGTGGCCGCGTCGGCCGAGGCCCCGTCCAGGCTGGTGATCTGGACCTGGATCCCCACCTCGCGCAGGTACTCCTTCACCACCTCCGCGGTCTTGGGCGAGAACTGGCTGCTGGTCAGCAGGCCCGGGGCAAAGGGACGCCCGTCGGGCAGCTCCCGCGTGCCGTCGCCGTTGGTGTCACGCAGGCCGGCCTCGTCGAGGAGCGTCCTGGCCCTCCCCACGTCCCGGTCGTAGGCGGGCAGGTCCTTGGCCGCCATCGGATGCGACGGCGCCAGGATGCCGAGGCTGCCGGGCTCGCCCCTCCCGAGCAGGATGCGCTCCACCAGGTCCTTGCGGTCGATGGCGTAGGCCAAGGCCTGGCGGAAGCGCTTGTCATTGTAGGGGAGCCCCTTGGACATGTTGATGTGCAGGGCCCGGGTCCACTCGCCGGGCCCTGTGATGCGCCCGTAGCGGCTCTCGTCCGAGAACGCGGCCAGGGCCTGTTCGGGCGGCCCCTGCTCCTCGAGGAAGAAGGTGCCGGCGTCGACGTCGCCCCGCTGCAGGGCTGCCAGCTGGTCGGGCGCGGGCGACAGCTCCAGGCGCCGGACGAGGGGGGCGCCGAAGAAGTGGGCCTCGTTGGCCGTGAACAGGTACCGCCCGGCGGCATCGTCGGCCGACTCCAGCCGGTAGGGCCCCGAGCCCAGCACCGCCCGCTCCCCTCGCAGCTTGGCCGGCTCGGTGACGTCGGACCACACGTGCTTGGGAATGATGAGCATCCGGCCGGCGATGGTCTCCTCGAAGGGGGCGAAGGGGCGGTTCAGGCGGACCACCACACGGTTCGGGGCCTCGGCCACCGTCTCCTTGATCACGTCTGTCCCCTGGGAATGGATGACGCCGGTCTGGCGTCCCGGGCCCTTGCTGAGGTAGTCGAAGGTGAAGACCACGTCGTCGGCGGTGAGCGGCCTGCCGTCGTGCCACTTGGCCTCGTCGCGCAGCGTGAAGCGCCACTCCGTGCCGTCCGGTGAGTGCTGCCACTCCCGGGCCAGCCACGGGACCATGGTGCCGCTGGAGTCCTTCCAGAGCAGGGTGTCGAACATGAAGCCGGCGTAGACCAGGCCCGGCCCCCGCATGTAGGCAAAGGGCGATGGATAGCCGAACTGGCCTCCCCGCAGGCGCAGTCGCTCGACGGTGGCCGGTTGCCCACCTTGGCGCTGCCCTTGTTCGCCTCCGTCGTCGTCGCTTCCGCCGCATGCGGGCAGCAGCACCACCAGCAGCACGAGGGCGACCCTCTTCACGATGTTCCTGCGTCGACCCATTTGGTCTGGTTCCTTTCTGCTCGTGGCTTGTCGTGATCGATTGACGGCGTGACGCCCGGAGCGGCGTCGTGGTCGAGGGCCCAGCCCGCGGCCGCGAGCAGGGCCCGGGTGGAGCGATGGCGGGGCCGGAGCAGCAGGCGGGTCCCGCTGCTCTCCTCGACGACCTTGCCGTGCTCGAGCACCAGCACCCGGTCCGCCGCCCGCAGCACCACGGCCAGGTCGTGAGAGATGAGGACCATGGCCATGCCCCGCTCCACTTGAATGTCCTTGAGCAACCGGAGCATCTTTGCCTGCTCGGAGGGGTCGAGCATCGAGACGGGCTCGTCGGCCACCAGCAGCTTCGGTTCGAGCACCAGTGCCCGCGCCAGCGCCACCCTCTGCAGCTGGCCGCCGGACAGCTCGTGGCTCCGCCTCCCGAGCACGCTCTGATCGGGCGGTACCCGGACCGACGCCAGCGCCTGGCGCACCCTCTCCTCCCGCTCGGCATTGCCGCCCAGCTCCTGCACGTCGAGCGGCTCCCGGACCGCTTCGGCCACCGTGAGGCGAGGCGACAGGGCTTCGAAGGGGTCCTGGAACAGCAGCTGCACCCTGCGCCGGATGGCCTTGATCTCGGGACCGCCGGCCGCCAGCAGGTCGCGCCCTTCCACGTGCACCGTGCCCTCGTCGGGCTCGAGGAGGCGGACCAGGAGCCTGGCCAGGGTGGACTTTCCCGCTCCCGTCGCACCCACCAGGCCCACCACCTCCCCCTCCCTGACGTCGATGCTCACGCCGTCCACGGCCGGGTGCCGCTCCCGCCTGGCCCCGCCGGTGCCTGACCGGTACGCCTTTCGCAGGCCTCGAGCCTCGAGCACGGTGACCAGCCCGGCCCGCACGCACGCCACCACCCGTTGACCGTCCTCGCCCGGTGGAGGCAGGAGCGGAGGGCGGGCGGGATGACAGCTGTCGATGGACTGGGTGCAGCGGTCGAGGAAGGGACAGCCGACGGCGACCTCGGTGGGGCTGGGAGGCTCGCCCCGGATCCCCCGCAGCTCCTTGACGGTGCCGAGCGCGGGCTGCGAAGCCAGGAGCGGCTGCGAGTAGGGGTGCCGAGGCTCGTCCAGCACACGGGCGGCCGGGCCCGTCTCGGCCACCCATCCGCGGTAGAGCACGGCCACCCGGTCGGCCAGGTCAGCCACGGCCACGGCGTCGTGGGAGAGCACGACCAGGCTGGTACCCCCGGAGCGCAGGCGGCGGAGGAAGCCCAGGAGCCGCTCGCGGGTGACCGGGTCCAGGCCGGCGGTGGGCTCGTCGAGGATGATGACCTCCGGGTCGCAGGCCGCGGCCACGGCCACCAGGGCCAGGCGCTGCTGGCCGCCGGACAGCTCCCGGGGGAACCGGGCCACGGCCCAGGCGCCGAGGCCCACGTCGTCCAGCAGCTCTTCGGCGCGCTCCCGGGCAGGCCGGTGAGCAAGGCCCAGGTGCACCTGGAGGGGCTCGGCCACCTGGTCACCCGTGCGCAGCACCGGGTTCAAGGCGGTGGTCGACTGGAAGGCCAGGGAAAGCCGCCGCCACCGCACCTGCCGCCAACCGTTCTCGTCCAGGGAGGCGAGGTCGAGCCCGGCCAGCTCCATGCTGCCCTCCACCCTCGCATCGCCCAGCAGGCCCAGCGCCGCCCTCGCCAGCGTGGACTTGCCCGAGCCCGACTCACCCACCACGCCCAGGCATTCCCCCGAGTGCACAGCCAGGGAGATGGCGTCCAGCGCCTGCACCGGCGGAGGGCCGGGATAGGTGACCCGGAGGCCGTCCACCGCCAACGCCGGCGGGTGGCTCACCAGGCGCTCCCCTCAAGGCGATGGCGGACCAGGCGAGGGTTGAGACGCTGCTCCAGGGCCAGGCCCAGGAACGTGATGCCCAGCAGGAGGCAGCTGACCGCGACCACCGGTGGCACCAGCCACCAGGTCCATGCACTCGTGTAGAAGAGGCCGCTGAAGCCCAGGGCCTCGCGCATTATCGCCCCCCAGCTTGCCCGCGTCGGGTCGCCCAGGCCCAGGAAGGCCAGCCCCGACTCCAGGGCCACGGCCCGAGCGGCCGCCGTCACCAGCTCGGCCGCCAGGATGAGGCCGATGCCGGGGAGCACATGGAGACGGAGGACGTGCGCGGTTCCGGCCCCGAAGCCGACGGCGGCGGTGACATGGGCCCGCTGGCGCAGGGACATCACCTGGGCTCGCACCACCCGGGTGACGGGCGGCCAGAAGGTGGCGGCGATGATCATGGCCACCGTGAAGAGGTCCCGCCCGGCATAGGCGCCGGCAACGATGAGCAACGGCAGGCGGGGCGTGGTGAGCACCACGTCGGTGACCCTCATCAGGACGGCGTCGACCCGACCGCCCTTCCATCCCGCCAGCATCCCCACCGCGGCGCCGAAGGCCACCGTGGCGCCGCCGGCCACGGCGGCGACCAACAGCGACGCCCGCGCTCCGGACAGCAGCTGGCTGGCCAGGTCCTGCCCGATGGCGTTGGTGCCCACCAGGTGGGAGGAGCTCGGCGACTCGAGGGGCCGGCCGGCCAGCTCCGCCACCCGGTAGGGCGACAGCCAAGGGGCGGCCAGCGCCAGCATCGAGATCAGCCCCACGAGCGTCACGCCGGCCCAGCCGATCCTGGGCAGCCGGCGTCCCGCCCGGGCGAGGCGGGCGTCGGGAGCGGAGATGGCGGCGCCGGGCGTGGCCGCGCTCATGCCGCTGCGGTCCTCGGATCCAAGCGGGCGCAAAGCAGGTCCACGGCAAGGTTGGCGGCCACCACCCCCACGGCGAAGACGAGGAACACCGCCTCCAGCACGGGGTAGTCCCGTGCTGCCACGGCCCGAAGGACGAGAGAGCCCATGCCCGGGTAGGCGAAGACGGCCTCGATGAAGATGGCGGGTCCTATGGCGAAGCCGACCTCCACGCCCAGGAGGGCAACGAAGGGAAGGAGGGCGTTCCTGCCCGCGTGGCGGTACTTGAGGAGGCGCTCGGGCAGGCCCTTGGCCCTGGCCAGGACCATGTAGTCCTCGCCCAGGGCCGTGATCACAGTGTTGCGCACCAGCAGGAAGTTGGCCGTGAGCATGGAGAGGGTGAGGGCCGCGGCCGGCAGCACCAGGTGGTGGGCCACGTCGGTGATGCGCTCGAGGGGCGACGAGGAGTCGGCGGCGAAGGCCGTGGTGGCGCCGGACAGGGGGAACACCGGGACCACCACGGCGAACACCACAAGGAGCAGGGCGGCGGTGGCGTAGGGCGGCAGGGCCCGTATGCCGGTCGTCGTCATCAGCAGGCCACGGTCGCGGAACCGGCCCCGGTTCCACGCCGCCGTGACGCCCGTCGTGAACGAGATGACCGAGGCGAGGGTCAGGGAGACGAAGACCAGCAGCAGCGTCCACGGCAGGTGGTCGGCGATGACCGAGGACGCCGGCGCCTTGCGCTCGATGGAGAAGCCCAGGTCTCCGCGCACCAGCCGACTCAGGTAGGCGCCGAACTGCTCCGGCAACGGGCGATCCAGTCCGTAGCTGGCGACCAGACGCTGCCGGGCGTCAGGGTCGGTGACGAACAGGGAGCTGCTCGGGTCCTGCAGGGCGGCGATGGGGTCGCCGGGCATGGCCCGCGGCAGTGCGAAGACCACCACCACGACCACCAGCAACGTGACGACGTACAGACCCACCACGCGCCTTCCCGTGCGGCGCCACCAGCTGGTCGGTGACGGTCTCCTGGTCTGCCACTCGGCCGTGCTTCCTAGGGCCAGGGTCCACATACTGTCACTCGGGTGCGGGGGTCGACCGGCGCGCCACGCCCATCACCCCGAGGAATAGCACCGGAACCCGATGGGTACGTCCTCTCCATGGAGAATCCCGCTCTGGAGAACCACGCGGTGGGCGTCGAGCTGCAGATCGTGGAGCTGGTGGAGCAGAGAGAGCGGGCCGCGGTACAGGAGCGCCACGACGACGTGGCCCGCATCGACCTGGAGATCGACGCCCTTCAACAGGAGATGACTCGCACCGCCGAGGTGCTCGCCAGCACCGACGCCGAGCCCCCGGACATCCGTGCAGTGGAGGAGATCGACAAGGGCTGAACCGAATCCCCGAGCCCGGCCCTCTACTCGGGAATGCTTGGCTGCACGCCCTCCCTGTAGTGGATGAACAGCTCCTCGATCAGTTCCTGCAATCCCTCCGCCGATCCCCCTGCGGCCAGTTCCACCGTGATCACGTTGGAGTAGACGTGCACCGAGGCCACGCCGCCGTGCTCGAAGAGGCGCCGGGCCAGGACGTCGGGGGGTCGGTCGCCCGCGGCTTCCGCCGCCGAGCGGTAGCGCTCGTGTCCCATGCCGGTGAGGCTGCGGTTGATCTCGAAGCGCGCCACTCCGGGCTTGAGCGATGGCTTCTCCACGACGGTGACGGGCTGTCCCATGCGGTTCCCGAAGCTAGTGCGTCGCTACGCTGAGCCCGGATGACGATCCCGGTCACGCCCTCGGAGGAGTCCTCCCGGCCGGCACCCCACCCGCCGGTCCCGTGGCGCACGATCCTGGCCACCATCGGGGCGGTGCTGGCCACGGCGGCAGCCATCCTCGTGGTGCGGGAGGTCAGCCGGATCCTGGTGTGGATCGTCATCGCCGCCTTCCTCGCCATCGTGCTCAGCCCGCCGGTCAACTTTCTCGAGCACCGGCTTCGCTTTCCCCGAGCACTGGCCACCGTGGTGGTCTTCGTCGTGGGGCTGGTGGTCCTGGCCGCCCTCCTCTACACCTTCCTCCGCCCCATCGTCGACCAGACCCAGCAGTTCGTGGACGACTTTCCCCGCCACGTGGAGGACGCCAAAGCGGGGCGAGGCCCGCTCGGTGGCGTGGTGGACCGCTTCGACCTCGACCGCCGACTGGAGGAGCGCCAGGGAGCGATCAAGGAGAACGTCAACCGGTTGGGCAGCCAGAGCGTGGGCATCCTCACCCGGGTGGGCAATGCCGTGGCGGCCACGCTCACCATCGTCGTGCTCACCATCTTGATGCTGCTGTCCGGGCCGAGGATGCTGGCGGGCGGCCTCAGCATCTTGTCCTCGCCAGCGCGGCGCGAGCACGTCCGCCATGTGGCCAGCGACTGCGCCAAGGCCGTGACCGGCTACGTGGCCGGCAACCTCCTCATCAGCGTGGTGGCGGGCACGTCCGCCTTCATGTTCCTGTGGGCGGCAGGAGTGCCGTTCCGGACCGTGCTGGCCCTATGGGTGGCCTTCGCCGACCTCATCCCCCTGGTCGGCGCCACCCTCGGGGCCTTCCCGGCCGTGATCGTGGCCTTCCTCAACTCCACCACGATGGGCATCTGGACCGTCCTCTTCTTCGTGGCCTACCAGCAGTTCGAGAACCATGTGCTCCAGGTCACCATCATGTCCAGGACGGTCGACCTCAACCCCCTGGTGGTGCTGGTGAGCGTGCTGATCGGCGTGGAGCTGTCGGGCATCCTCGGCGCTCTGCTGGCCATACCGCTGGCGGGGGTCATCCAGGTCGTGGGCCGGGACGTGCTCGACCGCCGCCGGGGCGGGATGAAGGAGGAGCCCACCATCGGTACCGACGAGGTCCCGCTGAGCGAGGCCGCCAAGACGCCCGGGGTCGAGGAAGTCGGGAGGGTCGAGAGGGTCGAGGGCACCGAAGCCGCGGCCGGTGAAGCGAAGGAGGACGGCAAGGGGCAACGGCCCCGACCGCGGTCATGGCCGTGGTCGCGGAAGCGGTCCACTCCCAGCATCCCTTCCTCGGGCCCCTGACCCGAGCGGCGCCTCAGACCGGCTGCGCCTCCACGTCCATCCCGCCGGTGACGCCGGTCACCTCGAAGGCGCGCCACATCCCGGCGTAGCGCCCGCCCATGGCCAGCAGTTCGGCGTGGCGGCCCTGTTCCGCGATCTGCCCACCGTCAACCACCAGGATGCGGTCGGCGCCCATGGCCGTCTGAAGGCGGTGGGCTATGAGCAACGTGGTGCGCCCCCGGGCGATCAGGCCCATGGCCCGCACCACCCTGGCCTCGGTGGCCAGGTCGAGATTGGCCGTGGCCTCATCCAGCAGGAGGATGGCGGGGTCCACCAGGCGAGCCCGGGTGAGGGCGATCAGCTGGCGCTGACCGCCCGACAGGGAGCGGCCCCTTTCGGTGACGTGGTGGAGGTACCCGCCGGCGAGGTTGGCGATGAAATCGTGCGCTCCCACGGCCCGGGCAGCCGCTTCCACCTCGGCGTCGGTGGCATCGGCGCGCCCGTAGGCGATGTTGTCGCGGATGGTGCCCGAGAACAGGAACGCCTCCTGGGGCACGTAGCCGAGCTGGCGGCGGTAGGCGTCGAGGTCGAGGTCGCGAAGGTCAATGCCGTCCACGGAGACCGTCCCCTCGGTGGGGTCGTAGAAGCGGGCCACGAGCTTGACGATGGTGGACTTGCCCGCGCCCGTCTCCCCCACCAGGGCCACCGTCTGGCCCGGCTCCACGCTCAGCTCCACTCCCGCCAGCGCCTCCTGGGCGGCGCCGGGATAGGAGAAGCGCACGCCGTCGAAGCGCACCGCGCCCGAGAGCCGGCCCGGCTTCACCGGCTCCGCCGGAGGAGGCGTGGAGGACGGCGTGGCCAACAGCTCACCGATCTTGGTCGTGGAGGCGCGCGCCTGCTGGTAGCTGTCGAACACGTGTGACAGCTGCTGGATGGGCGGGAACAGCTGGTTGAGGTAGAGCAGGAAGGCGATCAGCTCGCCGGCGGTGAGGCTCCCTCCCCCTACCAGGCCGGAACCCACCCCGAGCACCACCGCCGTGGCCACCTGAGACAGGAACTCCACGAAGGGGAAGTAGGTGGCCACCAGCCTCTGGGCCCCCAATCGAGCCTCGAGGTGGTCGTACGCGGCCCGCTGGAAGCTGAGCAGGTTCTGGTCCTCCCGGGCGTAGGCCTGCGTCACCCGGACCCCCGACAGTCCCTCCTGCAGGTTGGCGTTCACGGTGGCGATGCGCTCCCGGGCCTTGTCGTAGGCCCGGGCCGACCGGCGCCGGAACCACACCGTGGACACCACCAGCGGAACCACCACCGCCATGGTGGCCAGGGACAGGGGCACGTTCATCACCACCAGCACCACGGCCACGCCCACGAAGGTGAACACGCTGACGACGGCGTGGATGAGACCCTGCTGGAACAGGGTCGACAGGGCCTCCACGTCGGTGGTCATGCGCGTCATGATCCGCCCCGCCATCTCCCGGTCGTAGTAGTCGACGCCGAGGCGCTGGAGGTGGGCGAAGATCCGCACCCGCAGCGCCAACAGCAGGCGCTCGGCGGTCCGGCCCGTGTACCGCTGCTGGGCCCAGAGGTTGCCAGCCTGAACCAGCGTCACCGTGAGGAAGGCCAGGCTGGCCGCCCACAGGGCGCCCTCCGAGCCGGCCACCACCCCCCGGTCCACGCCCTGGCGGACGAGGGACGGTCCGGCCAGGGAGGCGAGGGCGTCGACCACGACCAGGGCCAGGCCCACACAGAGCTGGCGGCGATAGGGACGGAGGAACCGGCGCAGGCTGAAGCGCGGGTCGTGGTGAGCCTCCCGCTCGGTATCGACACCAGGCGACTCCTGGGCCGGTGGGAGCGCCGCCACTGCCGACAGGAGGTCGGGCGTGGGGGTGAGCATGGCCCCGCCCATCCCGTGGGACATGCCACCGCCCATCCCCCGCCCCATGCCGTGACCACCCAAGCCGTGCCCACCCAAGCCGTGCCCGAGGGCGCCACCCGGGCCGTCGCCGGCGCCACTCAGCAGCGTGGGGGCGAGGGGCGCCTCGTCCTCCGACGGGCGCCATGCCGAAGGCGTCACCCCGGCGCCGGGCTCCGGGCTCTCTTCGGTCCTGTCGGCCTCCACGCCCTCGAAGTCACTGCCTGGCCCGGCCAGCAGCGTGCGGTAAAGGGAGGAGCGTCCCATCAGCTCGTCGTGGGTGCCGCTGTCCACCACCGTGCCGCCGTCCACCAGGGCGATGCGATCGGCCAGGCGCAGGGTGGAGCGGCGATGGGCCACCAGCAGGGTGGTGCGTCCCTCCATCAACCGTCGCAGGGTGGCGTGGATCTCCTCCTCCACCCGGGAGTCCACCGAGGACGTGGCGTCGTCGAGCACGAGGATCCGGGGGTCGGTTACCAGGGCCCGGGCCAGGGCGATGCGCTGGCGCTGGCCGCCCGAGAGGGTGAGCCCACCCTCTCCGAGGGTCGTGTCGTACCCCCGGGGAAGGGCCATGATGAACTGGTGCGCCTCGGCGGCGCGGGCCGCGGCCGTGACCTCTTCGTCGCTGGCCTCGGGGCGGCCGTAGGCGATGTTGGCCCGAACGGTGTCGGAGAAGAGGAAGGGCTCTTCGAAGACGACGCCGATCTGGCTCCGCAACGACTCGAACGTCAGGTCCCGCACGTCGACGCCGTCCACC
>JALZJC010000121.1 GCA_030859945.1 Actinomycetota bacterium | reverse complement strand
TGGGCAACGCCGACATCGTGCAGGCCCTCACCAAGCTCAAGAGCTACCTCGACTACGGCACGTTCCAGCCCATCCAGATCGCCGCCATCGTCACCCTCAACGAGGCGGGCGAGTACCCGAAGGCGGTCAACGAGATCTACCAGAGCCGTCGGGACTCGCTGGTGGACGGGCTCAACCGCATCGGCTGGGCACTGGACCGGCCCCGAGGGACCATGTTCGTCTGGGCCCCCATCCCCGAGCCCTACCGGGAGATGGGCAGCCTCGAGTTCGCCAAGCTCCTGGTGCGCGAGGCCAAGGTCGCCACGTCGCCGGGCATGGGCTTCGGGCCCGGTGGTGAGGGCTACGTGCGATTCGCCCTGATCGAGAACGACCAGCGCATCACCCAGGCCGTGCGCACGATGCGCCGGGCCCTCACCCGTCTCTGACGTGTTCGCGCGCCGGCTTCAGCCCGGTAACGGAGCGTTCACACTCCTGACCTACCCTCGTGTGTCGTGAGCACCCATGTCGTGCGGGTCTGGCTCCCCGACCGCCCGGGGGCGCTCGGTGCGGTGGCCAGTCGCATCGGCGCCGTGCGGGGCGACCTCATCGGCATCGACATCCTCGAGCGGGGAGCAGGCCGGGCCATCGACGAGCTGGTGGTGACGCTACCGAGCGACGACCTCGTCCCCCTGCTCATCGACGAGATGTCCGAGGTCGACGGCGTGGACGTCGAGGATGTGCGCCCGGTGCAGGACTCTCGTCCCGACCCCCTCGTGGGCTCGCTGGAGACCGCCGCCGTCCTGATCGAGCAGTGTTCGGTCGGCGATCTCCTGGGAGTGCTGGCCCACCACGCCCACCACGACCTCGAGGCCGACTGGGTGGTCCTGGTGGGCCCCGACGGGGCCGAGGGCCTCGCCGCCGTGGGCGACGTCCCGCCCGCGGCCTGGTTGCAGGCGTTCGTGGCCGGCAGCGGCGCCTCCGCCCAGCTGAGCGCCGGTGACTCGGGACCGGACGACGTGGCGTGGGCCGAGCTGCCCTCCGTGGGCCGGACCCTGGTGATCGGTCGCGCTGGCCGCCCGCTGCGAGCCCGGGAACGGCGCCAGCTCCTGGCCCTGGCCCGCATCGCCGGCGCTCGCTGGACCGAGGTGGCCTCGGCCACCAACGGCCACCTGACCCGGAGGTAGCGCTCGACGTTCTTGGGCTCAGGCCGTGTCGATGACGAAGAAGCCCTCGGCCAGCGAGCCGTCGGGCAGCCCCGCCAGGCCGGCCACGCCGGAGAACCAGCCACGAAGGTTGGACTCCAGCGTGGCGGGGTCGGTGATCTGGCTCTGGTGGCATCCGAGGGCGGCGAGCTTGCGCTCGAACACGACCGTGATGTCGGTGAAGCGGTTCGGCTCGTGGGGGCCGGCCATGACCCAGACCTCGGGAACGCTCCAGGGCTCGTAACCCTCCACCGCCAGCTCGGGATGGGCGAAGGCGTTGCGGGCGTCGGGGTAGACGGCGCACAGTGCCGCCTCCCCGGCAGCCAGGTGGTCGGGATGGCTCGGGTAGATGCGCTGCCAGTTGCGCTCGGGTGAGGGGCACAGCACACGCTCTGGCCGTACCCGGCGGATGACCCGGGCGATGTCGCGTCGCAGCTCGATGGTGGCTTGGAGCCGCCCGTCGGGGTAACCGAGGAAGACGACGTCGCTCACGCCCACGACCTCGGCTGCCGCCTCCTGCTCGGCCCGGCGGATGGTGGGGATCTGCGAGCGGGGCACCTCGGGGTCGAAGCCGCCGGCATCGCCGTCGGTGACGATGCAGTAGGTGACGGCGACGCCAGCGTCGGTCCAGGCGGCCACGGTGCCGGCGGCGCCGAAGTCCACGTCGTCGGGATGGGCGGCCACCACGAGCGCCCGAGTCACCTCTCGGTCTGCCGGCATGGCGGCGGACACTAATCGCCGGCGGCGCCAATGGTGCCGGCCCTACTCACAGCGTTGTAGTTACACTGGCGACATTCAGGGCGCGGCGAAGTCTTCGATGGCAACGGCCGGGAGGATGGCCACCGTGGGCATCCCCAACTGCCTGGTGGGGGAGACGCTGATAGTCACCGCTGGGGGGCTGATGGCCCTGGAGCTCATCCTGAAGATGGCGGCCGCCGGCGACGAGCTGCCCGACGTCTTGTCCTTCGACCGTAGAAACCAGCGCTGGGTGGTGCGCCAGATCAACGGCGCCTGGGTCGCGGGCCGGGCCAGGCGGCTGCTCGAGGTGCGATGCGAAGGAGGCCAGGCGCTGCGATGCACGCCCCACCACCGCTTCCTCACTCGCGAGGTGGGGTGGGCCGAGGCCCGTGAGCTTCGCTGCGGCGTGTCCCTTCAGGGCATGGGCAGGGGTCGGGTCGAGGGCGTCGAGCGCGTCATGTTGGACGTCCCCGTGCCGGTGTACGACGTGGAGGTGGAAGGGACGCACAACTTCGCCGTCACCAACGACGGCTCGGGAATGGCCCGACCCGTGGTCGTCCACAACAGCGGTGCCGCTCCAATCCGGCTGCTCGACTCCCGGCGGGATACCTTGACACCGGCTGGACTTGAAATTACAGTCCTGTAAGCACAACATCTTGGGGCCACACCCTGCTTCACACACTAGTTGTGGTAGGTGGGCTCCTGTCGACCGGGAGGGTCCTCGACATGGCCATCGCGCCCGAGCGCATGGGAATCGGCATCCGCCGCCACTTCACCACCCCAGGGGTACACCCCTACGACGAGATCACCTGGGAGCGCCGGGACGCCCGGATCACCAATTTCCGCGACGGCAGCGTGGCTTTCGAGCAGCTCGGTGTCGAGGTGCCCTCCACCTGGAGCCTCAACGCCACCAACATCCTGGCCCAGAAGTACTTCCGGGGAGCGCCCGGCTCACCCGAGCGCGAGTGGTCGCTCAAGCAGGTGGCCGACCGGGTGGCCGACACCATCACCGCGTGGGGGGCGAGGAACGGCTACTTCGTCGACGACGCCGAGTCCGAGGCCTTCAACGCCGAGCTCAAGCACCTCGTCGTCAGCCAGAGGGCGGCGTTCAACTCGCCGGTGTGGTTCAACATCGGAGTGCCGGGCCGGACGGCGCAGTCGAGCGCCTGTTTCATCCTCTCTGTCGAGGACTCCATGCGCGCCATCCTCAACTGGTACGCCGAGGAGGGGATCATCTTCAAGGGCGGCTCGGGCTCCGGCGTCAACCTCAGCAAGATCCGTTCGTCCAAGGAGACGCTCCAGGGCGGAGGAACCGCCTCCGGCCCGGTGAGCTTCATGCGGGGCGCCGACGCCTCGGCGGGCACCATCAAGAGCGGGGGCACCACCCGCCGGGCGGCCAAGATGGTGATCCTCGACGTCGACCACCCCGACGTGGAGGACTTCATCTGGTGCAAGGCCATCGAGGAGCGCAAGGCCCGGGCCCTGC
>JALZJC010000116.1 GCA_030859945.1 Actinomycetota bacterium | reverse complement strand
GCCGCCGCCCGCAGGTCCTCGATCCGCGCGTTGGTGCACGAGCCGATGAAGACGGTGTTCACCTCGATGTCGCGGATGGGGGTTCCGGCGACCAGCCCCTGATAGGCCAGAGCCCGGCGTGCGGACTCCCGCTGACCGGGATCCAGAAAGGTGTCCGGGTGGGGCACGACGGCGTCGATGGATGCCACCTGCGAGGGATTGGTTCCCCACGACACATGGGGCAGCAGGGCGGCGGCGTCGATGTCCACGGTCTTGTCGAAGCTGGCGTCGGGTTCGGTGGCGAGGGAGCGCCAGTGGTCCAATGCCTGCTCGAAGGCCTTGCCCCTGGGGGCGTGGGGGCGACCCTCCACGTAGGCAAAGGTGGTGTCGTCGGGGGCAATCATCCCCGCCCTGGCTCCGGCTTCGATGCTCATGTTGCATACCGTCATGCGGCCCTCCATGGAGAGGCTGCGGATGGCCCCACCCCGGTACTCGATGACCGAGCCCACCCCGCCGCCGGTGCCGATGCGGCCGATGACGGCGAGGATCACGTCCTTGGCGGTGACGCCGAGGGGAAGCTCGCCCTCCATGTTCACAGCCATGGTCCCGGGTCGTCGTTGGGGGAGGGACTGGGTGGCGAGCACGTGCTCCACCTCGCTGGTGCCAATGCCGAAGGCCAGGGCCCCGAAGGCCCCGTGGGTGGACGTGTGGCTGTCCCCGCAGACGATGGTCATGCCCGGCTGGGTGAGGCCCAGCTCCGGCCCGATGATGTGCACGATGCCCTGGTTGGGATGGCCCCGGGGGTAGAGGCGGATGTCGAACTCGGCGCAGTTGGCGGCCAGCACGTCCATCTGCCGTCGGGATATGGCGTCGGCCTCGCTGGCCTGCTCTGTGGGCACGTTGTGGTCCATGGTGGCCACCGTGAGGTCGGGCCGGCGCACCTGGCGCCCGGCCAGGCGCAGCCCGTCGAAGGCCTGTGGCGAGGTCACCTCGTGGACGAGGTGGAGGTCCACGTACAACAGGTCGGGTTCCTCCTCGCCGGCCCGCACCACATGGTGGTCCCAGACCTTCTCGCTCAGAGTCCTTGCCATGAGGCGCTCCCTCCCCGGTGTTGCCGTCACATTTCCCCATCTCAGCATATGAGACGCTAGTCTTGCGTGATGGACAGTGTATCGAATCGCCGTACCCGTAGCGGGGTCGGCGTCCTGGACAAGGCCGTTGTCATCCTCGACGCCCTGGAGAGTGGCCCGCTCGCCCTGGGCGACCTCGTCGCCGCCACCGGGCTGGCCCGCCCCACCGCTCACCGCCTGGCCCAGGCCCTGGAGCATCACGGCTTGGTCGATCGGGACCAGGAGGGCCGCTTCCTGGCCGGCTCACGCCTCGCCCGTCGGTCACTCGAGCAGCTGGCCCGGCCCGCGCTGGCGGAGCTGCGGGACGCCACGGGCGAGAGCGCCCAGCTGTACGTGCCCCGCAACGAGGGCCGGCTCTGCGTCGTGTCCCTCGAGTCCCCGCACAGCCTGCGCACCATCGTCGCCGTGGGAGCGGTGCTGCCCATGGGGAGGGGTTCGGCGGGCAAGGCCCTCAGGGGGGACGCGGGGGTACGGCGCCACGGCTGGGCCCAGAGCGTGGAGGAGCGGGAGAAGGGCGTGGCCTCGGTGAGCGCGCCCGTGTACAGGGACGGGAGGGTGGTGGCGGCCGTGTCGGTATCGGGTCCGGTCGAGCGCACGACCCGGTCGCCGGGCCGGCGCTACGCCCGGGCGGTGGTGGCCGCGGCCCGGCGCATCGAGGACGCCATGTCATGGGCGGGATAGCAGCCGCCCGGCCTCCAGAGTGAGGTGGCGGACATGAGCCGGCGGGAGCGCGACCGGCGCATCGTCGCTCTGGCCGTTCCCGCCCTGGGTACGCTCGCCGTCGAGCCGCTCTACGTGCTCGTCGACACCGCCATCGTCGGCCGCCTGGGCACCGTCCCGCTCGCGGGCCTGGCCGTGGCCTCCGCCGTCCTCACCACCTTGCTCACGGTGTGCAACTTCCTCGCTTACGGCACGACGGCCCGAGTGGCTTTTCTTTCCGGCCGGGGTGACCGCCGCGGCGGGGCCACCGTCGCCGCCCAGGGGCTGTGGTTGGCTGTCGCCATCGGGCTCCCGCTGGTCGCAGCGGTGGGCCTGGCCGGCCGACGACTGGCCGGACTGGTGGGCGGCGAAGGGGCCGTTCTCGAGGCGGCCACCACCTACCTGCGGATCAGCGCCGTGGGAATCCCGCTGGTCCTCGTCGCCCTGGTCGGCAACGGCTACCTCCGCGGCGTGTCGGACACCCGAACCCCGCTCCTCGTGGTCGCCGTCGCCAACGTGGTGAACCTCGTGCTCGAGGTGGTACTGGTCTACGGCTTCGACCTTGGCGTGGCCGGCTCGGCGTGGGGCACCGTGGTGGCCCAGCTGGTGGCTGCGGTCTGGTTCCTGGTACTGGTCGGCCGCCGGGTGGTGGGCGAGGGAGTGACCGTGTCGCCGGTACGAGAGGAGATCGTCCGCCTCCTGGTTGCCGGACGGCACCTGTTGCTGCGCACCGCGGCTCTGCTGGGAACCCTGGCCCTGGCCACGTCGGCCGCGGCACGTGTGGGTGCCGCCACCCTGGCCGGCCACCAGATCGCCCTGCAGGTGCACACCTTCCTGGCCCTCGTCCTCGACTCCCTGGCCATCCCCGGCCAGATCCTCGTCGGCACCTCGCTGGGCGCGGGGCAGTTGGACGAGGCTCGCACCGTCTCACGTCGGCTCGTACGACTGGGCATCGTCATCGGCGCCGTCATCGGCCTGGCACTGGTGGTGACGTCCTGGGCCCTGCCCCACGCCTTCAGTGGGGACCCGACCGTCGTGGACCAGGCCACGGTGGCGCTGATGCTGGTGGGACTGGCCCAGGTCCCCGCAGCCGTCGCCTTCGTGCTCGACGGCGTGCTCATAGGGTCGTCGGACTTCAGGTTCCTGAAGTGGAACATGCTCGCCGGCCTGGTGGTGTTCCTGCCCTTCGCCCTCGCGGTGTTGCGTTGGCACCGGCTCGGCATTGTGGGGATATGGACCGGGATCGTCGTCTGGATGCTCTTCCGGGCCACCGCCAACGGTGTCCGCTTCCGGGGCCAAGCCTGGACGGCAGGGGCTTCGAGCTGAGCGCCGAGCCGTCCGTCAGCTCATCAGGTTTGCCCGCCGGGCCACGGCGGCGCAGGCGTCCACCAGGGCGGGGACGAAGCTCTCCCGGTGGGTGACGACAGCGGTGTGACCGGCGTCCACCTCGTGGACGGTCGCCCCGGGGATGGCCGCCGCCAGGCCCAACTGGCGTTGGGGGCTCACCACCTGATCGCCGGTGTTCACCACCACCGCGGCCGGCACGTCGAGGGACGGGATCCAGTCCTCTGAACGGAACCGGCCGATGGCCCAGCCGGCGTGAAGGAGCGTCGGGGTGTCGCTGCGCTCGAGCTCGGTCAGGCCCCACTCGTCGATCACGCGCTGGGCCCGACGACGGACCACCTTGGCGAGGAGCTGGCGGAGCAAGGGCTTGGGAGCCAGTCGGGCGGCCAGCGAGAGGCCCAGGAGGCCCGCGAACCACAGCTGGGACCCGGGGACCTGGGCCGAGAAGCTGCGGCTCGTAGCGCAAAGGACCAGGCCCGCCACCCGCTCCGGGTGGCGTTGCCAGAGGAGCTGGGCCACCGCTCCGCCCATGGAGTAACCCACCGGGATCACCTGGCCGACACCGAGCTCGTCCAGGACGGCTGCGGCGTCGTCGGCGCAGTCCTCCAGCCGGAACGGTCGCCATGACCGGATGCCGCGGCCGTGCCCCCGATGGTCGACGGCCACGACGCGGAAGCGCTCACCGAGGGCGGGGAAGCAGGTGAACCAGTTGAGGTCGGCGGTCACCATCCAGCCGTGGAGCAGCAGCAGCGTGGGCGCGCCCGGCGGCCCGGCGACCTCTCTTACGAAGGTCCTCCCCCGACCGGCCAGTGTCAGGTCCCGCCCCACGGGGAGAGCAGGCGGGGGAGCGACGGCCATGGGCACGTGAGGCTAGGGCAGCAGGGCCCCGGCCGTTGCCCTTCTCACCGGGGAGCCGGCTTCGGCCCCCCTTCGCTCGCAGCGATCTTCTCTGCCCCCGGCTCGGCCCAGGGCTCGACGGCGGTCAGCCCCGAGCCTGTGCCAGCTTTCCTGTCGATCCGAACCAGGCTCGGATAGGCCAGGGCGCCGGCCACGAGCGTTGCCACACCGCCCAGGGCCAGCCCATAGCGAGGGCCGGCGTGTTGGCCGACCCAACCCACGACGGGGCCGCCCACCGGGGTGGACCCGAGAAAGGCCACCGCCCACAGAGCCATCACCCGGCCCCGCATCTCCGGTCGGGCCGCCAGCTGGAGGGCTGTGTTGCCCACGGCGATGAAGGTGATGCTGACCCCGCCGACCAGCACCAGCGCGGCGAGCTCGAGCACCAGTGTGGGGGCGAAGGCTGCGCCCAGGAGGACGACGCCGAAGACCATCGCCAGCCACGACAGGGCCGTAGTCGAACGCGGCCGGCGGGAAGCGGCGTAGAGGCCGCCCACCACCGCCCCACCGCCCATGAACGAGGTCATCAGCCCATAGGTCCCGGCGTCGCCGTGGAAGGTGAACCTGGCCATCAGCGGGAGGGTCACCTGGAACTCGTAGGCCAACGTCCCTATGACCGCCATCATGAGGAGCGGCGCCAACAGGGCCGGGGTGGAGCGCACGTAGCGGAGGCCGTCGCGGAGCTGGCCCCTGCTCCTGGGTTGCAGTGCGCTGGGCCGCAGCTCGTCGACCCGCATGCTGGCCAGCGCCATGATCACCGCCAGGTACGACGCCGCGTTCACCAGGAAGCAGGGGCCGAGGCCCACCGTCCCGATCAGGATGCCGGCGGCCGCCGGCCCGAGCACGCGGGCCAGGTTCACCAACACCGAGTTCAGGCTCACGGCGTTGGTCAGCTCCTCGGGTCCGACCATCTCCAGCACGAACGTCTGCCGCGTCGGATTGTCGACGGCGTGGACGCAGCCGAGCCCGGCCGCCAGCGCGTACACCATCCACAGCCGGATCACGCCGGCGCTGACGAGGATGCCCAGGGTGAGCGCCAGGAACCCCGCCATGGCCTGGGTGGCGTAGAGCAGGCGCCGCTTGTCGAAGCGGTCCGTCATAAGGCCACCTATGGGACCGAACAGCAGCAGCGGCAGGAACTGGAGGGCGATCACCAGGCCGAGGGCGGTGCCGCTGTCGGTGAGCTTGAGCACCAGCCAGGCCTGGGCCACCCCCTGCATCCAGGTCCCCGACAACGACACGGTCTGACCGAAGAAGTAGAGGCGAAAGTTCCGGACCGAGAGCGACGAGACCGTCCGCCGTAGCGCCATGACCGGAGAGGTCACTCCCGGCTCCCATGCCCCGGCGCCATAGGGAGCCTCAGGCTAGGCCAGCACCAACGGCCTGGCGGCGTTGCGCCGAGCAGACTGCCAGGCTCTTCGGAAGCCCTACCCCTGGACGGTGAGCTCACCGGACGACACGCCGTAGGACGTAGCGATGACGACGGCCACGTCCACGGCGTCGGCGCTTGACGCCATCCGGCTGGTGCCGAAGGCGCCGGCCGGCTTGGCCACGAGCGCCCCGTCCGCCCTCTCCAGTCGGGTGCGGTGGACCAATCCGGCAACGCGGTAGAGCCAGGACCCAGAACCAAGAGTGATGTGAACGCCCCGAGGGCGGCGGCTGAACAGGGCCCATTCGGGCTGGACCACCTCACCGACGAGTTGGCCCACGCGCAAGCGGACCGGCACGCGAAGGCGGTAGCGCTCACCGTCCAGGCGGCCGTAG
>JALZJC010000089.1 GCA_030859945.1 Actinomycetota bacterium | reverse complement strand
TGCTTTGCAAGCAGGGGGTCGTGGGTTCGAGTCCCATCGTCTCCACCAGTGAATTGGCTGGTCAGCGCACTGATCGGTGGTTGAGGCCCGGTGGAGTCCTGGGAGTCGTGCCCCACACGTGCCCCAGCGGAGCGCTCTTCAGCGGCCCGGAAAGCCCGGTCGAGGCCGTCAGTCAGCGCTTCTTCGAGAGCCGGGAACAGGTGTCCATAGGTGTTCATCGTCACGGTGATGGACGAGTGCCCCAGGCGCTTCATCACGGCCAGAGCATGGGCGCCTTCCGCGACGAGCAGGCGGCGCAGGTGTGCCGTAGGTCGTGAAATCGTGTGCGCTCTGGGACGCCGGCTCGCCGTACGGCAGGCTTGAAGTGGCGCCGGTAGAAGTTGCGGTGGCGCACGGGGCCGCCCTCTGGCGCGGTGAAGACGAAGGCCTCGGGATCCGTGGGCCGTCCGACGAGGTAAGCGGCCATCTCCTCGACCAGGAACTGCGGCAGCGGAACAGAGCGGCGCTCGAAGGTCTTGGTCGGTCCGAAGACCTGGCCGTGTCCTGGCACGTCGGCCACGGACTCAGCGACGTCCACGCGCCGGCGGAGCAGGTCGAGGCGACCGACTCGAAGCGCCCCGATCTCGCCGGCCCGTAGTCCCGTATAGGCGGCGAAGGTGACAAGCGTGCCGTAGGGCGGCGGCATGGCGTCGGCCAAGGCGAGGACCTGAAGATGGTCGAGGAAGACCATCTCGTCGCGGGGTGAACGGGGGACGCGCACGCCGTCACAGGGGTTAACCCTGATGGCGCCGGAGCCCATGGCCGTCGCGAGCACGAGGCGCAGCACCTTGCGGGCGGCCCGCACCGTTCCCGGAGCGGCGCCGGCGGCAGAGAGGTCGGCGAGGAACCTGCGGACATCGACCTGCTCGATGCTGGAAATCGGATGTTGGGCGAAGGCGGGGAAGACGTGGGTCCGCAGCATTGACGCGTAACCGTCACGCGTCTTGGCCTTCAGGTGAACGGTGGTCGCCGTCCACTCGTCGGCCCACTCGGCGAAGGTGAGTCGTCCGAGGGCTGGGTCGGCCCAGTCGCCACGTTGGAGGTCGGCCTCAACCATGGCCAGCCAATGCTCAGCGGCTCGCTTGGTGGGAAAAGTTCGGTCGGCGCTGTGTCGTCGTCCGGCGCTATCTCGGTACCGCGCCTGCCAACGGCCGGACGCAAGCTTGCGGACGCTGCCGAAGTGGCGCTTGGAAGTCACGAGCCCTCCTCGCCCCGGTGGACGACGCCGGGCGCAGGTTGCTTCTCTGCAGGGGACGCAGCGACTGTCCCGATCACGCCGACCGTCCGAGGCGCCGGGGGCGACGTCTCACTGGTTCCTCCCGACCGGCAGCGACGAACGCCTCGAGGTCGGCTTGGGCCAAGCGTACGTGGCGGCCGAGTCGCACCACAGCTATCCGGCGCTCGGCAACCAGTCGGCGGACGAAGCGCACTGACACGTTCAGCAGCTTCGCTGCTTCCTCCACCGTGAAGAGCTCGCCTTCCGACACTTCCGCTGCACCGCCCCACTCGCTGACCTAGCTTGCAGTAGACTAGCGTAAACGAGTGTAGGTATGAGTAAGCAGGTGAGGGACGCTTCCCGAGACGGTGTCAGGACTCCTTGGCTGGCTCGGATTCTCCGGGCTGCAGCATGTGCTCCCGGAGGGTGGCAAGCACGTCCTCCCGGAAGAAGTGCAGCTTGCGGCTGCCGGGCAAGCCGCTCGCCGGAAGGCGGCCGTCGGCCGCCATGTTCAGCACCGTTCGAGGGTTCAGATCGAGGAGCTGCGCTACCTGCGCCGTGTTCAAGATCGGCGGCCACTCGCGACGGATCGACTCGAAGCGTTCCTCTCTCATCCCTTCTGCCACGTGGCAAGGCTAGCGAGCATCGACCGTTTAGGGAAGATTAGAGCCAACTAAGGCATTTAGGTGACGGATGAACCACCCAGGGCTGTATTGGACCTGCTGGAGCTTGTCGAGGATCTGCTGGTCGCTCGTTACGGCCAGCGGCTGATCCCGGAACACCGCAGGCTGCTCGACGCCGCCTTCCTGGCCGCGCATGAACGCCTGGCGGCCGAACGGTGGGATGAAGCGATCCTTGCGGCTGCACAGGCGACGGCCGAAGCAGAGGCCGCGGAAGCTGAGCTCGCCCGGCAGGACGAGGCGAACCGGCTCGCCAGGGAGGCACGCCCAGTACGGCGTGCACATCGCAAGGCACAGGAGGCGGAACACCGCGCACGAGAAGCGGCACGCCACCGGCCTCCTCCGCCTCGCCGCAACCAGCCGCGACGAGGCAACCTGGCCACCGTGGCTGCTGTCGATGCCGGCACCTGGGCCGCCGCTCGGGCCGCCGCCGCCATCGAGGGCACCAGCGTGTACCTCTGGCTCGGCCGCCTGGTGGAGTCGGCCCCGTGGTCCCGCCTAGCGGATCTAGAGCTCGGACCGGCCGAAGCTCACCCCATGCGGCAGGTGCGTCTCCAACTGCAAGACCGGGCGGCCTCCTGGCCGGCGCTCAAGGCGGAGGCGTCCCGCCGGCGGATGACCACCGCCCGCTTTCTTGGGGCCCTCATCGAGCAAGCGGTGGATCGATGAACGCAGCGAACCGAGCCAAGGTGGGCGGCGAAGCCGGTCACCGTTCTACGGCTGCTTCTGCATCGCCTGCATCAGGCGATTGGCGGAAGCGGCGTAGTCTGTGTGGGTCGTAACAACGGTTCGGGGCGGCTTGGTTAAGGGCCGTAGGAGGGCGTCGAGAAGCAGGGTCGCAGGGCTTGGCGACGGCTCGGGTGCGAGGCGGTCGACTGGGGTAGGGAGTGGTCGAGTGCATTGCGGCAGGCGTCGGCAGTGGGCAGGGTGGCTCCGAGGAAGGGCTGAGGGGTCAATGGCGGGGTGCAGACGAGTCCCGGTAGCTAGGCCGACCTGAGAGTCGCTGAGCCGCTCTGCACATCGCAGGTTGCGCCGCCGGAAGTCGGTTGAGGGCTCGTCCGCCAGAACTGCCTGATGGACCGTGCTCTCTCTAGCGTTCGTGAGCTCGCACATAACGGGCTTTAGCGCGCCCGAACGACGGGGGGCATCGCTGCCGGCGATCCGGGAGGGCCCTGGAGGGCTCCTCATCATGTGGGCGCGAGGGAGTGCCGGAGTCCAGGCGGCTGTGATACGAGAGGTTCGATGCCGGGTCGTCCTTATTTGCTGAAACCTCTCAGCACTCAAGCCGAGCCTGAGTTTGCCCGGCATGGAGATCGACGTCGGACCGACCTGTGGCGACACTCAGTCTTAAGGGATGTTCCGCTTGCCCGATCGCTTCCTGCCGGTCGCCGGCGTCTTTGCAGCCGACCCCGATCGCTCGTGGAGCGGGGTCGCTACTGCACCGTCAGCGTCGTACCCAGCTCGGTTGGCGAGGTCGGCCTGGACCCTTGGATTGTTCACCAGCGCCGCGAGGTGCTCGACGAGGATCTGGTGGGCGTAGCTGTTCGGCTTGGTGCGTTCGAGATGTGCCACTGACTCAAGAACTTCGAGTTGGCGTGCCGTGAGACGCAGCAGCAGCTGCTGGTCTCTCGGTTCTGTCGCTCTTGGTCTCGGCATGGCGCTTGTAGATCATCCCCGGAGCCAAGATCGTATCTTGATACCCTTTACTACGGAGGTGGACGCCATGAGACGATGGTGGCCGTGGAACCGCAGAGGGACGGTCGTGCCGAGCAAGCCTGATCGCGTCGCGCTCTCCTCGGTCCTTGCGGAGACTGCAGGCAAGTGGGTTGCGGTCGATCGCAGCACAAATGAGCCGCGGCTCATGGCCGACTCGCCATACGAGCTCGCCGCTGAGATCCGACGGCGTGGACTCCGCAACGTCGCGGTGGTCCGCTCCCCCGACCCGTCGGAGCCGGAGCTCGTCGGTCTCGGCTAGACGGCGTCGCTGTGCCGCCGCCATTCCCTTGGGTGTATCCGTACCAGGAAGATGGCCCTCGTCTCGGAAGCGTTGTGCTGCGGTCGATCGTGCCGATCACTCTCGTTGGCCCGGACATCGCACCCACCTCACTTGCCCTGGTCGACTCTGGGTGTGAACACGTCCTCGCGGCTCCTTGGCTCGCCAACGCCGTCGGCGTCGATGCCAAGCGGAGCCACCGCCGGCTTGACCTCGGCATCGGCGGTCAGACAGTCGAAGTCCGGTTCTCTGACCTGACCCTGAGACTGCACCCGCCTGATGGTGGCGACGACGAGTTTGTCGAATGGCAGGCGGAGGTAGGTTTCGTCCATCACTGGCGCCCGACGTGGCCGATCATAGTGGGCCAGGTCGGCTTCCTCGACAAGTTCACTGTGTCGATGAGCCGGCTCGCGCAGCAGGTCGCCGTCGAGTCAGGCGACGAGTTCGACCGACGGTTCGGCTTCGGCTACATCACCTGAGGGGGCTGACCCAAGCCTTGGGGCGACCCCCGTGCACTGGTGGGGTGACCGCTCGCACGGTGCCGTCCCATAGTGAAACCTCGGCATGGCGCATCTTGCGAAGGTCGTGAGATGTGAGCGACGACCGGAGTCCATCGGTCAGCATCGTGCTCGACATCGAGGGCGTGCCCATGCGTAGACAGTCGGCCGGCAGTCGCGCATAGATGAGCACGAGCTCCGGCCTGGCCAAATGGTCTCAGCTCCTCGATCCGGCGCTCTAGCTTCAGCACGCGGCCTACCCCAGCCTCGCCGCATCGCACCGAAGTGCAGCTCCGCAACAGTTTGGAAGGAGATCAGGGCCGGGAGCCCAGCAGTCAGCGGCTCGTACAACGGGGCAAGACGCGACCCAGGCACAATGTCGGCAGCGAAGACATTCGTGTCGATCACGGCGGGCCCGCAGGTGCCGGCTCAGTCCTCCAGCGCAGCGAGGAAGGCAGCGCCCTCTCCGTCGGTGAGATCATCGATGACCATCTCGTCATGCGGCGGAAGTGGCCTGGCACGACGCAACAGCACTTCCACCGGGAGTTCGCGGTGGTCGCCTTGGTGTACCGACTCGGCGGGTTCGCTGGACATCTCAGCCACAGTGTAAGACCACGGCCATCCGGGGCGAGCGCCAATCTCGTGCCCCAAATGTGCCCCACGCACGGGCCGCGAGCGGTATCCAGCGGTCAGTCGCGGTAAGAGCGATCTCCTTGGTGACCTGCGGTTTCAGTCGTTTGCGCCATCAGTCGGAGGCGGCTCAGCCTGCTTTGCAAGCAGGGGGTCGTGGGTTCGAGTCCCATCGTCTCCACCAACCAACCAGACGTTCCATCCCCTCCACCGGTAACAGCGCGGGTCGTCAGTCGGAGGCACCTATTGGGCTTTCGAGGTCAAGTCCCATCCCCGATGCGGGCTGCGCTCGGAGCTCGGCCTCAGGGTCGTCGGATCACCCCGCAGCCCAGTCGTCCGCCCGCGTCGCCGGTGTCCTTCGACATCTTGTCGATGGCGGGCGCGTATCGGGAGGGAACGTTGCCGTAGTTGTCGGCGCTGGCGTGCACGATGATGGCTCGCCCTTCCGGCGGGAACAGGTCGCTCAGCTTGAAGCGGTCCGTCGCGAAGCGGGATTCGGCCGTGCCGTCGGCAGCCACCAACACCACCGGCTGGTCCCCGGCATGCGTGGGATGGTCCTGCGTGCCCACGGCCAAGTGGCCACCGGCGGAGGTGAACGGCGCGTCGCACTTGCCCACGGCGTGGACATGGAAGCCGTGGAAACCCGGTGGCAGACCACGGAGGTTGGCCTCCACGACGACCTTCCCGTCACGTTCTGTGAAAGTCACCTTTCCCAGGGGCTGTCCCTGAGCGTTGGCCAGCTCGGCTGTGGCGCCGGGCGTCGTCGCCGGCTCCGGGGTGCTGGTCTGCAGCGCCGGGTCCTCGTCACCGCATGCTGCCAGGGCCACGGCGGCCAGAGCCGTCAATGCCACCGAACGATGAATGAGCCGTTTCCTCATGGCCGACGAAGCTACAGGTAACCGAAACCCAGGGTCCATGTTCGAGGGCTGGAACAGGGCGGCGTCGTTCAGGAAGGCGCTGGCGTGGCGCCCGCTTGGCCAGCCTCACAATGGGCCGTGTACCTCGTGCATCTCGTTCAGGACTCTGCCGCAGCCGGAACCCGGAGCCGTCCCCTGCCCGGGACCGGGCACAATGGTGGCGCACGGACAGTACGGCGCCGAACAGCGGCCCACCTGCGATGCCGAGCGCCGCCCCACCCACGACGTCGAGGGGAAGTGGGCACCCCACGTAGACGCGGGCCGCACAGACCACCACGGCCACGGGAAAGAAGACCCAGCGCAACCTGGGACCGACGCAGAGCCAAGCGATAGCCGCCAGGGCAAAGGCGACAGCGGCATGGCCCGAGGGGTAGGCGCGGCCGGTGGCCAGGTCGCCCAGGATCCGGACGTCGGGTAGGAGCTCCGCCGGCCGGCGCCGGCTGACCACGGGCTTCCCCCTTGTCCAGGAAGTACACGGTGAGTCCGGCCACGCCCGGGCCGAGGGCCAGCCGGAAGCGCCGCCAGGCGAGAGCGGCCAGTGCCACGAGGGCGATGGCGGCGCCGTCGCCGAACTGCATGACGACCCACAGCGGCGGGTTGATGAGGTCGGGGACGTCGTTGACGGCCCGGAAGACCCCGCGCTCGAGCGGGTCTATGGACTGCGCTTCATGGAGTTCAGGCCGCTCGATGCCGGAGGCCCCCTGTCCGTGGGCGCCCTCGAAGGCGAAGAGGTCGACGTGGCCCTCTTGTTCACCTCGGACGGCCACCTCAAAGGGGATCAGTTCGTGTTGCTGGAGGAGGACCGGGGGCTGCAGCCGCCGGAGATCCTGGTGCCGGTGGTCCGCAGAGAGGTCGCCGACCGGCTCGGCGCCAAGCACCCAGGTCGTGGACCGCGTCAGCTCATTGCTGCACACGTCAGACCTGACAGAGCTCAACCACCGTGTGAACATCGAAGGCGTGAAGCAGGCGCTGGCCGCCGCCGAGTGGCTCCGTGGACGCGGGCTGGTGTGACGATGGTGAAGACGTGGACAAGGTGACCAAGAACGTCCTCGCCAAGGAGCTGTCTCGGCTTCAGGTCGAGCTGGTCAAGCTCCAGGAGTGGGTGAGGTCCTCTGGACTCAAGGTGGTGGTCATCTTCGAGGGGCGGGACGCGGCCGGAAAGGGTGGCGCCATCAAGCGCATAACCGAGACCCTGAACCCCCGCTTCTGTCGGGTCGTGGCCCTGGGCACGCCCACCGACCGGGAGGGGACCCAGTGGTACTTCCAGCGCTATGTGACCCACCTCCCCGCCGCCGGGGAGATGGTCCTGTTCGACCGGAGCTGGTACAACCGGGCCGGGGTCGAACGGGTCATGGGCTTCTGCACCGACGACGAGTACGAGGAGTTCCTCCGCTCCTGTCCCGAGTTCGAGAGGATGCTGACCCGATCGGGGATCCTCCTGATCAAGTACTGGTTCTCGGTGAGCGACGAGGAGCAGGAACGTCGGTTCCAAGCCCGCATAGCCAACCCCGCCAAGCGCTGGAAGCTCAGCCCCATCGATCTGGAGTCCCGGGCCAGGTGGGCCGACTACTCACGGGCCAAGGACGAGATGTTCCGCCACACCGACATCAAGCAGGCGCCGTGGTGGGTCGTGCATGCCGACGACAAGGGCCGGGCCAGGCTCAACTGCATTCACCACCTGCTCAGCATGGTCCCCTACGGCGAGCCGGAGACTCCAGAGATCCAGCTACCCCCGAGGCAGGAAGACCGCAGCTACGTCCGACCTCCGGTGGAGGAGCAGACGTTCGTGCCCGAGGTGTACTGATCAAGCCGATGGCGGGCCAGCCCGCTGCTTCTACCGCCGGGCCGAGGCGGGCCCCGCCGATTCCCGCAGCACCGACCGCAACACATCAGGATTGTTGGTGATGATGCCGTCCACCCCCAGCTCGATGAGCCTTCGCATCTGCTCCGGGTCGTTGACGGTGTAGGGCCAGGTGACCATCCCCACCCGGTGCACCAGGTCCACGAACTGTTCGTCCACCCTACGGAAGCTGGGGTTGATCTGGTCGGCCCATTCGGACAGCTCGACGAGCTGCTCCTCGGTGGGAGGACCGCCCAAGAGCCCGGCCGGGATCTGAGGGGCCAGGTCGTTGAACGACTTCATGAACTCCCAGTCGAACGACTGCACCACCAGTCGGCCGGCCCGCGCGGCAGCTTGCACCCAGCCGCCACGATCGCCCAGCACCTCCAAGATGGCCTCGCCGATCCCGGGGTACAGGTTGGGGCTCTTGACCTCCAGGAGGAGCCCCGCACGGCCACGCATGGCCTCGAGCACCTCGGCCAGGGTAGGCACCTCGGTGCCGGCGAACGACTCGTCGAACCACGACCCCGCGTCGAGCTGCTTGATCTCCTCCAGTGTGAAGTCGGCGACCCGCCACGGCGCGCGGTCGGGGAACAGCTCTTCCACGTTGGTGGTGCGGGCCAGCGTGGTGTCGTGCATGACCACGAGCTGGCCGTCGGCGGTCATCTGGACATCGATCTCGACGAAGTCGGCCTTCATCCGGAGTGCTTCCTCGATGGCGGGCAGGGTGTTCTCCGGGGCGTAGGCAGACGCTCCCCGGTGGGCGACTACGGTGACTTGCTTCTTCGGGCTACGGCTGTGAGCCGGGGGCGCAGCCTGGGCGGTGGTGGCGAACAGCAAGGCCCCGACGAGCAGGGCCAGGGTGGCGACCACCTGGCGACGAACGGTACGCAACATGGTTGTCCTTCCTGAGGCGGTGAACCTCAGCGAGGCTAGGAAGGCCAAATGACCCCGTCTTTGCCATCAGCGGGCGTCAGAGTTAACCGTGGACGAACGTCGAGTTGCTCGTCGGCCGGACGGAGGACGCTTCTAGTCGTCCCCGCCCTCGAACAGGCCGCCGAGGAAGCCGCCGCGTCCCCGACGCCTCCGGCCGCCCCAGCGTTCTTCGTCGTCGTCGTCGTCATGGCGCTCCGGCCTGTAACCCCGCGCCTCGTAGTAGGAGCTCTCGGCGTTTACCAGGCGCTCCAACTCGCCGCTGTCCAGGAAGACCCCCCGGCAGCCGGTGCACTGGTCCACGTTCATCCCGCTGCGCTCGTACGTGCGCATCGTCGCCCCGCACTTGGGGCACACCAACGACGCTGCTGTCGTGTCCATCCGTTTCAGTCCTCCTGGTCGCCGCTCGCCCTCGTGGGCGTTCGCGTGGTCCTCGCCAGCCTAGGAGCGCCGGCGATTCAACTCTCGTTCCGGCGTTCTCCCGGGCCGGCGCCCACGGTGGCGAGGTGGGGGACGGGCCCGGCCGTCGGTGTTTCCTCCACCTGCAGCCGGGGCAGCCATCCCAGCCAGCGGGGCAGGTACCAGTTGCGGTTGCCCAGCAGCTTCATGCTGGCCGGCACCAGGATCGAGCGGACGATGGTGGCGTCGATCAGTACGGCCACCGCCAAGCCGAAGCCCATCTGCTGGAAGGCAACCATCCTGCCCGAGGCGAAGCCGGCGAAGACCGCCACCATGATGAGGGCGGCTCCGGTGATGATCCCGGCTGTGGTCTGCAGGCCGTAGGCCACGGACTCGGTGTTGTCCCCGGTCTGGTCGAAGTGCTCGCGGATTCGGGACAACAGGAACACGTGGTAGTCCATCGAAAGCCCGAACAGCACCGAGAACAGGAACAGCGGGATCCAGGCGTCGATGACCTCGACCTGCTGGAAGCCGAGGATGCCTGCCCCCACGCCCTTCTGGCTGACCAGCACGATGAGCCCGTAGGCCGCCCCCACCGACAGCAGGTTCAAGGCGATGGCCTTCAAGGGGACGACGACGGAGCGGAAGGCAACCGTGAGCAGCACGAAGGACAGCCCGAGGACGAAGCCGAACACGATGGGCATGTAACGGCTGGCCATCTCGAAGAAGTCCTTGTTGAAGGCGGTGTCGCCCCCCACCAGGACCCGGGCCCGGTTCTCGTCGGGGAAGGCCGTGGGGACATAGTCGTCCCGTACCCGGCCGATGGCGTTCACCGCCGCCTTGGAGTTTGGATCGCCCCGCAGGGGGGCGGAGATCAGAGCCAGGTCGCCGGCGGGGTTGACCTCCAGCCGGGGGGGCCCGAAGAAGCCGTCGGCGTCGAGCCTGGCCCGCAGGCGCTCGATGTCGGACCGCACCGGAGCCGACGTGACCGGGCCGTCGATCACGATCTCGACCGGAGCGCTCAAGCCCCCGGGAAAGTTGCGGGCCAGCGTCTCGAAGGCCTGCTTGGAGGCGAGCTCGTCGGGGACGGTGCTCACCCCCGAGAAGCCTGTACGCATGTCGAAGGCGGAGACCGCGGCCAGCACGAGCAGACCCACCCCCACCACCAGCGCCGCCACGGGCCGGTGCATCACCCCCCGGGTCACTCGGTCCCAGAACCCGCCCGAGCGGGGCTCGCCGGCCCGGCGGCGGACCCGCAGAGCATTCACACGGTCTCCCAGTAGCCCCAAGACCGCGGGGAGCACGGTGAGGGAGGCCACCACGGCGACGATGACCACGAAGATGGCCCCGGCGCCCAACGAGCGGAAGATGGTGTTGGGGATGATGAGCATGCCCGCCAAGGCCAGGACCACGGTCATACCGCTGAAGAACACGGCCCGGCTGGCGGTCCCGCCGGCGGCTTCGATGGCCTCGAGCTTCTCGAGTCCCCGCCGCCGCTCCTCCCGGTAGCGGGACACCACGAACAGCGAGTAGTCGATGCCCACGGCCAGGCCCATCATGGTGATGATGTTGGTGACGAAGAACGAGAAGTGGAAGACCTGGCCCACGAGGGCCACCAGGGCCACGGCCAGAGCGATCGAGGCCAGGGCGACGAGGATGGGCACGAAGGCGGCCACCACCGCCCCGAACACGACCACGAGGATGATGAGAGCGGCCAGGATGCCGAACCCCTCCCCGGTGCGCAGATCCTCCTCGGCCACGGTGTTGAAGTCCTCATTGAGGGTGGCCAGGCCGGACACCTGAACCCGGAACCTGGGGTCCTGGTTGCCGGCGATCACCTCCCTGATAGCCGGGATGTGCTCGTTGGCCTCGAACTTGGGCCCGGCCAGGACCACCGGGACCAGGGTGGTGCGCCGGTCATTGGAAACCAGGCCCGGCTCGCCGGAGTCGTAGTAGCTCTGCGTGTGCTCCACCACGCCGGGGCCCAGGGCGGTGAGCGCGCTGCGGACGCGATCCACGTAGCCACGGAAGGCGGGGTCCTCCACCGTCGCCGAGTCCGAGGCCAAGATGACGATCTCGGTGTCACGCTCCGGCCCTCGCATGCGCTCCGCCAGCAGGGTCTGGGCCTGCTTGGCCTCGGGCTGGTTGGTGAGGTCGACGTCGGTGGTGAGGCCGTCGGCCAGGAACCGCGAAGTGATTACTCCGGAGGCCGCCACGGCCAGGAGCCATATGGCGATGGTGAGCCATGGCCGGCGACTGCTGATGCGGGCGAGTGAGCGGGGCGACAGTCGCACGAGTTGATCGGTCTCCTCGAGTCGCGCTAGTAGATAGTGACGCTATCGATAGTTCTACTATGGACAGGTGCTTGTCAACTGGTTTCCGCCGACGGCAGGGGACTGGAGGGCGTGGTGAGGATCTCCGAGCTGAGCCGAGCCAGCGGAGTTCCGGTACCGACCATCAAGTACTACGTGCGGGAGGGCCTCCTGCCGGCCGGGCAGTCCACAGCCCCCAACCAGGCCGACTACGACGAGGCGCATCTGCACCGACTGCGGCTGATCCGCGCCCTGGTGGGCGTCGGTGGTCTCGGCATCGCCGACGTGGCTGCCGTACTGGATGCCATCGCCGACGAGAACCTGTCAGCTCACAAGATGCTCGGTGTCGCCCACCATGCCCTCGGGCCGCCCCCTGACCCGGGACCGGTCCCGGAGGACGTGGTGCAGGCCCGTGCCGAGGTGGATCTGTTCCTGGCCGAGCTGGGATGGAGGGTGAGCGCCGATGCGCCGTCGCGCCGCAAGCTGGCTGATGCGCTGGTGGCCCTGCGCCGCCTGGGGCGCCCTGTGGACACCGAGGCCTTCGTGCCCTACGCCAAGGCCGCCGACGAGCTGGCGGCACGTGAGCTGGCGGCCATGCCTGCCCATGCGGCCCGGGCCGACCTGGTGGAGGGGGCGGTGGTGGGCACCGTGGTGTTCGAGGCCGCGCTGGTGGCGCTCCGCAAGCTGGCCCAGGAGCACCACTCCGCAACCCGCTTCGGCCGGTAGGGGCGCCGGGTGTCCCATGATCACGAACGGCTCCTTCCATGCCGCTGCTGCCGCTGCCACCGCCGGGCGGGCGCTGAGCCAGACTTGGGCTCGTGCGCAGCGCGGTGATCGTGGACGCGGCCCGCACGGGAGCGGGGAAACGCAACGGCAAGCTCCGGGGGTGGCACCCCGCCGACCTGGCCGGCCACGTCCTCGCGGCTCTGATGGCCCGCAACGACCTCGACCCCGCCATGGTCGACGACGTGATCATGGGCTGCGTCACCCAGGTAGGCGAGCAGGGCCTGAACGTGGGGCGCAGCGCGGTGTTGGCCGCCGGCTTCCCCGAGACGGTCCCGGCCACCACCGTCGACCGCCAGTGCGGCAGCTCCCAGCAGGCGCTCCACTTCGCCGCTCAGGGCGTGATGGCGGGGGCGTACGACATGGTGATCGCCGCCGGCGTGGAGACCATGACGAGGGTGCCACAGGGCGCCTCGATGCAGGTGGGTGGGCGGCCCTTCGGCCCCGGGGTGCTCGACCGCTACGCCGGCGGGGGAGGCTTGGTGCCCCAGGGCATCTCGGCCGAGATCGTCGCCGACCGCTGGAGCCTGTCCCGAAAGGACCTCGACGCCTACGGGGCCCGCAGCCAGCAGCGGGCGGCCCGGGCCCGCGCCGACGGGCGGTTCGAGGAGGAGATCACGGCCGTGGCCGTCAAGGACGAACGAGGCGAGGAGACAGGGGAAGTCCTCGATAACGACGAGAGCATCGGCGCCGAGACCACGCCTGAGACCCTGGCGGCGCTGAAGCCCGCATTCAAGGCCGGCGGAAAGATCACCGCCGGCAACTCCTCCCAGATCAGCGACGGCGCCGCCGCCGTGCTGGTGACCAGCGAGGAGAAGGCCGTGGAGCTGGGACTGGTTCCCCGGGCCCGGTTCTACGCCTTCGCCCTGGCCGGCGTTGATCCAGTCACCATGCTCACCGCCCCCATCCCGGCTACCGAGAAGGCCTTGGAACGGGCCAGGTTGGCGGTTGAGGACATCGACGTGTTCGAGATCAACGAGGCCTTCGCGTCCGTGGTGCTGGCCTGGGACGCCGAGCTCCGTGCCGACATGGACCGTGTCAATGTGAACGGGGGGGCCATCGCCCTCGGCCATCCCCTCGGGTGCACAGGTGCCAGGCTCATGACCACGCTGGTCCACGAGCTGGCCCGCAGCGGTGGCCGCTACGGGCTGCAGGCCATGTGCGAGGGGGGCGGCTTGGCCAACGCCACCGTCATCGAACGGCTGTAGCGGCGGTGTTCCTGGAGCTCGCGGTCGCCGTGGTGCTGTTCCTGCTGATCATGCGGGTGGGGCTGTTCTTCCTCCGCACCATCGGCCAGCCTCCGCCCGCTCCGCCACCCAAGGGTGAGATGCGCCGGGTCAGCCTGCGCTACCGCTGCACCTCGTGCGGGGTGGAGCTGAAGCTCACGGCCGCTCCCGACGAGAACCCCGAACCCCCCCGCCATTGCATGGACGAGATGGAGCTGGTGACCCCAGTCGAGTGAAGAGAGCCCGTCGTCCCCACCCTGTGGACAAGACTGGGGAGAGTCACACGTATGTAACTCAGATGAACATCAGGATCTGCACGCCCGGGACCCTCTCAGCGGTAGCGGGTGGCGACCAGGAAGCCGACAGTGATGAGGCCGAGACCGAGGAACAGGTACCCGTTGTTCGCCCCGCCGGGCAGCAGGTCCAGGTAGTTGCAAACGATGACCAGCATCCCCGCTATGAGGAGGCCCAGCATGAGCGCGGCCACCCACCAGGGGCTCGACTTCTGCGACTTCGGTATCGGGGGCGTGTACCTGCCGGAGGGAGCCGGGGTGGCTCTGCCCGGCACCACCTTGCCTTGGGGGGGCGTCCTGCGCCCTGAGCGGGCCATCTGCCAGCGTGCCATCTGCCAGACGAGACTAGTGATGGCCGTCCAGCCTCGGAGGAAGCAACCGGTAGGTTCGTGATCGATGCCCGCCCGCGTCCTCGTCGTCGACAACTACGACTCGTTCGTCTACAACCTGGTCCAGTACCTGGGCGAGCTCGGCGCCGAGCCCCTCGTCTACCGCAACGACGCCCTCAGCGTGAGTGAGGCCCGGGCCTTGCGACCGGACGCCGTGCTCGTCAGCCCCGGCCCTGGTCGCCCCGGGGACGCCGGGGTGAGCAACGCGGTGATCGGGGAGCTGGGGCCAGAGGTACCCACCCTCGGGGTGTGCCTCGGGCACCAGTGCATCGGCGAGGTCTTCGGCGGCCAGGTGGTCCGGGCGCCGGTGGTCATGCACGGCAAGACCTCGGTGATCCGCCACCGCGGCCAGGGGGTGCTGAGCGGGCTGTCGAACCCGTTCGAGGCCACCCGTTACCACTCGCTGGTGGTGGAGCGGGAGTCGCTTCCGGGCACGCTCGAGGTGACGGCCGAGGCCGAGGACGGCACCGTGATGGGCCTTCGTCACCGGAGCCTGCCCATCGAGGGGGTGCAGTTCCATCCCGAGTCGATCCTCACCCGAGCCGGCAAAGCCATCCTCGCCAACTTCCTGGGACGGTGCTGAGGAGCCGCCCCCGGGCGTTGAGACTCAGGGGCGGAGGACTGTGCTGGCGGTGGTGGTGGTGGGGGCTTGCGTCGTCGTCGTCTGGGGCCCCGAGGAGACGACCAGAGCCACGGTGGAACCCCTGTCCAGCTCCGCGCCCGCCCCCGGGTCGGTGCGGATCACCCGGTCCGCCGGGACCGTGGCTGACGGCTCGCGCACCGTGCGGACCCTGAAACCAGCGGCGCCCAGCTCGGCCGCGGCCGACGCCGAGTCCTGGCCCACCACGCTCGGCACCTGAACCTTGGACCTGCCCCCGGACACGACCAACCTCACCGTCGAGCCCTTGGGGACGTCCGCACCCGACTTGGGGTCCTGGTCCAGGACGCGGCCTTCGCGCTGGGTGTCACTGGGCTGGGTGCTGACCTGCGCCTGTAGGCCCAGGCGCTGGAGCTGGCTCCTGGCGTCGTCGACGTCGTCACCGATGACGGACGGCACCTTCACCGGTTGCGGGCCCTGGCTGATCCGGAGGGTGACGGTGGAGCCCTTGTCGACCCTGGTGTCGGGGGGCGGGTCCTGACCGACCACCGTGTTGGCCGCTTGGTCACTTGGCTCCGGCTGGCGGACCGGGTTCAAGCCGAGGCCGCGCAGGGTGCCTTCGGCGTCCTCCACCGTCTTGGTGATGACGCTCGGAACCGTGACCTGGCCGCTGCCCTCCCCGAAGATGCCCAGCGTCTTGCCCAGCAGGAACAGGAGGAGCAGCAGCAGGGCCAGCATGCCCAGGAGCAGGCCCACGTAGACGCCCGTTCGGCTGCGACCCGGAGGGGGCGGGGAGGTGGCGTCCTCGTTTTCCACCACCGCCGCCGGCGCCACC
Organism: Actinomycetota bacterium; assembly: GCA_030859945.1. Lineage (GTDB taxonomy): Bacteria > Actinomycetota > Acidimicrobiia > Acidimicrobiales > YB1-3. The sequence continues at coordinate 31,904 of JALZJC010000089.1, read as the reverse complement.
CGGGTGCCGTCATCGGCGGTGGTGACGGCCCTCGTGACGGGGCCTTCGGCCACCGGTGCGGCCACGGTGGCGGCGGCCACCGTCTGGGTGGGGGCGCCGCCAGCCGGAACCGCGGCCATCACCTTTCGGCCCTGCCGGTACCGGAGGAGGTCGGCCCGCAGCTCCTCGGCGTTGGCGTAGCGGTCGGCGGGTTCCTTGGCCATGGCCCGCAGGACGATGGCCTCGAAGGCGGGCGGGATGGCCGAGTTGACCTCCCGCGGAGCGCTCGGTTCCTCCCGCACGTGCTTGTAGGCGATGGCCACCGGGCTCCCGCCGCTGAAGGGAGGTTCGCCGGTGATCATCTCGTAGAGCACCACGCCGAGGGAGTAGACGTCGCTGCGGGCGTCGACGTCGTGGCCCTGGGCCTGCTCGGGGGAGAAGTACGTGGCCGTGCCCATGACGGCCCCGGTCTGGGTGAGCTGCTCCTCGGTGTTGGCGGCACGGGCGATCCCGAAGTCGGTGACCTTCACACCGCCGTTGGAGTCGATGAGCACGTTCCCGGGCTTGACGTCGCGGTGAATGACGCCGTTTCGGTGGGCGAAGGCGAGGGCACCGGCCACGGCGGCACCGATGCCCGCGGCCCGGTCGGCGAGCAGGGTGCCCTCGGAGCGGATGAGGGAGGACAGCGGCTTGCCGTCCACGTATTCCATGACGATGAAGTAGGTCTTGTCCGTCTCCGACTCGCCCCAGTCGTAGATGGGGACGATGTTGGGGTGGCTGAGGCTGGCAGCGGCTTGCGCCTCGCGGCGGAACCGGGCCACGAAGGTGGCGTCCACGGACAGCTCCGGGAACAGCACCTTGAGGGCGACGGGGCGATCGAGTAGCTGGTCGTGGGCCAGGTACACGTCGGCCATGCCACCGCGAGCCACGGGGCGCAGGATCTCGTAGCGATCGCTGTACACCGTGGCCGGCTGCTGGGTCATAGGCCCTGCCAGCCTAGGTGACCGGTCTCCTTCACCGGCTGCGAAGGGCTGCGGCCAGGACGGCCTGAGCGATCGGGGCGGCCACCCGACCACCGGTGACGGTGTCGCCCAGGCCGGGTTGGCTCTCCACGATCACGGCGACGGCCACTCGAGGCGCCTCGGCGGGGGCGAAGGCCACGATCCAGGCGTGGGAGTTGTCACCCACGGTCTGGGCGGTGCCCGTCTTGGCCGCCACCTGCGCACCGGGGACGGCGGCGCGGGTGGCGGTGCCGCCGTTCACCACGCCCACCATCATGTCCCGGAGGCTGGCGGCGTTGGCCGGGCTCATGGCTCGCTGCCACGCCTCGGAGGGGGCCGGACGAACCACCTGGCCCTCACTGTCGCGGACCTCGGCCATGACGTGGGGCTTCATGATCACCCCGCCGTTGGCCACCCCGGCCGCGACCAGCGCCATCTCGAGGGGCGTGGCGGACACGTCCTGCTGGCCGATGGCCGACTTGGCCAGCGCCGGCAGGTCCTTGCGGAAAGCCGAGGCCTCCGGGAACCCGGAGGCGGCCACGGCGTTGAGGTCGAGGGGTGGGCGAGCGGCGAAGCCGAAGTCGCGCGCCTCGCCGGCCAGCCGGTCGGCCCCGAGGTCGAGGCCCATCTGCGCGAAGCCGGTGTTGCACGAGACCTTCAGCAGGTCGGGGAGGGCTCCCCCGCAGCTGCTACCCCCGTAGTTGGGCAGGTTGGCCTGGGACTGGGGCAGGTCCAGCTCGCGAAGCCTGGGATAGGACTTGGACACGAGCTCGGGGGCCCGCTCCAGGGCGGCGGCGGCGGTGACCACCTTGAACGTGGAGCCGGGGGCGAAGCGCTCCCTGTAGGAACGGGCCAGCAACGGTTTGGAGCCGTCGGCCTGCAGGCCCTTCCAAGAGGACTGCACGGCCCGCTGGTCGTGGGCTGCCAGCGGGTTGGGGTCGAAGGAGGGGAAGCTCCACATGGCCAGCACCGCCCCGTTGGTGGGGTTTAGGGCCACCACAGACCCCCGGCGGTTCCCGAGGGCGTCCCTGGCCACCTGCTGGAGGCCCTTGGAGAGGGTGAGGGTGACGTTGCCGGTCCGGACGCGGTCCGAGAGCACGTCGCGGACCTGCGTCACCGCCACGCTGCGGCCGGCCAGGTCGTCGTTGTAGGTGTTCTCCACCCCGTCGCTCCCGAAGGTGAACGAGAAATATCCCGCGACATGGGCGAACAGGGAACCCTGGGGGTAGCGCCGGAGCCGCTTGAACTTGGCCCCGGGCGTGGGCACCGACTCGGCGACCACCACCCCGTCGGCCGTCTGGATGACGCCCCGCTCGCGGTTGAAGTCCCGGGTGGCCTTTCGGGAGTTGCCGGGGTCGTTGGCCAGCTTGTCGGCCCGCACGATCTGCAGGTAGTTGAGCTGGACGAAGAGGAGGCAGATCAGCGCCAGCAACGCCACGCCCACGCGTCGGATCTGTCGCTCCACCGGCCGGCCCCCCTAGCTCGCCCGTCGCACGGTCTGGTCCCCCGCCGCCGCCATCTCGCCGGCCACGCGCTGGGCCCGGCGGGACGTGTCGTCCGAGACGCGGATCAACAGGGCCAGCAGCACGTAGTTGGCCACCAGTGACGAGCCCCCGTAGGACATGAAGGGCAGCGTGAGGCCGGTGAGGGGCACCAGGCGGGTGACGCCGCCGATGATGATGAAGGTCTGGAGCCCGATGATGGTGGTGAGACCGGCCGCCAGCAGCTGCTCGAACGCCTGGTCAGCCCGCAGGGCGATGCGCAGGCCGGCGGCCACCATGAGCACGAAGGCGACGATGACCGCGGTGGTGCCCAGCAGGCCCAGCTCCTCGCCCACGGCGGCGAAGATGAAGTCAGTGGCCACGGCGGGGATGGTGCCCGGTGCCCCCAGCCCCGGGCCCGAGCCCGCGAACCCGCCCGATCCGAAGGCGTAGGCTGCCTGCACGATCTGGTAGGCCTGACCGGTGGCCTCGGGCCACGGGTCGATCCAGATGCTGACCCGCGACTGCACGTGGGCGAAGGCGGAGTAGGCGAACATGGCGCCGGCGGCGAAAAGCCCGAGACCGAGGCCGAGGTAGGCGCCGCGAGCGGTGGCCATCCACACCATCAGGATGAAGAAGGCGAAGAACAGCAGCGACGATCCGAGGTCGCGCTGAGCGGTCATGACCAGCAACGACGCCCCCCAGGCCAGGAGGAGGGGACCGACCACCCGCGGGTCGGGAAGACGCCCACGGGTGAGGCGGAACTCGGAGAGCAGCTCGCGCTTCTCGACCAGGTAGGCGGCGAAGAAGATGGCCAGGGCGATCTTCGCCAGCTCTCCGGGCTGGAAGGTGATGGTGCCGACTCGTACCCAGAGGCGCGCCCCGTTGATGTTGCGGCCCACGACGGGTAGCAGTGGCATCAGCAGCAACGCCACACCGAGGATGGCGAACGAGTAGCGGTAGCGCTCGAGGTCCCGGACCCGGCGCACGAGGGCGAGGGTGCCCAGGAAGGCGCCGATGCCAAGGGCCGTCCACACGGCTTGGAGGCCGGCCAGGTCCGGGTCGAGCCGGGCGATGAACACGTAGCCGATGCCGTTGAGCATGGCGGCCAACGCCAGCAGCATGCCGTCGGCGTCCGGGGCGAGGATCCGGACCCCGATGTGAGCTCCGCCCAGCAGGACCAGGATCACGACCAGGAAGGGCACGATGTTGGCCGGCAGGGACGCCGACCTCCCGAGGCTGGCCAGGGCGTAGAGAGCCCCCGTGAGGAGGACGGCCAGGATGATGAGACCGAGCTCGGCGTTGCGACGCGGGGCGCGCCTCACGGGACGGGTTCTGGCGGGGAGACGCTCGGGGACGGGGGAGGCGTCGTCCCTGGCGGCACGGGGGCCGCCCGGGCCTCCTCCTCGATGTTCCGGACGTAGCCGCGGGCCCCGTCCAGGGACGACACCTCCTTCCCACGGCGCAGCTCGTCGGCCCGGCTCGGGAGCACGTCCGCCAGGCGAAGGCCCGGTCGCTCCTCGAACGTGGGTTGGAACCCGAGAAGCCCTCCGGGCCTGCCCTTGAAGATCACGACGTCGTCGCCCTGCACGCCCACGAAGTACGAGCCCCGGGCCGAGATCAGGATGGCTGCAGTCGCCGACGCCAGGAGCAGGGCCAGGACGAGGAGGAAGGCCACGGTCGCAAGTTTGAGACGCCGACCCTTCTTGGGCTCCGGCGTGGGCGCAGCCGCTTCAGGCACCGGCTCTTCCCGCGCTGGGGACGGGCCAGGCTCCGCCAGCACGGCCCTCGGCATCTCCTCGGTGTCGTTCTTCGGGTCCGTGTCCGGGGCCCGGCGGGCAGACACGGGGCGGGCCTGGGCTGCCAGCCAGCCGCTCTTCACCCTGGTCGACGCCCGTGCCGACCGGTCGTCGTCGGTCACGTCGATCACCACCACGGTGATGTTGTCGGCGCCGCCGGCGTCCTTGGCCATGGCCACGAGCTGCTGGGCCACCCGCTCGGGGTCGGACCGCCGGCGCAGTACGGCGGCGATGTCCTCGTCGGAGACGTCGCCGAAGAGACCGTCACTGGCCAGCAGCAGGCGGTCGCCTCGGTACGGGATCACCTCGAAGGAGTCCACCTCGACCTCGGCGTCCACACCGAGCACCCGGGTGAGGACGTGGCGCCTGGGGTCGCTGGCGGCCTCCTCAGGGCTCAGCCGTCCTGCCCGGCGGAGCTCCTCGACCACGCTGTGGTCGTCGGTGAGCTGGTCGAGCTCTCCGTCGCGGAGCAGGTAGGCGCGGGAGTCGCCCACGTTGGCGATGGTGAGGGTCTCGTCGCCGTCCTCCTCGACCAGGGCCACGGCCGTCATGGTGGTACCCATTCCCCGCAGCTCGGAGGACTGGCGGCTCTGCTCCCACACCGCCCGGTTGGCATCGCGGACGGCGTCCACCAGCCCCGCGCCCGAGCGGTTCCCGTCGAAGGCGGCCGACAGGGCCTCCATGGCGGTGGCTGACGCCACCTCGCCGGCGGCGTGGCCGCCCATCCCGTCGGCCACGGCGTACAGGGGCTCGGCGAGGAGGTACTCGTCCTCGTTGCTGGTGCGCACCCGGCCCACGTCGGTGGCCCCGGCGGCAACGAGGGTGGTCATCGATTCACCTCGATCACCGTACGCCCCACCTGGATCCGGTCGCCCCGGTGAAGAACCGTGGGCGCCGACACCGCGGTCGAGTTGAGGTACGTGCCGTTGGTGGAGCCGAGGTCCTCTAGCCACACCCTGCCGTCCCTGCGGTAGATGCGGGCATGGGCCTGGGAGACGAAGCTGTCCTCGGAGAGGGAGATGTGACAGTCACTGCTCCGGCCGAGCTTGAGCTCCTGCCCCAGTTCGTAGGAGGTGCCCCGACGTTGGGCCGGCTCGAGGATGGTGACTCGAGCGGCACCGCCGGCGGGCGCCGCAGCCGCGGGCGCGGCGCCGGCGGAGGCGGGGGGAGGCGACGAGGCCGCCGGCGCGTGGACCTCGGCCCATGCCACTCGCACCACCCGGACGAAGAACAGCCAGAGGCCGGCCAGGAAGCAGAACTTGAGAACCGTGAGCAGACCCTCGGACACCTGAGCTCCCGCCCTCCTACGACGCCTCGAAGCGGAGGGTGGCGTTGCCGACCGTGACCCGGTCGCCGTCGGCCAGGCTTCGCTCGCCCACCCGCTCGCCGTTGACCTTGGTGCCGTTGGTGGAGCCGAGGTCCACCACGAGGATGTCGCTGCCCTGGCGGCGAACCTCGGCGTGGCGTCGACTCACGCTGTCGTCGGCCAGCACCACGTCGCACTCGGTCAACCTGCCGATGCTGACCGGATCGTCTCCCACGCTCACGCGCTTGCCGTCGGCGAGGACGAGGGCACCGACCGGCGCCCCGCCGGCGGCCTCCTTGAGCTCGCTGGTGATGAGGAAGATCCCGGGCGTGAGCGACGGGTCCTCGCGCAGTTCCACGGCCACCGGGCCCACGAAGCGGTAGCCCTCGCTGCGGGCGTGCTCCCTGGCGGCGTCGGCCAGCTCCCGCTCGAGGGCGTCCGAGAAGGGGCTGACCCGCTCGAGGTCGGCAGGGGCGAGGGCGAAGACGAACACGTTGGGGACCATCACTCCCCGGACGCCGACGGCCCGCCGGGCGTCCATCTCACGGGTGAGGCGCCGGCCCAGCTCCACCGGCTGAAGGCCGCTGCGGAAGGCCTTGGCGAAGACACCCTCCACCAGGCGCTCCAGCCGGCGCTCGAAGCTTTGGAGTCCCATCCCCGCCGTACCTTACTGGCGCCTCCCCCTGCCCACGCCGACCAGGAAAGATGCGGGGATCCGATACGTTGTCACGCACCGCTCGGGCGAGTGGCGGAATTGGTAGACGCGCAGGATTCAGGTTCCTGTGTCCGAAAGGACGTGGGGGTTCAAGTCCCCCCTCGCCCACTCAGTTCTCGCAGGTCACGGCATACGCGCGAAGCGCGACTCGGGCTGACTTCTACCGGACTTCTACCGGTGCGCGCGCAACTACCCTCCAGCTCGGGTCGGCGGAGCAGCGGTGCTCTCCAGCTCGTCCCGGAGAACGCGAAGCGCATGGGCGTTACTGAGTGCTTTGCAGGAAACCGAGATAGGGGGAGCGGTTGGACGCTCGGGCGCCGTAGCGAGTGTCCCGAGACTTCGCCCTGGTGACGAGAAGGACTCGTGCGGCGCGCGTGACGGCGACGTAGAACGTCCGCAGCTCCGCGAGCTGGTCCTCCTCGCTCGTCGCGCGAAAGTCTGGCAACTGGCCGTCGTTGAGGCCAAGAACCGCCACAGCGCGGTACTCGCGACCCTGCGCCTTGTGAATTGTTAGCAGTCGCACTCCAGGAGCGAGGTCGTCGCCGCGCTGTTGGCGGGAGACGTGGAGTCGAAAGTTGCCCCAAGTCTGCTCGACCACATCGGCTTGTTGCACGAAGGACTGCCACGCATCAATGAGCAGCCGGCAGTCGGCGTCCCAGGAGGCGAGCCACTGGTCGCCGGTCTCGCTGGGCATCTCGATCCGAGCCAACGTGGCGATGAAGTCAGCGGGCGCGTCGATGGCACAGAGGGGAGCCAGCACACGGAGTCCGGAATCGGCATTTGCACCAAGAGCGTCCGCGAGTTGCTCAGTGGAAGTCACCGCCGCCTCGTCGACCTCGAGTAGGCGGGCCAGCTGCCAGTGAGTGGACTGGTGGCCGGTAGCGCTTCGCAGAGCGACGATCTCGTAGGCCACCTTGCCAGCGAGCGTTGACAACCAATCCTCAGGTGAGCTCGGACTCACCTCGCGAAATGGGCTCGCCGGAGGGGGTCGCACGCCTTCGCGACCGCGAGGCGGACACCGTTCCGGCCAGATAGCCCACTGCGCGTCTCGGTGGGTCGAGAACCGGAGCTGCTCCGCGGCGCCGTCCTCTATTCGATCGCTCCGAGGCTGGTCGCCAGAGCTGCTTCCGCTTGCGCGCCGACGACTTGTAGGAAGAGATCGAGCGGAAGGGTGCCGACACCGCTCGACGTGGACTCCGGGTGGGCCACCGCTACCTGAGGCGCGACCACGAAGCACCGGCCCTTGAAGCGGGGATGCCTCTCGGCGAGCGCTCGAATCCCCGAGCGTGGGTGGTCAGGCGAGGAACCAATCTCGAAGGCAAGCGGCTGGTCGGGATGATCGAAGACAAGGTCGACCTCGTGCTTGCCGTCACGCCAGTGGTAGAGCCGAACGCCGGCGTGGAGGGCGAGCGAACGGAGCGTCGCGGCAACGAGGTTCTCCACAAGGGCCCCGAGTTCGGTCGGGTTGTCGAGAGGCGCGAGGCCCCGCTGGAGCGCGGCGTTCCGGATGGCGCCATCGACGAAGTACAGCTTGCGCCCCCGCTTCTGCACTGTTGCCTCGCGCCCGGAGTAGTTCGGCAAAGTGAAGACCAGGAAGGCCTGCTCGAGGTAGGAGAGGTAGCGGTCGAAGGTGGGCTGCGACAGCCCGAGATCGGTGCAGATGTTCGACGGTGACAACAGGCCCGTGATCTGCGCGGCCAGCACGTAGAGCAAGCGCTCGAGCATCATCGGGTTGTCAACGCCGAAGGACTGGGGGATGTCCTTGTAGATCGCCCGCTCGACCGCATCGGTGCGCAACACCTGTTGGGACTCGAGTAGACGGCTGGGCTCGTCCTCGTCGGGCCGGTCACGAGCCGCGGTGAGCAGCTCGGGGAACCCGCCGACGAGCATGAACAGGCGGCGCCACGCAGCGAGGTCGGCCTCGGCCCGCTGTCCTTGGCGCAGCTGGGCCAGGCTGTCGGCGAGGGTGTCGCCGACGACGACCGGGCGTTCCTGTCCGACCAGTGCAAGGAACTCGGTGAAGAGGTAAGGCGTGAGGTGCTGCTCCGACCAGCGACCCACCCCGCTTTCGAGCCGGCGTTCGCGAAGCGCTGCGGTCGCACTCGACGTCGCGGCGATTCGGACCGGCCAGTGGTCGTCGAAGAAGGTCTTGAGCCACAGGTCCCACCGATCGGTGTAGACGAGCTCGTCCAGCATGAGGAACACCGGCTCGTCGGCGCTCGCGTTGGAGGCGTCGAGCACGGCTCGGACGAGATCACCGAGATCCTCTTGGAGGAGCAGCGGGTGGTCGAGTCGCATCCACCAGATCCGTGATGGCCCGACCCCGGCCTCGATGAGGTGGCGGACGGTTTGGTAGAGCGCCGTCGTCTTCCCAACTCGCCGAGGGCCGAGCACGAGCTGGAAGCGATGGGGCTCGTCTTTGGTCAGCCGCTGCCAGAGGAGTTTGGCGAGCGGGCGCTCGATCGGCCGGGCCAGCGTCGCGGCGACCTGCCCCGTGCGCTGCCACGGGTTCTGCTCATCGAAGACCCGCTGTAGGTCCTCTGGTTGTGGACGCCAGACAGCCAACGTCGTGTCCTCCGTTTGAAGCCTGTTGGCAGAATAACACTCTCAGGGTGAATGCTATTGCCTGAACTACAAACGTCTCGGCCCTTCGGGGAGGCCTACGTCCCTCCCTCGACGCAGTGCCTGGCGCCGGCGCGGCCTACCCCTCGTCGTCGAACACCGCCATCCGGCCGTTCCGGAGGTCGTCCTCGAACTCGCTCGGGTCGAACGCCTCAGGGTCGAAGTCGCGGTCGAGCCACTCGCGCCGCTCGTCGTATTCGGGATGCGTGGGATCGGCGAGGATCGCGAGCAGCTCCCGGTAACCCCACGTCCCACCGCAGTCCTCGGGCGGGCAGGCGCGCCGACCGTCGACGCACGCGGGCGCGGCGCTATCGCTCGACGCCGGCAGGACCTTCTCGACGACGATCCGGTGGTCCCACCCGTCGCCGAAGTCGTAGGTGTACCGGAACGTGGACCCCTCGCCCGCGACCTGGTCGAGGCGCGTCCGTCGCTCGTCACGGGCCGGCTCGCCCCAGTCGTCGTCCCGATCAGGCACGCCGTAGCGGGTCCGCCCGACCTCGAACTCGTGGAGGTGGTAGTTCCACCACCCGAACGCCGCCTGGATCACCTCGTGGAGATGGTCGAGCGTGCGAGACCCGTCGACCAGCACGCGGCGCCAGATCGGTGGCTTCGTGTCCAGCAGCGTGACCTTGAGTTGGTACACGGCGCTGCCCTTGGCGGCCTTGTCGGGTAACGGATCCAAGGGCGTGCCCCGGCTCGGGAAGGCGATCACGGTGGCGAGCGGCTCGGTGCTCCCGACGACGGCGGCGAGCTCGCGATCGGGGGAACCAGAGCGGTGGTCCAGCGGACCGACGATGAGGCTCGCCATGCGCAGCGACAGCGCCTCGAGGTCCCGCAGACCGTCCTTCCAGAGGTACTCCCCGTGGAAGGCGAACTCGTTCATCACGCCGACGATGCTGCGATCGTTCGTCGGTCCGATTCGTACCTCGCGCATGGCGTCACGTTCGGCCGACAGGAACGCGTCGCCGACGCCGTGCCGGCGGAGGACCACCTCGATCGCGCCCGGCATGCGATCGAGCAGCGTTGCCGCCGGCGCCAGCTCGAAGAACACCGGGAGGAGGGTGCGGCTATTGACCAGGAGTGCGACCTGGGGCCGCCAGAACAGCGCGTTGGCGAACCAGTCGCCCAGCGCGGTGGTCGACACGCCGTCGTCTCCGGCCGCCTCACCCTTGATCCGGTCTCGGAGCTTCTTGGTGCCTCGGACGATGAGCACCGTCGAAGTCTCGCGGCTCGAAACCCCAGGACGTGACGAGGCGACCGGGGGCACGCTGGAGCCGGTGGACCTTGCCGAGCTGCTCGACGACCTGCTGACGCTCGATGAGCTCGCGCGCGACGAGACGGACCCCGCACGGCGACAGCGGCTCGAGGGGCTGAAGGAGCGCATCGCGGGCCGCGAGCGCGGTGCGACCGTGGAGGAGGCAGCGAGCGTCCTCGGCGTGTCGCAACCAAACCGTCCGAGCCTGGGTGGAGGAGGGGATCCTTCCGAGGGTCGCGGAGAGTCGACCGCCCCGAGTGGAGCTCGTCGGCCTGGCGGACCTGAAGCGAGTCCTCGACCTGATCAACATCCACCGGGACCCCGGCGTCCTCGGCCGCGTCGGCCAGCTCCTGCGCGACCGCGCCCTCCTCGAGGCGGCGGCGCTGGGCCTCGCCGACTATCGCGCCGGACGCACCGTGCCCCTCGATGACGACCTCCTGGCCGAGCTGAAGGACCAGTAAGGGGCGGTCGCCGTGTCAACAACCTGGTGACTGGATCGCCCGCGAAGTGGTGGCTCGGAGTCGACCGACTTCTACCGAGACTTCTACCGGACGGGTTGAAATCCGGTAGAAGCGCTCAGCACGGTCCAGCACGCCGATTTACGAAGGCCCTGCTCAGAGGCACTTTCGAGCATCGACCAACATCGATGAACACCCCGGAAATCGGAGTTCAAGTCCCCCTCGCCCACCAACCACCTCCACCGTTACCGACCGCCGGCCGACCGATCAGTCTCCGAGCCGGCCGGCCTCAGCCCCGCACTACGGCTTCTCGGGTACAGTGTCGGAGCCGGTGGGGCCGTCGAGGTGCCGCCGTGGTCGAGTGCGATGCGTCCCTTGGGCGCAGGTTCCCGCTTTTAGCGTGTGGCCGCAGCATCAACGGCCCCCCAAACTGCAAAGGAACTCCACTTGTCCACCACCCTTCACGCTGGAGGCCGGCCGCGCCGCAACCGGCCCGGCCGCCGTCCTCAGCGCAATGCCTCCGTCCCCGCCCGCGACGCCGGTCCGCCGCTGCGGCCCGCTCCCCACCCTGATGTCGTCACCGCCCCGGCGGCCACGTCCTTCGCCGAGCTGGGCGTGCCCAAACCCGTCATCGCCGCCTTGGGGCGCCACGGCGTCACGACGCCATTCCCGATCCAGGCCGCCACCCTGCACAGCTCACTGGCCGGGCGCGACGTGCTGGGACGGGGCCGCACCGGCAGCGGCAAGACAGTTGCCTTCGCGGTGCCGACCGTGGCTGCCCTGGCGGCTTCGGCGCGGAGCCGTCAGCAGCGCCGGCCCCGCTCGCTGATCGTGGTGCCCACCCGCGAGCTGGCCGCCCAGGTGGCGGCGGTGGTGGCTCCCCTCGCCCAGGCCATGGGGCTGCGCATCACCACTGTCTACGGCGGCGTGGGCCAGGGACCTCAGGTGTCGGCCCTCCGCCAGGGCATCGACATCCTGGTGGCCTGCCCGGGGCGCCTCGAGGACCTCATCGGCCAGGGGCACTGCCGCCTCGACGCCGTTGAGGTAACCGTCCTCGACGAGGCCGATCATCTGGCCGACCTGGGGTTCCTGCCGGCGGTGAAGCGGCTGCTCGACCAGACTCCGGGGGGTGGGCAGCGCCTGCTGTTCTCCGCCACCCTCGACCGCGGCGTGGACGCCCTGGTGCGCCGGTACCTCGACGACCCGGTCACCCACTCGGTGGACACGGTCTACACGTCTCCGCCCATGCTCGAGCACCACACCCTCACGGTCTCACCCGACGACAAGGCCGCCGTGGTCCGGGAGCTGGCCTCGGGGATCGGGCGCAGCCTGCTGTTCACCCGCACCAAGCACGCGGCTCGCAAGCTAGCCAAGCAGTTGGCCGTGCAGGGCATACCTGCGGTCGACCTCCACGGGAACCTCTCGCAGCCGCAACGGGCCCGGAACCTGGCCGCCTTCGCCGACGGGTCGGCCCGGGTGCTGGTGGCCACCGACATCGCCGCTCGCGGCATTCACGTCGACGACATCGCCCTGGTGGTGCACGTCGACCCCCCGGCCGAGCCCAAGGCGTACCTGCACCGCTCCGGGCGCACCGCTCGGGCCGGCTGCGCCGGCGTGGTGGTGATCGTGATGACGCCCGCTCAGGTGGGCGATGTGCGGTGCCTGGTACGCCAGGCCGGCATCCGCCCGACCGCGGCCCGAGTGGGGCCCGGCGATCCCCGGACGGCTGCGCTCACCGGGCCCGCCGCCGACCTCTCCTTCGTCGCCCAACCGCCACCCTCCCGGCGTGGCCCAAAGCCCGGCCCAAAGCCCGCCCGCCGCCGGCAACGGCCTCGCTGACTCCTCCGTCTGCCTACGGCGGGGTGGCAGGACGGCCGCCGCTGGCGTAGGAGCGGAGCCGTTCGTAGCCGGCGTCGTCGAGGAGCTCGACCACGTCGAACACGGGTCGTCCCGGGCCCACCATGGTGTCGAGCGCCCGGTGCCCGGCGCTGCCCCTCGCCGGCAGCTCGGTGGTGAGGAGCACCAGCGCCACATCGGTGGCGTGCTGGTGCAGGACGGCGGCCTTCCCCAGCACCTTCCACACGGTCTCGGTCCGCTTGAGCCCGGAAGCGGTCGCCGTGAAGGCGCCCGACACGTCGAACGCCCACTCGGCACCCGTTCTGTCCGTAGCCATCAGGTCGATCTCCATGCCCGGGACCGCCCGCTTCACGCCGGCACGCACATCGTCGAACCCGCACGCCTCCAGGAGGCTACGGGCGACGGTCTTGGCTTGATGCCCCTCTCGCATCGCCACCGAGCGGAAGTCGTCCGCATCGTCCTCGGCGTGGGCCGGAGTCGCGCCCGGTAGCTGAACCCGGAACCTCGCCCGCGGCCGGGCCCGCTCGACGTCGACGCGCTCCAGGGCCCGCTCGACGTAGGCCGGATCGGTGTCGAAGCCGACGAAGTGGCGGGCCGTGCGCATCGCCGCGACCGCGGTGGTGCCCACGCCCATGAAGGGGTCGAGGACGAGGTCACCCTCGTAGGTGAACAGCTCGATCAGCCGTCGGGGCAATTCCACCGGGAACGGCGCCGGGTGCCCGACACGGGAGGCGCTCTCGGGCGGGATCTCCCACACGTCGGTGGTCGCCTCGAGGAACTCGTCACGGGAGATGGTGGCTGTCGACGGCAGGCCCATGTCATGGCGCTGCCTGGGGGTGAGAGCGCGGTCGAAGCGGCCCTTGCCCGCGATCACGATTCGCTCGGTGACGTCCCGCAGCACGGGGTTGGTGGGACGCTGGAAGGTGCCCCACGCGCACGAACCGCCGGCGGCGCGGCCCTTCCACCAGACGACCTCACCCCGGAGCAGCAGCCCGAGGTCCTGGAGGATGGCGGTGACGTCGCCAGCCAGCGAGCGGTAGGGACGCCGGCCCAGGTTGGCCACGTTCACCGCGATGCGACCACCCGGCTCGAGCACCCGCTTGCACTCGGCGAACACGCCGCTCAGCAGCTCGAGGTAGCCGAAGTAGTCCCCCGGAACGCCGTTCTCCCCAAGGCTCTGCTCGTAGGCCTTGCCCGTGAAGTATGGCGGGGAGGTGACCACCAGCGCGACCGACGACGTCTCCACCATCGACATGTCTCGGGCGTCGTGGGCGTGGATGTGGTCGACTCGGGAGGCCTGCTGGACCATGGTGTCCGCGGACACCTCGGGCGCGACGAACCGGTCGTAGAAGGCTGACGCGTCGTGGCTCTCCCGGCGTGACGACCCGAAGCGAGCCGTCGAGGTGGGCCGCCGGGGCCGCCGGGCTCGTCCCCGCCCACGATCCGGCATGGGGATGGTGCTCACCTTGGACCTTCCCCATGGCAACCGAGCCCCTCGTGACACAACCGGCGATGCGCCATCCAGGTGACGGTAGCGACCGTCGGCGCCATGGGGAGGGATGGAGGCGGGATGGAGGCGGCGCTTCTCGTGCGCCGGGGACGTCAGATCGGTGCGATGATTACTGGGCCATGAAGGTCCGATTCGGGGGCCAAAGCCGACGAGGGACGAGCGGCGGTCTTTTCTCGTTCCCACACCCCGTCAACGAGGTGTCGGCCCGGCTGGTGGCCGGAGGGGTGACGCTCATGGTGGTCGCCACGCTCGTGTTCGACGTCCCCTGGATGATGGTGGTGATCGCGTACGGGTTCGTGGCGCGGGTCCTGACAGGGCCCAAGCTGAGCCCGCTGGGCCTGTTCGTCACCCGGGTGGTCACCCCCCGGCTGCCCATCGGCCCGAAGATGGTGTCCGGCCCTCCCAAGCGGTTCGCCCAGGGCATGGGCGCGGTCATGTCAGTGACCGCAGTGGTCCTCTACTTCGGGGCCGGTTCGAAGGCCGCGGCCTACGGCGTGCTGGCCGTCCTCGGTATGGCGGCGACCCTCGAGTCGGTGTTCGCCTTCTGCCTGGGGTGCAAGGTGTTCGCTGTCCTCATGAGTCTCAACCTCATCCCCGAGCGTGTCTGCGCCCAGTGCTCGGACATACGGCTCGGTAGCGCCGGCGACCTCCGGTGACTTCTCCGACCAAGTAGGACAACCAGACGCGGTCGCCGTTCGGCGGCGCCTACCTCGCGCCCGCCTGGGTAGCGTCCCTCCCAATGGTCACCGCCTCCCGCCGACGGCGACGCAGGAGGACCGCCCGCTGGGTGCTGCTCGGCGCGGTGCTCAGCCTGGTGACCGTCGCCGTGAGCCTCGTCTCCTCGGCGGGCGGCGACGGCCCGGCCCGCCGCTTCTCAGAGCAGGGGTACCTCGACCGGATGCGCCCGCTGGTCGAGCGCTCTTCGGCTCAGGGTGCGGGCCTGGCCCGGATCCGTTCCCAAGGCCTGCGCCTCGGGCGGGAGGCGACGATGCGCCAGCTGGGGCGAGTCACCCAGGATGCCCGGGCCGTGCTCGCCGAGGTGGAGGCGGCCGACCCGCCCACGTCCCTGTCCGTCGCTCGGAGCGTGCTGTTGACGACCATGGCCGTGCGAGCTCGAGCGGCGGCGGGCGCCGAGAACGGCTTCACCCAGGTCTACGCCGCAGTCCCGCCGGCCACGCCCATCGAGATTCTGGCCGGAGCGGGCGAGGACGCCGCGGCCGCCGACCGCACCTACGCCATCTTCCTCGAGTCCCTGCTGGCGTTCGAGGGCGCCCGGTCGGTGGTGATGCCGCCGTCGCGATGGGTGACCGACCCCGGGCTCTGGGAACGGGGGGAGCTGACCGTGTTCGTCGGCGCCGTGCGAGCGAGCGCCAGCCCCACTCCCGTCCGCGACCTCACGCTGCTGTTGGTCACCATCAGGCCGCCGGCGGTGGGGACCGAGGGCACGGCGCCGGTGCTGCCCCTGGTCAGAGCCTTCCAGCTCGACGTGGTGGTGGCCAACGTGGGCAACGCCCAGGAGCGGAACGTGCCCGTGGTGGCCACCCTGTCCGGTGGTGGCGCCAGCGACAGGGTGCAGGGGTCGGTCGACCTCGATCCGGGCCAGCGCCGTTCGCTCACGTTGAACGGGCTCCGCCCCGTCCCCGCCGGCCCCGCCACTCTGCGGGTGGTCGTGGGCCCGGTCGCCGGTGAGCCCAACACCGCCGACAACGAGCGGTCGCAGCCGGTAGTGCTGCGGGCCAGCTGAGTGCAGCTCTAGGCGTCCCTGCCTTCGGGCCCCGGGTCTTCGTCGGGCACGGCCGACAGGCCACGGCGATGGAACTCGGCCTCGGCCCGAACGATGACCTCCCTGAGCGGCAGGCCGGCCCGACGCGCGGCACGGGCCGCGTCGTCGTGCTCCACCTTCACCCGCCCGGGGCTCACCTTCACCCGCACCGGATGGCCGTCCACGCTCACCTGAGCCTCGGCTCGCGCCGCCGGCCACCGCTGGAGCGTGGCCCCCCGCATCCCCAGCGTGCCCGTCTCCGCAGCCATGGTCCGGGCCACCTGCGCGGCCAGGGCGGGGTCGGCCAGGGCGCTCACCGTGTAGGCGGGCCGGCCCTTCTTCATCACGATCGGGGTGACCCAGGCGTCATGAGCCCCCACCTCGATGAGCTTGGCCATGGCGTGGGAGAGAGCCTCGCCGGTGGCGTCGTCCACGTTGGCCTCCACCATGACCACGGGCTGACCCTCGTTCCGGCGGGCATCGGCCGCGGCCGCGCCCAGCACCACCTGGGTCACGTTGGGAAGGTCGTCTATCTCCCGGGCGCCGGCACCGAAGCCGGTGGCCTCGATGGTCATGGGCGGCATGGGCCCGTAGCCGCTGGCATTGGCGGCCAGCAGGGCCGCGCCCGTGGGCGTGGTGAGCTCCACGGTGACCTCCTGGCCGTACGTGGGCGCCCCCCGGAGCAGCTCCACCACGGCCGGGGCCGGGTTGGGCAGGATGCCATGAGCGCTTCGCACCATGCCCATGCCCGTGGCCACGGGACTGGCGAAGACCCGGTCGACCTCCAGGACCTCCAGGGCTGCGCACGTGCCCACGATGTCCACGACGGCGTCGAGCCCGCCCACCTCGTGGAAGTGCACCGTGGACGCTGGGCGGCGGTGAAGGCGGCCCTCGACGTCGGCCAGGGCCGCGAAGGCGGCGAGGGTGCGGTCCCGGACCCGTTCGGGGAGGCGGGCCTCCTCGACCATCCCGACGATGTGGGCGTGGGTGCGCACGACGGGCGTGTCTGCCGTGCCCACCTCGATGCGCATGGCTGCGATCCCTCCCCGCTGCACGGGATGGGCCCGCAGCGTCCATCCCCCCACGGGGAGCCGTTCGAGCAGGGCGGTGACCTCGCCCACGTCGGCGCCGGCGTCCACCAGGGCACCCAGGGCCATGTCCCCCGCGATGCCGGCGAAGCAGTGGAACCACGCCGTGTTCATCGCCGCAGGGTCATCGCAGCTGGCGGGCCACGGCGCAAGCGGCCCCGAAGCCGTTGTCGATGCCCACCACGGTGATTCCGGACGCGCACGAGGACAACATGGCGAGAAGGGCGGTCAGTCCATCGAAGGCGGCGCCGTAGCCGGCGCTGGTGGGAACGGCGACGACGGGGCAGGCCGAGATGCCGCCCACCACGCTCGGCAGCGCTCCCTCCATGCCGGCCACCACCACGACCACGTCGGCGGCGGCCAGGTCGTCGGCCGTGGCCAACAGCCGGTGGACGCCGGCCACGCCGCAGTCGGCCAGCAGCTGGGGGCGGAAACCGTGGGCGACGAGGGTGGCCACGCACTCGTCGGCCACCGGCAGGTCGGCCGTCCCGGCGGTGACCACGAGGACGCGGCCCGGCCGCTCGGGCGCCGGGCGCCACGCAAGGGTGCTCGCAACCCTGGTTCCACCGGCATTGCGCTCGAGGGCGGCGGCGGCCTGCGCGTCGTCCGCCCTCGTGAGCAGCACCGGTCCGTTCCCGGGCTCGGCCAGCAGCTCGGCCACGATGGCCGCGCACTGGTCGGGCGTCTTCCCAGGGGCGTACACCGCCTCCGGGAGTCCTTGGCGCAGGGGGCGGTGGTGGTCGACACGAGCGAAGCCCAGGTCGGCGAAGGGCAGACGGCGAAGACGCTGCAGGGCCTCGTCGGGCCCGAGCGCTCCGGAGCGCACGTCGTCGAGCAGGTGGCGCAGGGTGAGCTCGTCCATGGGGATGCCAGTATCCCGTGCCGGGGATTAGCGGTCACGTGTGGTCCCTGAGCGGGCTCCGGGGGTGCGCTGCCTTACATGAGCGGGAGGCCCGTATCGCTCGTATCCTCCCAGGCCATGAGCAGCGTTGCCTTCCTCGGCCCTCCCGGCACCTTCACCGAGGAGGCGCTGCTCACCCAGCCGGACCTTGCCGATGCGGACCTGGTGCCGTTGCGCTCGATACCCGACGTGCTGGCCGCGGTCCACTCCCGCGAGTCCGACCTCGGCTTCGTGGCCATCGAGAACTCCATCGAGGGCACGGTCAACGTGAGCCTCGACGCCCTGGTGTTCGACCATGACGTGCTCATCCAGCGCGAGGTCGTGCTCGGCGTCCGGCTCAACCTGCTGGCGCCGGCCGGGACGGGCTTGGCCGACGTGGAGCGGGTGGTGTCGTTCCCCCACGCCACCGCCCAGTGCCGCCAGTGGCTGGCCCGGACCCTGCCCGCGGCCCAGATCGTGGCCTCCAACTCGACGGCCGAGGCGGCCCAGGAGGTGGGCCACACGCGGGGAGAGGGAACGGGGAGCACGGCCGCGGTGGGCACCGCGCTTGCGGCCAAGCTCTACGGCCTCGAGGTTCTGGCCGCCGACATCGAGGATCACCCCGACAACGCCACCCGCTTCGTGCTCGTCGCCGCCGACGGCATCCCCCCGCCCACGGGCCACGACAAGACCAGCATCGTGTGCTTTCAGGCCGCCGACCGCCCAGGAAGCCTGCACGCCATCCTGGGCCAGTTCACGGCGCGCGACATCAACCTCACCAAGCTCGAGTCCCGACCGACCAAGCAGGCTCTCGGTGACTACTGCTTCATCATCGACCTCGACGGCCACATCGCTGACGAGGCCGTGGCCGACTGCCTTCGCGACCTGCATGTGTCCCTACCTGGACTCAAGTTCCTCGGCTCCTACCCGGCCGCCGGCGACCATGGACCCACCATCCGGCGCCACGCCGCCGAGGCATGGAGAGAGGCCGACAGCTGGATCGCCTCACTGCGGCGCAAGATGGATGGACGCTGAGGGGCTCACCACTACCCTTCTGTGACGGGAGGGATGGCAGAGCGGCCGAATGCGAGGCTCTTGAAAAGCCTTGGACGAGAGTCCCGTGGGTTCAAATCCCACTCCCTCCGCACGTGGGCTCGAGGAGACCGATGGACCAGGACTACGACCCGACCGCGTACGGCGCCGAGATCGCCGAGGACTACGACGAGCTCTACGACGACGTGCTCGAGACCGACGCCGCCGTGGCCTGCATGGTCGAGCTTGCCGGCGACGGTCCCGTGCTCGAGCTCGGCATCGGTACCGGTCGCCTCGCCCTGCCGCTGGTCCGGGCCGGCGTGGAGGTCCACGGCGTGGAGGCCTCCGAGGAGATGATCGCCCGGCTACGGGCCAAGCCGGGCGGAGCGGACATTCCCGTCGTGATGGGCGATTTCGCCGAGGTGTCCGTCTCCGCCAACTTCTCGTTGGTGGTGTTGGCCATCAACACCATCTTCGCCCTGCCCGATCAGGACGCCCAGATCCGTTGCTTCGCCAACGCTTGCTCACACCTGGTGCCGGGCGGTCGCTTCGTGGTGGAGTCATGGATCCCCGACCTCGTCCAGTTCCGTGACGGCGCCAGCGTCCGGCCCCGGAGGGTTGGCGGCAGGCGGGTTGCGCTGGTGATGGCTGAACACGATCCGGTGGGACAGCGGATCGACACCACCCAGGTGCACCTGAGCGACGGGGGAGTGCGGCTCCACGCCGTGAACCACCGCTACGCCTGGCCGTCCGAGCTCGATCTCATGGCTCGCCTGGCCGGTATGCGCTTGCAACACCGTTGGGCCGGATGGGACCGGTCGCCCTTCGTCGCCGCCAGCACCGCCCATGTCTCCGTCTACCAGCGCCCAGTGCCCGGGGAGGCAGAGGCACGAGATCCGAGGACGTCGGCGGCCTTCAATGACGACATGGTCGAGGGGTGAACCGGGGCTGCTCGGGGTACGGGCAGGAGTGTGCGGACGAGTGTGGTGATCGCCACTCGCGACCGGCGCGCCGGTCTGTTGCAAACCATTGCCAAGTTGCGGCAACTGCCCGAGCGCCCGCCGGTGCTGGTGGTCGACAACGGGTCCACCGACGGCACACCCGACGCCGTCGAGGCTGACTTCCCCGACGTGACCGTGCTCAAGCTCGGGCGCAACCTTGGTGCCCCGGCCCGCAACGTCGGCGTGGCCAAGGCCGCGACTCCCTATGTCGCCTTCGCCGACGACGACTCGTGCTGGGCGCCTGACGCCCTCGACCGGGCCGCGGGACTGTTCGACGAGCATCCCCGGCTGGCCCTCGTCGGCGCACGGGTCCTCGTCGGCGACCGGCAGCGGGAGGACCCCACTACGGCGGCCATGGCCGCGAGCCCGCTTCCGACACCACCGGGCGGAGTGGGGCGGAGCGTGCTCGGGTTCCTCGCCTGCGGCGCCGTCGTACGGCGCTCGGCATTCCTGGAGGTGGGCGGCTTCGACGATCTCCTCTTCTTCTTGGGGGAGGAGCAGCGGGTCGCCCTGGACCTGGCTGCCGCCTCGTGGCAGCTCATCTACTCCCCCGATGTCGTCGCTCATCACCACCCATCGCCGCCGGGCGATCCAGAGGGCCGCCGGCGCCGCCAATGGCGCAACGAGGTCCTGACCGCGTGGCTGCGCCGGCCCCTGGCCTGGGCGGCCACGCTGACGGCTGAGCTCCTGAAGCGAGCACCTCACGATCCGGTCGCTCGTCGGGCTTTGGCGGAGGTCGTCGTGCGCCTGCCGACGGCCCTGCGCCGCCGCCGGCGCCTCCCCGACCATGTAGAGCGGGCCGCGCAGCTGCTCGACCAAGCGCCCGGCCGGTAACGGGATACCTGACCGCCGGCTACCTATGGCGGGGACCAGTCAGGATTCCCTCCGCAACCCGTATCCAAACGGGCTCCTCGAGCGATTGCTTCGCTGAGAGGCGACACCTCTCCCGCTTGGGACGCGGCAGATGGCGCGGCAGGCGGGTCAGCGATGAAAAGGAGAGGCTTGCGGAGATCGATTCCACGCCTGCATGTTCCCGAGCGGCTCGTTGGACCTGCTTTGGCAACGGCGGCTCCGAGCTGATCCGGCCCCGCCATGCCCGCCGCCTCGCGGGCGGGCAAGGCGGGGTCGACCCGCGCCGGGCCGAGCCGAATGGCGTGCACACCGGGGCCACTTCTCGCCGCTCTCGTCCATCGCCCTGTCCGCGGCGCCCGACGTCCTCGTCCTGAGCCGGAAGGGACCGCCATGGACCCGGAGATCGAGCCCTCGCCCGACGACGACGACGCCGTTCTGCGGGCGCCACTGGGCCGTGACTCGGAGCGGTGCCGCGAGATTGGCGAGATCGTCGCTCTCCGATACGTCCGTTAGGTCGACCGCGACGGTGAGCGGGCGGGCTCGGCCATCGGCTCCTAGGCCCAGGTTCGGCCCTGCCTTCGACCAGGTGCTCGCAGCCGCTCAGCAGCAGGCCGGATGGGCGCTGACCAGGCTGTACGAAGCGCTCGCTCCGGCCGTCGCCGGCTACCTTCGAGCCCAGGGAGTGCGTGAGGTCGAGGATGTCACCAACGAGGTCTTCATCGCCGTCCTGACCGGGGCCCGGACGTTCTCGGGCGATGAGGCACAGTTCAGGAGCTGGGTGTTCACCATCGCCCATCGGCGTGTCGTCGACGCCAGGCGGGCCAGGGAGCGAAGCCCCGGCGTGGACTCCCTCGACGCTGGCCCGATCGACGGTCCACAGACATGGCGAAGCTCCGTCTCCGCCGAGGACATCGCCCTGCAGAGGCTGGGCACGGAACGAGTCGAGCGCCTTCTCGGCGCCCTGACTCCTGAGCAACGCGACGTCCTCGCCTTGCGGATCCTCGGCGACCTGAGCGTCGAGGACGTCGCAGCCGCGGTCGGTAAGCCGCCCGGGGCGGTCAAGGCTCTCCAGCGCAGGGCGCTGGCCGCGCTCCGGCGTAGATTGTCGAGAGGTATAGGGGGCGCCTCGTGAGCCCATGGGGTGACGACAATCACAATGTGGACCGTCGCCAGCTCCTGGACGACGCCACCGCCGAGGACCTGGTCGCGGGCCGCAGCAAGGCCGGCAGGGGCGAGCTCGGTCACCTGTCCGCCTTGCTCGAGGAGGTCCGATCCCTCGGCGGAGGGCCCGCGCCCCCAGCGTCTCCGACCCTGGCTCGCATCCTGGCCGGCCATCGCGCGACCGGCGACGGCACGGAGGCCGCTCCAGTCACGAGGAGGCGCCGGCTGGTTGCGTTCCTCACTCCCGGTCCTGTCCGGTCGAGGTGGGCGGATGACGGGCTGGTGGTCAAGGCGGCGCTCGTTCTCCTGGTCGCCGCAGCAAGCCTGACCGCCGCCGGCGCCGCCCGGCTCCTCCCCTTCGAGCTCTCCGGCAACGGGAATGTCCCGCCCACGCCGGGCCGGCCACCCGACACCCTTCGCCCCGATGGCACTGTCCCTCCCGTGCCCGCCGGCCCCGCCCAAGGTCAAGGCGAACCGCCATCATCCCCGACGGCGGGCCATCCCGGTGGGACGGACCCGCCCCTTCCCTCGATCCCGACCGATCGAGGCGACGGCAGCACCGTTCCAGAGCCGCCCTCTTCGGACTTGGGGTCCGCCCGCTGGCGCCGGCCTTCGGATCCCCCCGGCAGCAGTGCCGCCGCTCCCGACACGGCGAAGCTCAGCGGCGGATCCGTCACACCGGACTCAGGAGATCCGGACGGTGGAGGCATCGCTTCCGTCAGCCTCGACTCCGATCGGGGTTTGCTGTGCCTCACCCTCAGGGTCACCGGCATCGCCCCGGTTAGCAGCGTGGATCTCCACGAGGCGTCATACGCCGCCGGTCCACCTGTGGTGAGCCTGGGGCCCAACGAGCTCACCGGTTGCGTTCCGGTGGACGCCAAGATGCTGGCAAAGATCGACAGGAAGCCGGCTGCGTACTCCGTCGACGTGCATACTGACGAGTTCCCCGGGGGAGCGTTACGGGGCCAGCTCTCGAGGTAGCCCGGGCCAGGCCAGAGACTGGTCCCGGTGCCGACGTCACCGCGCCAAGGTGAGTGGCGCACTGTGGGTAGGATCTCGCACGCGCCCACCGCCCGCACTGCTTAGGAGGAGACACGTGACACGGTTCCGACGAGCGGCCCTCGTGGCGGTGCTCGGGATTCTCGTTGTAGCCGGGCCCGCCATCGCTCACGTGCGGGGAGGGAGCCGAACCGAGTCGACCAGTGCTCGACGCTCCGCCACCAACGCTGCCGCCGGCAACGTCTTCGAGATCGGTGTGCCGGACTGCGGCCGGCTGCTACCCGCCGCCTTGCCCACGACGCTCACCAGCTCGGTGAGGCTCGACGTCACCGTGCTGGTGGACGGCAGCCCTGCCATCGACCCCCGGCGCGTGCTGAGTGCCGCCGCCCAGTCGTACAGACCGCTCGGCATCAGCCTGAATCCCACCTACCGGCGGGTGTCGTTCACGGGGGCGTCGGCCCCGGGCCTGCTCCAGCAAGCGCGGTCGTTGCTGGGCGGTCGTCGCCCTGCCGGCAGCGATGTCGTGCTCGTCCTCACCGACAAGGACATCGACGCACGCGGCAACAAGAGCGTGGCCGGCCTGGCCGACTGCGTCGGGGGTGTCGCCTTCGCCAACCGGGCCTTCGCCGTGTCGGAGGTCTTTGCCCCGGACACCTTGGCCGTCGGCCCCGTGACGCTCTCCGCCAACCTTTCCGCCAAGGTGGCGGCCCATGAGATCGGCCACCTGCTAGGCGCCGAGCACCATTTTGCCAACTGCGTAGAGGGCATACTCTCAGAGCTCACCCAGCTCGAGGTATCGCCCTGCACGCTCATGTTCAACTCAGTTGACGCGGCCTCCCTCAACTTCTCCACGGTGAACGGCCAGATCGTGCGCGGTCAGGCCGAGGCCTACGCCAGGTGAGCTGCCACTGGGCGACGGCAGGCAGTCAGGACTGGTAGCCGGCGGGCCGACTCCGTCGTTTCCGGCGCTTACCGGAGCCGGGGAGGTGGGGCCACGTAGACTGGTGGCAAGGAGAGGTGCGAGAGCGGCCGAATCGGACTCACTGCTAATGAGTTGACCCTTAACAGGGGTCCGAGGGTTCAAATCCCTCCCTCTCCGCTCAAGCCAACGAGCCGCCTAGACTCGCTGTCGCTCCCGCGCTCGTAGCTCAACGGATTAGAGCATCTGACTACGGATCAGAAGGTTGGGGGTTCGAATCCCTCCGAGCGCGCTAGCAAAAGCCCAGGTCAGCGGCTACTTGAGAGGGCGGACGGTCCCCTCGGTCCCGGAGCGAGTCCACACAGAGTCCACATCCGCCCGCCGGTAGAGCTCCTCCAGGCTCGCCGTGATCTGCACATCCCGCTCCGGGAAGAGGTGCCCGTAGGTGTCGTAGGTCACGCTGATCGAGGAGTGACCCATGCGCCGCATCACGGCGTAAGGGTCGGCGGTCGAGGCGATGCAGAACGCCGCATAGGTGTGCCGCAGGTCGTGGAACCGCAGCCCGTCAGGCAGCCCGGCCGCTGGGAGGGCCGGCTTGAACCGGTGGCGGTAGAAGAGGTTGTGCCGGAGGGGACCGCCCTTGGCTGCCGTGAAGATGAGGGCCTCGGGGTCCGAGGGCCGACCGGCCAGATAGCGACCTAGCTCATCTCGGAGGAAGGGTGGCAAGGGGACATGGCGGCGGGCGTACGTCTTTGTGGCCCCGAACTGGAGCCTCCCGCCGACATCGGAAAGCGACTCGACCACCTCGACGCTTCCCCGCAGCATGTCGAGCCGACCGACGCGCACTGCACCGATCTCCCCCGCCCGCAGGCCGGTGTAGGCGGCAAAGCGAATGAGAGTGCCGTAAGGGGGTGCGATCGCCGCCGCCAAGGTCTCGACCTGCGCTGGGGTGAGGAAGAGCATTTCGGTCTTCGCAGCTCGAGGGAGCCGCACGGCACTGGCGGGGTTGGATTTGATCGCCCCCGCCTCAAGGGCCACGGCGAACACGCTCCGAGCGACGTGCATGGCGATCCGTACTACGTCTGGACCGGCTCCGTTGGCCGTCATCTCGCTGACCAGCCGTCGCATCGTCGTCCGATCGAGCGCGGCGATTTGGGCTTCGGCCAGTACGGGCAGAACATGACGCCGGAGATTCACCTCGTAGTCGAGGCGGGTCTTCGGCTTGAGGTGGCCGACATGGTCGAGCCACTCCTCTGCCCACTCTCCGAACGTCACGCGGCCAAGGCGAGGGTCGAGCCAGTCGCCACGCACCTTGTCAGTTTCGACGGCATGGGCAAAGCGGGTCGCATCCGTCTTGCGTGCGAAATTACGGGCCCTCTGGCGGCCAGCGGGGTCTCGGTAGCGCACCTGGAAGGTTCCGGACCGATTTCTGCGGATAGAGCCCATGATGGGATCATACGCACGCCCGGGTTGGCCAAGTGTAAACCTTTATTAGCAGTAGCCAAGAGGTACTGCGGCGAGCCGCCACAGCCGAGGGACAGTTACAAGGCTGTGTGAACGTGAGGCGCCTGACGCGGGAGCTCGGCGGGCCCCAACCCCTGGGAGGCGGGTACATCGAGGCGGTCTTTACCATCGGCGAGAAGCTCAGCCTCCTGTTCCAGCCTTGGCTACAAGGGGCTTGGCGGAAAGTCGTCCTGCCTCCTGGTCCGTGGGCTGGACTGGTGGAATAGTGGAGGTAGTGGCGGTTCCCGAACTCGGCCTTCCTTTTGGGGTGGACGCGGCGATCTGCATCGCGGCATGGGCGCACGCAGACAAGCGCGACAAGGGACGGCCGAACCTGCCCTACGTCACCCACCCGGTGCGCGTGATGGCGGCGTTTGATGACCCCGACCTCCAGGCGATAGCTGTCCTGCATGATGTCGTCGAAGACTCCCTCGGCACAGACCGTGAGGTGACGCTCGACGACCTGGCCGCGGTCGGAGCATCAGCTCGCGTCATCGACGCACTGCGGGCCTTGACGCACCTTCCCGGCGAGGGCAACGCCAGCTACTGGGGTCGAGTGCGGACAAACCCTGACGCACAAGCGGTCAAGCGCGCAGACATAGCGGACAACAACAGCGAGGAGCGACTCGCGCTGCTCGACCCTGCGCTCGCAGAACGACTCCGGGCTAAGTACGTCCAGGCCACCGACGCCATTGGCTGAGCATCAGGTGCGCGGTGGGGGGCGACCCCACCGCCTTCGCTGTCAAGGGGACCTAGCTGAGCGTCTACGCCACCGCAGCACCGGAAAGCGATCGAGTAGGGCGGGGTCGACGGCAGTGGGAACGCACGGCCTTGCTCAAGCAGTGCGCGGCGACAGTGAAGGGACGCGTTCTCAGCTTGGGAAGTCTTTCAGAGGGTACGGCGGTGGACGCCTACGGACGAAACTGCAGGTAGGGAAGGGTTCCCTGTATCAGGGCGGATAGCCGTGGACGGCGGCGGATGCCGGATAAATGCCGGATGCCAGATCGGTGCTAGTGACCTTCGGTATCCGTCCCCACTGGTAGGGCCAGGTAATCCCCTTGGGAAGCTGAGCGAGGGCGGTCGCTTGACCTGGGACTTCCGGCAAAACCGCAGGTCATAGGCCAAGTCCTGCTGACCAGAGCTAACCGTTATTGACCGGCTTGGGCCTATCGTTGTGGCCCGTCCGTGGCCCGAGAGTCTGCACCGACAAGGTCGGTCACAAGGTCGGTCAGAGCGCTGAACCCACTCGCCGTCAAGTCGGCTACAGGAGACTGAGGAAGTAGCCGACGTAAGGAACGGAACGCACAACCAGTGAGTAAGAGCTGCCCTGTGGCTCACTCGCCTCGAACTGGAGTTTGCTTTTTCGTGCTTCTCAACCTGCGCCCATAGTGAACCGGTAGGAGAAGGATGCCAGGGAGCCAATCAGCTGACCTCATCGCCAAGTGGGAACGGTTCGAACGAGAGAAACCTGAGGCTGCGCGTCGATACCTTGAGAGTCGGCCGGAGATGCAAGAGAAACTTGCCCGGGCGCGCCGAGAACTCGCCGTCACGACCTCTGGGGGCCAGGAGAAAGCGAGCAGTGAGGATCCGACCGGTCTTGACCAGCCCGTCTATCCAGGTCAGTCGTCGAGAGGCCCCACGATGCCCGCAGGGCCCCAGCCTGCGGCCGCTTCTCACGCCATGGCCCACTACGACGAGCCGGCTCCTGAAGACAGGCTCCTCACCTCCCTCACTGTCAGCGATCTTCGTCGTGCTTTGGTTGCGGTGGTTCTCTTCGTAGCCATCGTGATTGCTGGCTTCGTGGTGTTTGCGCAAAACCAGCGAGTCCAGGAGGAACGGGGCGCCAGTTTCATGAGGGTGTGGTCAACCTCGGAGTTCATGTCTGACGCAAATACTTACCCTGGCAGCATGAGGAACCGAGTAGATCAGCACTAACTTCGCACCCGGCAACGACGAGGTCGTCACGACCCGAGGCCACCCGCCGCCCGACGGCTCGGGGTCGCGACGAAACAACGTGGCCAACCGGGCGCAGGAGCACGACGGACGCGCGTCTATTTCGGCCTGCGTGGCCATGCGGGTCTGCGCCGAACGACGCGAACGAATGACACATCTCGGCCGATCGTCAAATGCGCCCGCATGTTCCGCTGGCTCGCTGCTAATGAGTCCTCACCCCGTTCGGCGGAACGCCTCTGACCAGGGCAAACGGGCAAACTGCCTGCTCAGACGGTAAGAATGGAGCGTCGGGCCATTGCCGCCGTTTGCCGTTGATGCGGCGGTGGGTTGCCGTCCCCAGCGGAAACAGAGCGGAAAGTAATGACGTCTTCGAGCGCCGCCAGGATGAAGGACGAGCTCAGATCAGCCCGCAACGCCCGATAGCGAAGCTGAGGACCCGCTCGGGCCACCAACATGATGCTGAGCATGGAGTGGGAGGACTGAAACCGACGATGCGAGGGGCTCGCAGCTGTTGTGGACAGCGCGGCCCAACCAGTTCCTGGGGGTTGGAAGTCGACGCGATGGACGCCTGGCAGGGCACTGGACGTGGGCCGCGGTGAGGGGCGCAACGCGGTGTGCTGGCCGAGCGGGGATGGGAGGTGACCGGCGTCGAGTTCTCTGACGTCGCCGTGAGTAAGGCTCAGCACCTGGCTTCTGCCCGAGGCGTCCACGTAGAGCCATCGCATGGCCGGCCTCATCACTACGCTGCCGTGACACGTCGAGCGATGGGGGCAACTGAAATGCCCACGGTTGAAGCCACACGGCAGACCTACAACGGGTACACGTTCTACGCCGCAACGTTCAAGGGCAAGGTCCTCTTGGAGTCGTGCTTTGTGCGAAGGCGTCAAGAGCAACCGAAACGGGGCTTCCAGAGGACTCTCGATATTCGCCGCTGTAGAGAAATCGCCCGATACCTTGATGCCGACCGTCTTTCGATTCCTACCAACATCATCGTCAGCGCCCAGCAAGTTGCAGAGCTTCGTTTTCGAAGCGGCAGGTTGTCATGGAGCGAAGCTAAGCGATCCTTTCTGGTTCTCGACGGTCAGCACCGTTTGTTCGCGATGGAGTACGTACAGCAGGACTATCCCTTGCTCGTTGCCGTGTACGCAGGTCTCAGTCCCCAACAAGAAGTACGTCTGTTCACCGATATCAATACCAAACAGAAGGGCGTCCCCACCGCCCTCCTGTTGGATATCAAGCAGCTGGCAGGTACGGAGACCAGCGACGAAGAGATGCTGCGCCAGCTCTTTGACTTCTTGAGCACCGCTCGATCTTCGCCACTGAAGGGACTCATGTCGTCGTCCCAGGCTCGGAAAGGGATGGTTTCGCGGGTCACCTTCAACTCCGCGGTCAAACCCATTCTCGAGGGGCGAATGCTGTCCGCTGCGGGCTCGGTGGAGCTACAGCAGGCCTTACTGGCGAATTACCTGTCGGCGGTAGACAGAGTGCTGACGGCGTCCGGCGCTACCCGCAACAAGCTGACCAATTCAACGACTCTCCACGCCTTCATGGAGATCTTTGATGACGTCGTCGCGATGACCTTGGAACGAGCGGGTCGAGCAAGGGCAGCTGACCTCACGCAGACCCTGGAACCACTGGCGGACTTTGACTTCGACAGCTACACGGGCTCCAACCGTCCAGCTAGATCCCGTCTAGCCAATGACATGCGTGCAATGATCGCACCAACGCCCACGATTACGGACGAGATGGTGTAGCTGGCCGCCAGTGCTCACGGCATCCGCTGCGTTCGCCGACCTCCGGCGGGGCGCACAAGCAACACTAGGTACGGCAAAACCCGTGGGCTTCGACGCCGCTGGTCTACTGTCCGCCTACGACTCTTCCATCACCCTGACCGGTAAGAAGGGCGACGCCTTCTACGTAGACGTGCCGGAAGGCGAAGTGCAGGCGGCGTGGGCGATCGATGCCGAGAAGGCATACAATAAGTTTGCCGGCCAGTTCGTCACCTACGCGCAATCGGTCGAGTACGAGCTCGACCCGGTGTGGCGCTTTGTGACCGGCTACTACGCCGCCTTGTTCAGCGCGCTCAGCCTCCTCGCGATCACCGGTACCCTCCGCAGGCGCTTTGGCCCGAGTTCTCCAATACCAGAGGGTCTTTGGTCTGTTGTGGCCCAGCCCTCAGTGGCTGGCTCCCAGGTACTTCGCGTCCGTGGAAGACGAGGTGGCGCGGCTGGATCCCACCACGGCACGTGGACTGCGCTCGCTGACCTCTTTACTGACCTTTCTGCAGTCCCCGGCAACGACGCTCATACACAGGCGGTCTTGCATGCCCTCGCCGACATCGTGGTCACGCCGCTACACCTCAGTAACTTCCGAAACGCACTTAACTACGGGCTCGACGAGGGCCCTTGGTCACGCCGGGCTTGGCCATGTCTTCTTCGAGACCTTCGGACGCCAGAGGCGGTTGAGGACGCCGCAGTCGGTGGGACAAGGCGCGAGGAACAGCGAGCTGAAATTCTCATGCTCGCTTGTGGCTCGCTCGTCCGCTCCTTGTTCGAAGACTACCGGCAGAGAGTCCGCAGCGACCCCCGGCTGAGGAGGTGGCGGAAGGAACACTTAGAGCTCATCGCCGGCACCGGCTTCGCCGGGTGCACGGCCGTCGTTCATAGTTGACCCTGACAGACCCTCGTTACGCTGGGGTGTCCGGCTGATTCCGCCGGCGAAGCGATCTGAGCTTTCCGTCGTGCCTGGCTCGTCGAGCCTCCAACGCTTCAAGCGCCAAGGCGACCTCCGCATTTGCTGCCTGCTCCGCCAGATGAGCCTCCACTACCGGTCGCAGCACGTCCGCCGCCGATGAGCGGCCCTCGTTGAGGAAGATCACGCCTGGACGATGTCGTACTCCCGTTTGGTCAGCCGAACGTTGACCTGTTCGGACTTGGGTTCGTAAAAAGGGCTTTTGCCCACGTCGACGGAAGACCAAGGCCACTCTGGGAAATACGTATGTAGATATCAGGGAAGGCAGACTGACCGGGACGGACACCATTTGAGTCGAGGAAGTGGAGGCATCATTTCGTGACGTTTTGTATTAGGTTCTGGGCAGTCTCGGAGGTCGGATCAAGGGACGCCGCCGCGGCTACCGTGATCTTGTTAGCTTCTTTCTGCGCCTCGTTCGCTTGAGCCTGTGTGGACTGAGCAGCATTTGCAGACTTCGAAGCAATATTCACGCCAAAGTATGCGCCAATTATTCCTGTCAAGATGGCACCGCTGGCCGTTATGAGCGCGATTGCATCAGAAGCACCAAGCCTACCGCCGACCTTTGGATCTGGATTTGCCGTGACTAGCTCATCCAACGCCATTCTTGCCAAAAGCACCAGTGCTATGAGTCCAAATACAACTACTAAAAGGTTCCAGGGGTACTTTGACCAGTCCCTTGCTGGCTTCTCAGGTGCGGGGTTTGCCATGTGCCCTCCCAAGCGTTGTGACCAGCCGCCATTAACGGTCGCACTCGGAAAAGCTACTATGAGCGGTGGACTGGTGTCGAGTAGGTCGAAATGCAGGGAGATCGTCACGGACCACCTCGCTGGAGCCTTCACGCTTCTGCGGCGTGAGTCGTAACGCCGAATACACTTCTCGCTTGTACACAGCTGAGCCTCGGCCGCCGAGCACCGAGCTGCCGCTAATCCGGCGTTTCACCGAGCTTGCCGATCCGCACAAAACGCGCGTCCCTATCGCTCGGGGGAACCGCCCCGGTGTGATCGCAAGGTGCCCGCCCCGGTCGAGTCTCGGTCGCGGCGGACCGCCCGACCTCGGCACCTCTGCGGTGCGAGGTAACGGCTCGTGATGATCGGGGCCAACGACGAGCGAGCTCGTGCGGGCAAGCCGCTCATTCCCGCCGGATATGGCGCGGCGAGCCGTATCCATCAGCAGCGATCAGAGGCACGCGGGTTGGTCCTCGGCGACGCCGACGCCTCGTCGCGTCGATTCATCGTCGATCTCACGCACCAGTCCCGTCGTTAGCATCAGCCCAACGAGAGCGTTGAGCTTTGTGTACTGCCGTGGGTCAACCGTGTGGGCGACTGCATGACGGTTGAAGCAATCCGGCACCTCGTCTCCGGAACCGGAGTTGAAACGAGTCAGAGCGGCCGGGATGGTGGAAGCAACCAGCCAAAAGCGGAGATAGGGCATCGGTACTTTATCCGGATTCTCGTCTAGCTCCTTCGCGGCCGCAGCAAAGCTGAGGCCGAGCACTCGATTGACTACATCAGCCAACACCGATGCGACTGTGGTTTGAGCAGGAATCGGAAGGTGGGCTTCGAAAGCATCAAGTGCCTGGTCCAAGGCGATAACAAGATGAGCTGTGCCGTCGCCGCTGACCTCCTTTAGGCAGGCGCGGCAGTCAGCGACCACTTCTTCTGCGTGCGCCAAGAGAATGCTGGGTCGATCAGCCGGTTCGGCCTCCACCAACTCGATTATCACTGTTGGCCGAGGGACATGAACGAGTGACCAGCCAGTCTCGGAGACCAGACCATACATATCTGACCAAGAAACCTGATCGGGCCAGTTCGGCGGATCGATCTCACGCCACAGTTCCGCCCTGCGTGCCAACAGCTCGCTCAACCCCGGGGGCATGGCCGTCGCTGCCTTCAGGGCCTCGCTCAACCCCGGGGGCATGGCCGTCGCTGCCTTCAGGGCCTCGCTCAACCCCGGGGGCATGGCCGTCGCTGCCTTCAGGGCCTCGCTCAACCCCGGGGGCATGGCCGTCGCTGCCTTCAGG
>JALZJC010000083.1 GCA_030859945.1 Actinomycetota bacterium | reverse complement strand
TCGTGAGACGGTCGGGTCCTGCGCAACGGCGTCCCGTGAACCGAGTCAGGGCCGGAAGGCAGCAGCTCTCAGCGGACGGCGGCGTGTGCCGCAGGCCAGCCTGACCGTCTCACGAGTGACGGGCCCGGCGACTTCTCGGTCCCTGTCCTTGGCGGGCCCCCAGGCGCCGGTCAGGGGCCTAGTCTCGCCGCCATGGCCACCGAGCAGCAGTACCAGTCGCTGTACCGCCGGTTCCGGCCTCAGCGCTTCGCCGAGCTCCGCGGCCAGGACCACGTCAGCCGGGCCCTGCGCAACGCCGTGGCCGAGGCCAAGGTCAGCCATGCCTACCTGTTCAGCGGACCTAGGGGCACGGGCAAGACCTCCACGGCCCGGATCCTGGCCAAGGCCCTCAACTGTGCCGACGTGCGCGAGGGCGAACCTTGCGGGGCCTGCCCCTCCTGCCTCGCCGTCGAGCAGGGCAGGTCCCTCGACGTCCACGAGCTCGACGCCGCCTCCAACAACGGGGTGGACGCCATGCGGGACCTGGTGGCCCGGGCCTCGCTGGGTACGCCGGGGCGGTGGAAGGTCTACATCGTGGACGAGGTCCACATGCTCTCCACGGCGGCCTCGAACGCACTGCTCAAGACCCTCGAGGAGCCGCCCGCCCACGTGGTTTTCGTGCTGGCCACCACCGACCCCCAGAAGGTGCTGCCTACCATCCGCAGCCGCACCCAGCACTTCGAGTTCCGGCTCCTACCCGGCGAGGTGCTGTCGTCGCTGCTGGCCGACGTCAACGCCGCCGCCGGCCTCGGGGTGCCGCCCGAAGCCGTCGAGCTGGTGGTGCGGCGGGGCAGGGGCTCGGCGCGCGACGCCTTGTCCGCCCTCGACCAGGTGGCCGCAGCCGGCGAGGTGGAGGAGGAGCCGCCCGTCACCGACGAGCTCGTGGAGGCCCTGTGCGAGCGCGACGCCGGCCGGGCCCTGGTGGCGGTGGCCCAGGGCTGTGCCGCCGGCCGCGACGCCCCACGCCTGGCCGGGGACCTCCTGGACCATCTCCGGAGCGCGTTCCTTGCCGTGATGGCGCCGGGCCTGGTGGGTTTGGCCGACACGGCGCGGGAGAGGGTAGAGGCCCAGGGTCACCGTTTCGGTGCCCCGGGCCTGGTGCGAGCCATGGAGGCGCTGGGACAGGCCCAGATCGACATGCGGGAGGCCCTCGACCCCCGGGTGTGCCTGGAGACGGCTGTCGTGCGCCTGGCCCATCCCGAGGCCGACGCCTCCCCCGCCGCCCTCCTGGAGCGAGTCGAGCGCCTCGAGAAGCAGCTGGCGGGTCGGGTCGACCAGCCGGCTCGTGAGGCGGCCCGCCAAGCCGTGCGGCGGGAGCCTCCCCCCCAACCGGAGCCCCGCGGAGGCCAGGCTCGCGGCCAGGAGCAGCCACCCGGCCGGCCGCCGGCCGCCGAAGCGCCGGCCGCCGAAGCGCCGGCCGCCGTCCAACCGGAGGTCTCCGGCTCGCTGCCGTCCCGGGACGAGCTCACCATGGCCTGGGGCGACAGCGTCCTTGCTTCTCTTTCGCCCCGGGCCAAGTCCCGCTTCGCGGCCGGGCGGTTCCTGGCGGTGGAGGGCGGCCAGGCCCTGTTCTGGCTCCCCAACGAGTTCCACCGCGACCGCTGCGAGGACGTCAGGGCCGAGGTCGAAGCAGCCCTGTCCGCCCACTTTGGGACTCCGGTGCCTCTCCGCCTGGTGGTGGAGAGGGCTGAGCCCACGACCGCCCACGACGCGCCCGCCGAGGACGGGGCGGAGGAGGAGATGTCCGGAGAGATCAGGAGCGAGGTGGTCCCACCGGTAGTCTCGGCCGAGGACCGCCTGATGGAGGCGTTCCCCGGCGCCGAGGAGGTCACCCCGTGAGGGTCGGACGACTATGAACGAGGGTTTCGACATGGAGACTCTGCTCGAGCAGGCCCGGACCATGCAGGCCCAGGTCCTGGCTGCTCAGGCGGCGGCGGCCGAGCAGGTGGTGGAGGGCCAGGCCGGCGGAGGGGTCGTCAAGGTGCGGGTCGCGGGTGACATGACCTTCCAATCGGTGACCATCGACCCCCGAGCGGTGGATCCGGATGACGCCTCCATGCTCGAGGACCTGGTGCTGGCTGCGTGCAACGACGCCGTCGCTCGCGCTCGAAGCGTCGGTCAAGAGACGCTCGGCGGCCTCGATCTGGGCGGCCTCGGCGGAGGTGCTGTAGGCCCCGGGGAGGCCGGTTCGGGCGGGCCTCCCGAGCCGTAGGCCGGCGCTCTTGTACGCCGGCGCGGTCCAGGACCTGATCGACGAGCTGGGCCGCCTGCCCGGGATCGGGCCCAAGTCGGCGCAGCGAATCGCCTTCCACCTCCTCAAGCTGGCCAAGGAGGACGCACTGCGCCTGGCCCGGGCCATCACCGAGATGAAGGAGCGGATCTCCTTCTGCCGCCGGTGCTTCAACGTGGCCGAGGGCGAGACGTGCGCCATCTGCCTCGATGACCGAAGGGACCCCGCAGTGGTGTGCGTGGTGGAGGAGCCGCGCGACATCGTGGCCGTGGAGAAGACCCAGGAGTACCGGGGTCGCTATCACGTCCTCCAGGGCGCCATCAGCCCCATCGAGGGCATCGGCCCCGAGCAGCTCCGGGTTCGGGAGCTGCTGGCCCGGGTGCAGGCCGAGGGGATCACGGAGGTGATCCTGTGCACCAATCCCAACATCGAGGGTGAGGCGACGGCCATGTACCTGGCCCGCCTGCTGGCTCCCGCCGGCCTGCGGGTCACCCGGATCGCCAGTGGCCTGCCCGTCGGAGGCGACCTCGAGTACGCCGACGAGCTGACCCTCGGCCGAGCGCTCCAGGGACGCCGGGACGTGGAGGCGTAGCTCGCAGTACGTGCCGGGCCCCGCCGGGGGCAGAATGCACGCATGGACCGTGAGAGCAACAAGCACAGCCCTAGAGTCGACGAGGCCATGGCCCACGACGTGGACTCCCTTCTTCGCGGGGCCCCCGAGGAGTCGAGGGCTCAGGAAGGGCGTCTCCAGGAGGACCCGGCGGTCGGGCCCGGGAGGCGGTTCGACGACCCCCTCCCGGGTGTGGACATCACCGACGCCGAGGTGGAGAAGCGGGCGGAGCTGTCCCGCCATCTGGCCGGGGCCCACTTCCCGGCCCGACGGGACGAGCTGCTGGCCGCCGCCGAGGCCGACCACGCCCCCGAGGACCTGATCCAGGCCCTCTACGAGCTCCCGCCCGACGAGGAGTACGGAACCGTCCAGGCGGTGTGGCGGGCCCTGGGCGGCAGCGTGGAGCCGCCCCACACCCACCAGGAGTGAGCCCCAACCGGCGGTGAGGGCCACTCTGGTGCACCTGGTCGACGGCACCTACGAGCTGTTCCGTCACCACTACGGGGTGCCGGCCGCAGCGCGGGCCAAGGG
>JALZJC010000081.1 GCA_030859945.1 Actinomycetota bacterium | reverse complement strand
CCCCATGACCACGTGCTGGTGGCCAACGTGGTGGACATGGCCGACGAAACCGGCGGCCACAAGGCGGCCGACACGGCTCTGTGGCGAGAGCACGTGCATGCCGCCACCATGGTGGGCCGGGTTGCCTCGGCGGCGGTGGCCGTCGAGCTGGGCTATGCCATCCGCCCCGACGACGGCCCCTCCGGGCGACTCGGCCACTGGGCCATCGACGGCATCCCCGAGGAGGCCCTGGACGTGCACTCCAAGCGGGCCGTTCAGATCACCGCCGCGGTGGCGGCCAAGGGCTATGACACCTACCAGGCTCGCCAGGTCGCGGCCCGTGACACCCGCCGGGCCAAGGCCTACAGGCCGGTGGCCGACCTGGTCTGGCACTGGCAGGGCGAGCTGGCCGACGCCGGCTACCCCGTCGACGAGCTGCTGTCCTCCGTCCAGCGGGCCGGCGCCGAGCGGGCCCTGCGCCCCGAGCGCCTGGAGCAGAAGGAGATGTCGGCGCTGGTGGCCGAAGTCCTGGCCCCGGACGGCCCACTGGCCACCCGCAAGGTGTTCTCCCGCAAGGACGTGGTCGTGGCCGTGGCCCCCGCCCTCTATGGCGCGCAGCCCACCGAGCTGGACCGGGTGGTGGACACCGTGCTGGCCGACGCCGAGACCATCCCCCTGCTGCACGTGGCCGGGGCCAAGGAACGCGCCTACGCCTGCGCCTCGGTCATCGCCGTCGAGGCGGCCATCGCCGAGAGGGTGGCGGCCCAGGCGGGGCGAAGCGATGCGGCGGCGGTGGCCTTCCCGGTGCTGGACCGGGCCATGTCCGAGGCGCAAGCTGGCCTCGGGGGGAGGGCCCTCACCATGGGCCAGAGCGACGCCGTCATCGCCATGTGCACCTCGGGGCGGGGACTGGACCTGGTAGTGGGCGTGGCCGGCTCGGGCAAGACCACCACCCTCAACGTCGCCCGGGCCGCCTTCGAGGCGGCCGGCTATGAGGTGGTGGGCACCTCGACCTCGGGCCAGGCGGCGCGCACCCTCGCCCGCCAGGCCGGCATCGCCCAGTCCCGGACCCTGGCCTCGCTGCTGTGGCGCCTGGACCACGGAAGGCTCTCCCTGAGCGCCCGCTCCGTGGTCATCCTGGACGAGGCGGCCATGACCGACGACGCCGACCTGCTGGGCCTGCTGGTGGCCGCCGAGGCGGCCGGGGCCAAGGTGGTCATGGTGGGCGACGACCGCCAGCTGGGCTCGGTGGGACCGGGCGGCGCCCTGGGCGCCCTCCTCGAGCGCCACGCCGACGCCGTGCACGTGCTGGACGAGAACGTGCGCCAGTCCGACCCCGAGGAGCGGGCCGCCCTGGGCGAGCTGCGCTCCGGGGAGGTGGATGCCGCCGTGGCCTGGTACGAGGCCCGTGGCCGCCTCGTGGCCTGCCCCACACGCGACCAGGCCCTCGACACCGTGGTGGCGGCCTGGGCCGCCGACGTGGACGCCGGGGCCGACGCCGCCATGCTCGCCTGGCGGCGGGCCAACGTGGCCGAGCTCAACGCCCGGGGCCGTGAGGTCATGTCCGCCAGGGGCTACCTGGGCGAGGACGAGGTGGTGGTCGGCCAACGCCGCTACGCCACCGGCGACTGGATCGTGACCCTGGCTCCCGGCGCCGAGGGCCAGCTGGTCACCAGCGAGCAGGGGCAAGTCATCGCCGTCGACCCTAGGGATCAGAGCCTCATGGCCCGAATGGACGACGGGAGGACCCAGCGCTTCGGTCCAGACGAACTGGCCCCGGATCGCCTGGCCCACGGCTACGCCCTCACCGTGCACCGCAGCCAGGGAGCGACGCTGGACACGGCGCATCGCTTCGAGGACGGCGGGGGACGGGAGCTGGCCTATGTAGGCATGAGCCGGGCCCGGGAGCGCTCGGTAGCCTACGTGGTGGCAGACGACGTCGAGCAGGCCACAGAGGACCTGGTCCGGGAGTGGAGCGCCGAGCGCCGCCAGCGTTGGGCCATCGACTCGGGCACGCCGGCCACCACCCCCCTGGCCGTGGAGCGAGACGAGGCGGCCCCGGCCGAGCTTCGTACCTCGCTCAAGCGGGCTCGCCTCAGCGCCGAGCGCCAGGCCGTAGCCGCTGCCATCCCCGCCGATCCGAGCTTTGAGCTGATTCGAGTCAAGGTCGAGCTGGCCGCGGCCCGCCGGGACGGCGAGGAGCTTCAGGCCGGCCGTGGCCGCCATCAGCGCAGCGAGGTGGGCCGGGCTGTCCGCGCCCTGCTGGCCGCCCGGGCCTACCGATCACAGGCCGAGAGCTACGCCGCCTCCCCGGGCAGCGGGTGGCGCGAGCGGCGCGCCTACCGGCGCCAGGCTGAGGCCTGGGCGGAGCGAGAGGCGGAGGCCTCGGCCCGCTTCGAGCGCCTAGGGGGACTCGAGCGGGATCGCCTGGCCGCCGAGGTCGACCGACTGGAGGAGCGCCGTGACGAGCTGGCTGCGGCCAAGGCCGAGCGAGAGGACTGGCTGGGGGCGCACCCCGAGGCCGCCCGCCGCCTGGACCGCCTCGACGCCGAGCTGGCCGCCCTGGACCCTCAGCTGCCAGATCCCAGCGTCGAGTTGACCGCCGGCTTCGATCTCCGCACCATCGACCTCGGTATTCGCCCTGCTCCAGGGCTCGACCATGGTCCTGAGCTAGGCCCCGACCTCGGCGTGGACTTCGGTATCGACCTCTGATCGGGCTGGTTCCCGTGCGTCGCTTTCGAGCGCCGCGTGCACAGTGACGCATTCCTGCTCGGTGATGGCAACCAGTGCGCGCCGCTTCTCGCAGCGCGAGAACGCTCCAGAGCGGGCATTCGGGCGCGTCAACCCGCGGTGACGGAGCCCCCCTAGAAGGGGCCAGCGAAAGTCGACTCAGCGACCGGTTGCCTTCCAGACGGCCAAGCCGAACATGCCAAGGACGATACCGCCGACGGTCAGCATGAGTCCGACTTCTGGAGGGACGTGATCAAAATGGCCCTGAAGGAGGTCGTTGATGTTGCATGCTGAGCTCATCCCAGCACCCCCTACCGCTAACCCTGATCTTTCGCGTCGCATCGATCGCTAAAGCCTGACGGTCCGCGAAAACGCCCTCCCGGCAAGGGAAACTGCGCTAGTCGACAGCAGCAGAACCCAAACCAGGAGGGCACCTCGGAAGTGAACGCTACCAAGGCATCAGAGCGGGTCGTGGTGATGGAGGGCGACTGCCAGGTCGCCTCGCAGGTGGGCCTGCATCTTCTCGGTGATGTGGCCGATCGGGCTGGCCTCACTTCGGCCTATTCAGCCGCCGTGCCGTGGTCGGGCGAGCGGGCACCGGGCCATGACCGGGGCAAGCTCTTGACCCAGCTGGCGGTGATGCTGGCCGGCGGCGGCGAGTGCGTGTCCGACCTTGCTGCGCTGCGAGATCAACCGGCGCTGTTCGGCGATGTGGCCTCCGCGCCCACCACGTGGCGAGCGGTGCACGACATCGACGACGCCGTGCTCGACGCCCTGCGCCGGGCCCGGGCCAGCGCCAGGGCCGTGGTATGGGCCGGCGGGGGCGCCCCTGAGGAGGTGGTCCTCGATGTGGACGCGGCGCTGATCGAGGTGCACTCGCCCAACAAGGAGCAGGCCAGCTCTCACTTCCAAGGGCGGGTTCGGTTTCCATCCCATGTTCTGCTTCCTCGACGCCACCGGCGAGGCCCTCTCCGGCCTCTTGCGGGCGGGCAACGCCACCGCCAACTCCGGTGCCGACCAGCTCGCCGCCGTCGACCTGGCCATCGAACAGCTGCCCGAGGAGTACCGGGCCGGGCACCGCCCTGGGGATGATCCCGCCACCGTCGCTCATCGCATGGTGGTGCGAGCCGACAGCGCCGGCGCCGTGGCCGGCTTCATCGACGGGCTGGTGGAGCGCAACGTCGAGTTCTCGGTCTACGCACGGGTCAACGACGCCCTGCGCCAGGCCATTGCCGCCGTTCCCGCCGACGCCTGGGCTCCCGCCGTCAACGCCGCTGGCGAGGCCCGCCATGCCGGCGAGGTGGCCGAGCTCGACGTGGACCTCGCCTCCTGGCCGCCGGGAACACGGGCCATCTGCCGTCGCGAGCAACCCCATCCCGGCGCCCAGCTGCGCCTGTGGGACACCGACGGATGGCGTCACCAGATCACCCTCACCAACAGCGAGGGCGACGCTCTCGGCCTCGAACTGCGCCAGCGTCGCCACGCCCGGGTCGAGAACTGCATCAAGGCGCTGCGAGACACCGGACTGGACCGCATGCCCTTCACCGCCTTCGCCGCCAATGCCGCCTGGCTGGAGCTCGTGCTTGCCGGTGCCGACCTGTTGGCCTGGCTACGGAACCTCTGTCTCGACGGCGACCTCGCTCGGGCTGAACCGAAGAGCCTCCGCTACCGGTTGCTGCACGTCGGCGCCCGCATCGTGCGCCGGGCCCGGCGTGTCATCCTCCGCCTCCCGAAGCACTGGCCGTGGGCGGATGACCTGCTCCGCTCCTACAGGCGATTGAGCACCGTCGGCATCTGAGACTCACCGAGCAGCCACTTGCCGCCGGGTCGGACGAGCGCGTCCCGACGCCACCTATCGAGACCCCCTGAGCTCTCGACAGGTGGCTCAATGCATCTCGGCGGTTCCGCTGAACCGCTCTATGCCTCGCTCGCCGCTACCCTCGAGGCTCTGAAGACAGCGGTCCCTCGCTCCGGACTTCTCGTGAACGATCGCGGCTAACGGGGCTTCGCCCCAGCCCGACGAGGCGGTGTTGGCGGCGCTCTCACGTCGGTGATCGTAGGGGTGGGCTGGGGCGAAGTCCCGGTAGGACGCGGGCTCCGGTCGAGCGCACTGCTGATTGCGAGGTGTGGACCCTCGCCGTGAACCGCCCGAAGCGGTTGGTGGCCGACAGGCCAACGACGACCGGAGCCCGCCGTGACGCTAGCCCGCAGTGCCGCCGATGTCCTCGCCGACCATGTGGTGTGGGAGCTGGAGTGCATCGACCGCATGTACATGAACCTGT
Source organism: Actinomycetota bacterium (assembly GCA_030859945.1). GTDB lineage: Bacteria > Actinomycetota > Acidimicrobiia > Acidimicrobiales > YB1-3. The sequence goes on along the minus strand of JALZJC010000081.1, from coordinate 4,561 downwards.
ACGTGCCCAAGCTCATGTTTGCCAACGGCATCGCCTACTTCTTCCGGGATCACCGTGGCCAGCCGTTCGTGTCGTCGGCGTTGATGGACCCCATGACCAAGGACTTCGTGGCCTCCATCCACCGCTTCATCGACGACCACGGCGTCGACCTCGTCCATTTCCGCAAGGGCGAGCGCAAGGACGACATCGCCCATGGCTACCTGGCGGACCACGACGGCTCCGAGGGCGTTCTCTTCGTGGGCCGGGCCCAGGAGAAGACCAACGTCTTTCGCACCCAGAAGCGTCGCAACCCGGTGACGGGCAAGACCTACCCGTGGCTGGTGGCCGACACGGCCATGGTCAACCACTTCTACTTCTACGGCTTCGACGACGACTTCGGCCCGTTCTTCATCAAGTTCGCCACCTACTTCCCCTACACGGCCAAGGTGTGCATCAATGGACACGAGTGGGCCAAGCGCCAGGCGGCCAAGGCCGGCATCGACTTCGAGGCTCTCGACAACGGCTTCCTCTCCTGTGACCAGCCGGAGCTGCTGCAGCGAATCTGCTCCTCCCTCAGCCCCGCCAAGATCGAGGCCTTCGTGCGCAAGTGGCTGGCCCGCCTGCCCCATCCCTTCACTCCCGCCGACCGACGAGCCGGCTACCGCTACGACCTGTCCGTGCTGCAGGCCGAGTTCTCCCTCACCCAGGTGCTGGACCGCCCGGTGTCGGGACGGGTGTTCTTCGAAGACGTCATCCGGGAGAACCTCGGCATCGGCCGCCCCGACCAGGTCAGCTTGGTGTTCGACCGTCGGGTGATGATGGGCCGACGCCGCCGCACCCCGGGGCGGTTCCGCACCCGGGTCATCACCGAGGGCGTCACCCCTTCGCTGCACGTCTACTACCGCCGCTCCAAGCTGAAGCAGTACCACAAGGAGGGACGGGCCCTCCGCACCGAGATGACCGTCAACGACACCCGTGACTTCGGGATCGGCAAACGGCTGCACAACCTGCCCGCCCTGGGCCAGGTCGGCTTCGACGCCAACCGACGTCTCCTGCACGTCCAACGAACCAGCCACGATCCCTGGCACGGCGAGGACGTCTTCGCCGCGGTCAGCTCCCCGGCTGTCGTCGACGGTCAACGAGTGCCGGCCATGCGCTTCACCGATCCACGAGTGCAGGCATTGCTGGCGTCGCTGGTCATCTTCCGTCTGCTGCCCAACGGGTTCGCCAACCGCGATCTGCGGGGTCACCTGGCCCCGCTCCTGGGCCTCGCGCCCGACTCATTGACCCAGGGCAAGATGAGCTATGACCTGCGCCGCCTTCGCCTGCACGGTCTGATCGAGCGCATTCCCGGCACCCACCGCTACCAAGTCACCGACTTCGGCTTCCACGCCTCCGTCGTGCTCCGTCGGGCCCACGACCGCCTGCTCCGGCCGGCGCTCACTGCGGCGGCAGGCCCATCACGCTCCTCGCCAATCGACCGCGCTCTGGTCCAAGTCGACGCCGTCGTCGACAGCATGCTCAACCTCGCGGCCTGATCTCGATGCGAAACTTGACTCGCGGACAATGACTTCTCGAGATCTAGGCCTGCCTCTAGGCAGGCTCGGACCGTCGGTCCCAGTTCAGCCAAACCGTACGTCACTCACCGATCGCTGGTCTCGGCGGTCCGAGGCTGGCCTCGTTAGATTTCTCAGTACGTGCCCGGAATGGGCTGCACGACCCTGTTGGTCACGTCCACGAGATAGACGTCGCTGTAGGCGAAGCTTGGGAAAGCCGTACCCTTTTCCGTGGGGAACACGCACGGGCTGCGCACGTTGTTGTCCGCCACTCGGATCTCCAAGGAGCCAGTCACCTGACCTCGCTCGGCGGTGAAGGTCGTCAAGTCGTGGACGGTCGTCGAGTAGCTCCTGGTGACTGCCGTGCCCGATCCCGATAACGGGCGGCACAGGTCGGTCACGGTGAGGGTGGCCCCGGCGAAGTACTGGACCTGGCTACCCGAAACCAGGCCCACCTCACGGAAGCTGACGATGAGGTTCCAATGCGACCGCTGCGCTTGGGCCTCGACGAAGCGTGGGTACAGGAAGGCGTCGCCGCGGTTGGCGGCCGCCACGCACTCTCCCTGGTTCTTGAAGGGCCTGCCGCCTCCGTCGGCCAGTACCTGCCAGGCACCGTCCTTGCAGGCCTCTTTCTCGACACCGACAGGCGCCGCCCCGCTTGGGCTGGTGAGAGTCAGTGAGTAGACAGCGACGATGCTCACCGCAATGCACCACCGCCTGGCCGGTCGTCTCCATCGCATTTCGCTTCCCCCTCGTTCGCAGCAGACCGAACGTGGCCCGCCCCGCTTCGTGCGCCTGCTTGTGCTCACCCGCACTGCCAGAAATTCAACGGTGAGGTCTAGGCTGGACCGCCACCGAAGTCAACACCTCCCACCGGGGTCACTCCGGCAGGACCACGGTCTTGAGAACCGTGCACTCGTCGATGGAGTAGCCGAGACCCTCAAGGCGATGCCCGAGGCAGGCTTGTGCCCCCCGAAGGGGAAGTGGCCCACGCCGTGTTTGGGGGCGTCGTTGACGGTCACCTGGCCGCACTCGAGGGACCGGGCCGCGTGCCAGGCCCGCTCGGCGAGGTCGGAGGTGAACACGGCGGAATCGAGGCCGTAGCGGGACCGGTTGGCGACCGACAGGGCCTCGTCCAGGTCGGCCACCCGCACCACGGCCAGCACCGGCCCGAAGGTCTCCTCCCACACCATGTCGGCGCCGAGAGTCACGTCGACCAGCACGCTGGGCTGGTGGTAGGCGTCGCCGGCCTCGCCACCCGCCAGCACCCGGGCTCCCTTGCTCACGGCGTCCTCCACGAGGTCGTGCACCCGGGAGACCTCACCGGCGCTGACCAGGGGACCGAGCTTGACCCGGCAGCGACGCCGTAGCGCTCATCGCCGTGCGTGGCCCTCTCACTGGCATCCGGTCGGACGTTGCGTCGGCCTTTGTCCCCTTGCCTGGCCACGATTACCGGGGAGCGGATCTGTCGAGCGCTGACCTGACTAACCAGTCCTTCATCCGGTACATCTTCAGCTGTACGTCGTTTCGCCTTGCAACTCTCCGCGACACCCATTTCCTCAGGACGGAGCTTCGGTGGGCTGACCTTCGCGGCGCCACGCTGCGAGGGGCGAGGGTCTCGGCTTGTGACCTGCGGAATGCGGATCTGCGTCACACGGACCTGCGATACGTCCACTTTGGTGTCGCGAGCGACTTCGAGGGGCTGGCGTGGCTGCGATCTTAGGGATGCGCTTCTCGAAGGAGCGGATTTCCGAGGGGCGGAATGTCGGCCGGAGACGATCTGGCCCGACGGCTTCGATGCGGTCGCCCACGGCGTACGAGTAGTAGAGGAGGGAGCGCGATGACTCCGTCACCGAGCTATGTCGAGACCACTCGCATCGGGACCGCTCCGACCAACACAAGCCCGAGCCTGTGTCGCCAAGACTTGCATGGGAGGAAGTCTCGCAACACCAGAACTGCCGATCGGCAGCTTCGAAACGTTCCTCCCTTCGGATGCCTTGTCGGCTGTCGACTACCGCCGTGCGTTGAGCAGGTCGACGACATCCGCTTCAACATTGAGCCCGGACGCTGCCTTGACGAGGAGATCAGCGAGCGCCCAGTCGTTCGGCGGCAAGAAGGCACGGCCGTCGAGCCCATTCCGATCCAGCACCCAGCGCGCCAACAGCAGGGCGGTACGCTTGTTGCCTTCACCGAACGCTTGCGCCCGAGCGATGCGATAGGCGAGAACTCCGGCCGCCCGAACTGGATCATCGATGTCGTCGATTTTCGCCAACGCTCGCTCGACCCGTTCGAGGTCGTCCGGCTCATCCCACCACTCGTCATCTTGTCGGACAGCGCGGTTGAACGCGACAGCCAGACCAAGCGTGGGACGCCTCAATGGTCGTGCAGGTATGCGAGGAGATCTCGGTACTCCTGGAGACGCTCCTCGAGCCAGGCGCGCTCCTCGTCCTCGAGCACCTCTAGCTGCTCTCGGGCCGCCGGATCGAGCTGGCTCACGTGAATCATGGTATCCGGAAGAGCTGCCCGGACCGCGCCAGATCTGCCGTACTGGCGCCACCCCGTCCCGTCGATCGGTAAGCCAAGCCCGTTGCCCTGGTCAGCGAGCTGGCTGGTTCCCTATACGGCACCTCGTCCGGGCGACCACGTGAACCTCGTCCTGTGGCGCCAGAGCGCGGCTCTGAAGCATTGCGCCTACTTGGGGCCGTCGTTTGGTTCGCCGACGTCGTAGTCAGCCAGCGATGTCACCGGCGGGGGAGGCTTGGCTGCCACCTGGCTGACCAGGTCGCTCAAGGCGCTGGCGATGGCCTCGTCTCGATCCCTGGTGGCGTGCTGGTAGATGAGCGCTGCCCTGGGTGACGAGTGGCCCATGCGAGCCATCAGCTCCTTGGTGCTGGCGCCTGTGGCGGCCGCGAGAGTGTTTCCGGTGTGTCGAAGGTCATGCAGATGCAGCCCTTCCAGACCGGTGGCTTTGGTGGCCTTGTTCCAGGCGGCGTAGAAGGTGCCCCGACGGAGAGGCTGGCCGTTGA
>JALZJC010000010.1 GCA_030859945.1 Actinomycetota bacterium | reverse complement strand
GGCCCGGCGGGCGCCGCCTGCGGGGACGGCCACTCGGCGCTGCCGCCCTCGGCGTCCGGCCCAGCGTTCTGCTGGGCGATGACCCGCTCGCCTCCCTCTTCGGTGGGGAGAGGCACCGACGTGGCCCGGTCGTCGGCCTCTTCCGTCTCGTCTGCCATGGCCCCCAGTATTCCCGAGTCCCGATAGGTTGGCTGCCGTGAAGGTGCTCCCCGGCCACCCCTACCCGCTCGGGGCCACCCACGACGGGTCCGGCACCAACTTCTCCCTGTTCTCCGAGGCGGCGACGAGGGTGGAGCTGTGCCTCTTCGCCGAGGACGGGACCGAGAGCAGGGTGGACCTCCCCGACGTCACCGCCCTTTGTTGGCACGGGTACCTCCCCGGCGTGGGCCCGGGCCAGCGCTACGGGTTCCGGGTCCATGGCCCGTACGAACCCGAGCATGGCCACCGCTGCAACCCGGCCAAGCTCCTGCTCGACCCCTACGCCAAGGCGGTGGAGGGCCAGGTCCAATGGCACGAGGCTCTCTTCCCGTGTCGCTTCGCCGGCCCCGAGCCCCCGGCGGGCGACCTCGAGGGCCACCATCTCGACCGCAACGATCTCGACAGCGGGCCGTACATGCCCAAGGCGGTGGTGGTGAACCCCTGGTTCGACTGGCACCACGACCGGCACCCCGACCTGCCCTACGACGAGGCCGTCATCTACGAGGTCCACGTGAAGGGCTTCACCGCCCGCCACCCTGACATCCCCGAGGAGCTCCGAGGCACCTATGCCGGCCTGGCCCACCCGGTTGCCGTAGATCACCTCACCAGGCTGGGAGTCACGGCAGTGGAGCTGTTGCCCTCCCACCAGTTCGTCCACGACGCCCACCTGGAGCGCCGTGGCCTGCGCAACTACTGGGGTTACAACTCCATCGCCTACCTGGCGCCCCACAACGAGTACAGCTCCAGCGGTCAGCGGGGCGAGCAGGTGCAGGAGTTCAAGCACATGGTGAGGACCATGCACGACGCCGGCATCGAGGTCATCCTCGACGTCGTCTACAACCACACCGGCGAGGGAAACCACCTCGGGCCCGTACTGGCCTTCAAGGGCATCGACAACGCCGGCTACTACCGCCTGGTGGACAAGGACCCTCGCCTGTACGGCGACACCACGGGCACGGGCAACACCTTGGACATGCGCCACCCCCATGTGCTCCAACTGATCATGAACAGCCTTCGCTACTGGGTGGAGGAGATGCACGTCGACGGCTTCCGCTTCGACCTGGCCTCCACGTTGGCCCGCCAGTCCGGCCCCTACGATCAGATGTCGGCGTTCTTCAACCTCATCGAGCAGGACCCCGTCGTCAGCCAGGCCAAGCTCATCGCCGAGCCTTGGGATCTGGGTGAAGGGGGCTACCAGGTGGGGAACTTCCCGCCGCTGTGGTCGGAGTGGAACGACAAGTACCGCAACTCCGTGCGCTCCTACTGGCGAGGGGACAGCCACACGCTCGGCGAGTTCGCATGGCGGCTCACCGGCAGCGCCGACCTGTACCAGAGCAAGGGGAGACGGCCCTGGGCCAGCGTGAACTTCGTGACCGCCCACGACGGCTTCACCCTCACCGACCTGGTGTCGTACGAGCACAAGCACAACGAGGCCAACGGTGAGGACAACCGCGACGGGAGCGATCACAACCGCTCCTGGAACTGTGGCGTGGAAGGCCCTACCGACAACCCGGAGGTGCTGGACCTGCGGGCCCGCCAGCGGCGCAACCTTCTCACCACCCTGTTCATCTCCCAAGGCATCCCCATGCTGCTGGGGGGCGACGAGCTGGGCCGCACTCAGGGTGGCAACAACAACGCCTACTGCCAGGACAACGAGATCTCGTGGTTCGACTGGGAGGCGGTGGACCGTGCCCAGCTCGAGTTCACGCGGCGTCTCATCGAGCTTCGACGCCGTCATCCCGTGTTCCGTCGCCGCCGGCACTTCCGAGGCCGCGGGTCCGAAGGGGGAAGGCCCCCCGACATCGCCTGGTTGCGCCCCGACGGCACGGAGATGGCCAAGGCCGACTGGGAGGGGGAGTTCTCCAAGTCGATAGGCGTGCTCCTCAACGGCGACACCATCGACGACGTCGACGCCAGCGGGGAAGCGGTGAGCGACGACAGCTTCCTCATGCTGTTCAATGCTCACCACGAGCCGCTCCTCTTCGTCCTGCCGGACCAGTCCTTCGGTGAACAGTGGGTAGGCGTCGTCGACACGACCGACGGCGAGGAGCCCGGAGATGCGCTGAAGGCCGGTGAAGCCATCACGCTGGAGTCCCACAGCGTGGTCCTCCTGCAGCGCCTGCAGTAGTGCGGCACCGGCGGTGACCGCCTTTGACGTGTGGGCTCCCTCGGCTCGGCGAGTGGTGTTGGAGGTCGACGGGCGCCAGGCGCCCATGGAGCCGACCAGCGGCGGCTGGCACGGGGCCGAGGTGAGCTGGGCGGCGGCGGCCAGCGACTACTGGTTCGTGATCGACGGCGATCGGCTGCCCGACCCCCGATCGCCGTGGCAGCCGCACGGCCTGGCCGGCCCCTCGAGACTGGTCGACCACGGCGCCTTCGGTTGGACCGACGGCGCCTGGCGTGGTCTGTGCCTCCCATCGGCGGTGCTCTACGAGTTGCACGTCGGCACGTTCACACCCGAGGGCACCTTCGACGCCGTCATCGCCAGGCTCGACCACCTCGTCGACCTCGGGATCGACGCCGTCGAGCTGATGCCCGTGTCCGAGTTCCCGGGCTCCCGGGGCTGGGGTTACGACGGTGTGGCCCTTTACGCCCCCCACCACGCCTACGGCGGTCCGGACGGGCTCAAGCGCCTGGTGGACGCCTGCCACTCCCGCGGCCTCGGAGTGGTGATGGACGTGGTGTACAACCACCTTGGGCCGGGCGCCGACTACGTGCAGCGCTATGGGCCCTACCTCGACCACCGGCGCAGCACTCCATGGGGGCCGGCGGTCAACCTCGACGGCGCCGGCAGCGACGAGGTCCGCGCCTTCTTCGTGGACAACGCCGTCATGTGGTTCGAGGACTACCACTGTGACGGCATCCGGGTGGACGCGGTGCACTCGATGTTCGACACCTCGCCGATGCACCTCGTCGAGCAGCTGTCGATCAGAGCCGAGGAGGTGAGCGCTCACCTGGGCCGCCACACGGTGGTCATCGCCGAGAGCGACCTCAACGACCCCCGAGTGGTGCGCCGGCGGGAGGTGGGCGGCTACGGGGCCGACGCCCAGTGGAGCGATGACTTCCACCATGCCCTGCACGCCGTCCTCACGGATGAGGGCGAGGGGTGCTATGCCGACTTCGGCACCATGGGCCACCTGGCCCTGGCCATCGAGCGGGCCTTCGTCTACGCCGGCGAGTATTCAACCCGCCGGCGGCGCTCGCACGGCCGCCACGACCCGACGCTGTCGGGCTCTCGATTCCTGGCCTACCTCCAGAACCACGACCAGGTTGGCAACCGAGCGGGCGGGGAGCGCAGCGCCGCTCTCATGTCGACAGCCCGGCTGAAGGTGGGTGCCGCCCTGGTGCTGACCTCGCCGTTCCTCCCTCTGTTGTTCCAAGGCGAGGAGTGGGGGGCCAGCACACCGTTCCGCTACTTTGCCGACCATCAGGACCCCGAGGTGGTCAGAGCCGCGAGGGAAGGCCGCCTGCGCGATCTGGCCTCCCTCGGTTGGCTGTCGGGTGACGCCGCCGACCCTCAGGACCCGGCGACGTTCGAGCGCTCCAAGCTCGACTGGGGCGAGCCCGCCGGCGAGGACCGCGTTTCCCGACACGGGGAGCTGCTGGACTGGTACCGCCGGCTGATCCGCCTGCGACGGCAGCTTCCAGCCCTTTCCGACGGGCGCCTCGACCGTGTCCGCACGTCCTACGACGAGCGGGACCGCTGGCTGGTCGTGGAGAGGGGCCCTGTCACCACCGCCTGCAACCTGGGCCGCGGGCCGACACGGCTGGCGGCCAGAGGCCGGCTGGTGCTGGGCTCGGCACCGGCCGTGGCCTCTGACGGAGAACACATCGAGTTGCCGCCGGACGCAGTGGCGATCCTGAGCGCCGACCCCTAGGTTCCGGCGGGTGTCGGACACAGATGTGGAGCACGCGGGTGTACATGACGCCGTGGTGATCGGCGGTGGCCCGGCCGGCCTCAGCGCCGCCACCTGGTTGGCCCGTTACCGCAGGGGGGTCCTGGTCCTCGACAGCACCGAGTACCGGAACCGGCACGTCGAGGAGTCTCACGGCTACCTCGGCGAAGACCCGATCCGTCCCGCTCCCTTGCTGGCGCGAGCACGAGAGCAGCTGAGGGCCTATCCCGGAACGGAGGTCCTGGAGGCGCGGGCCCACAGCGTCTTACGCCAGGACGACGGCACCTTCACCCTCCAACTCGAAGGAGAAGAGGTGCCGCTGCGGGCCCGCCGGGTGGTGCTGGCCACCGGTGTACAGGACAGGTTCCCCGAGGTGGAGGGATTCTTCGACCATTACGGCGCCAGCGTGTTCCACTGCCCCACGTGTGACGGCTACGAGGCGAGCGGCGCCGAGGTGGTGGTTTTCGGTTGGAGCGCCGACGTCGCCGAGTTCGCGGCCACTCTCACCGGTTGGGCCAGCTCGGTCACCGTGGTCACCGACGGCCGCCCGTTCGAGGGGGAAGAGGGACCCCGACGGCGCCTGGCCGAGGTGGGGACCGAGGTTCTCGAGGACGAGGCGGTGGAGCTGGTGGGGGAGCGGGGCGCTCTGGAGGGCGTGCGTCTGGAGTCAGGCCAGTTGCTGGTCTGCCAGCTGGCCTTCTTCTCCATCGCCCACCACCCGCGCACCGCCTTTGCCGAGCAGCTGGGATGTGCCCTCACCGACGAGGGCTGCATCGAGGTCGACGACGAGTGCGCCACCACCGTGGCCGGCGTCTACGCCGCCGGCGACGTTACGCCCGGGCTGCAGCTGATCCAGGTGGCGGCAGCCAAGGGCACCATCGCCGGGGTGGCCTGCGCTCGCTCCCTGCGGGGGGAAGGGGGCAACCGTGAGGGATGGGAGGGCCACCTGTCCTGAGAGAACACCGCGGCCCTCCATTAGGCCACTTGGCTCGTATCGTCGGCCTCCTCCAGGAGCTCCACCACGGCCTCCTCCACAGGTCCGTGGAAGGGAAGCTGGCCCAGGGCCGCTCCCTCCCCCAGGCGGGGGAACTCGTGGGCGATGGTGACGCCCGCCCGGTAGCGGTCCACCACCCGGGGATCCACGTATGACGACCGGCTCACGGCAGGGGTGTTGCCCAGGTAGTGGGCCACCTCCTTGAAGGCCCGGGTGACGGCCCGTTTGCGTGCCGTGGGCGAAGTGGCCTCGGTGGCCACGGCCAGGGCCACGGCGGCCAGCACGGTGGCGTTCCAGGTCCGGAAGTCCTTGGCCGTGAACTCGGCGCCGGTGACGTCCTTGATGTAGCTGTTTATGTCGGGCGACCGCACGTCGGTCCACCTCCGACCTGAGCGGTAGGCGAGCAGCTCGGGACCGCCCCCCCGGCGCCGCTTCAGGGCCTCCACCACGTCGTGCACGTCGGGGTCCACAACGGCATGGAGCCGGCGCTGGCCGCTCTTGGCCTCGTAGTCGAAAGTCACCGCACCGTCGGCCAGTCGCACGTGGCGCTTCTCGATGGTTGCCAGGCCGTAGGTCTGGTTCTGATCGGCGTAACCCTCGGTGCCCATGCGGAAGAACCCGATGTCGAGGAGGCGCGTGGCGCAGGCCAGCACCCGCTCCCGGTCCATGCGGTCGGAGGCCAGGTGCTCCACCAGCACATCTCGGAGGGTGGGTAGCGCTCGGGCGAAGTCGAGCATGTGGTCGAACTTCTCCTGATCCCGCCGCGCCCGCCAGGCATCGTGGTAGCGGTACTGCTTGCGCCCGGCGGCGTCGGTTCCCACGGCTTGGATGTGGCCGGTGGGCAGCGGGCAGATCCACACGTCGGTCCACGCCGGTGGGATGGCGAGGCCGCGGATGCGGTCGAGCACCTCCGGATCGGTGATGCGCTCCTCGTCCCGGAGGTACACGAACCCACGTCCGGCCCGGCGCCGGACGATGCCCGGCGAGGAACAGTCCACTCGCCGGAGCCTGGGGGCTCGGGCCATCAGGCCCACGCTCGCGCTACTTCAGGCGCTCGGCACCCCGCTGCTCGGCCTCGCGGGCCTTGGCTTCGGCATCGCGAGCCCTGGCCTCGGCCCTGGCCTCGGTGGCTTCCCGTTCGGCCTCGCCCTTCTCGGACTGGGCCTCGCCCTCGTGCTGGAGATCGGGATTGTCGGTCAGGTCGCCAGCGGTCTGCTTGATCTTGCCCTTGGCTTCTTCGAATGCGCCCACTGTGGGCTCCTTCCTCTGTGGTCATCGCGGACGACCATGGTACCGGTGGCTGGAAGGACCACGGTGACGGTCACGTGAGGCCGTGTTCGCCCACTCGCCGCTATTCCCGCGTCTCGTCCTCCTCGACCAGAGGCGCGGGCTGCGCCTGCTCGATGAGGTCGGCCTCGGGCGCCTCCGTGGCGATGATGCCCGGCTCCTCCTCGACGACGGGCCCCCGAGCGGGCTGATCCTGCTCGAGGGCGTCGGCCACGGGCACGCCGGGCGCGACGGTGGGAGCCCTCTCCGCCGCCGGCGGCCCGCTCGCAGGCTGGGCTTGCTCGATAGCGTCGGCTTCGGGGATCTCGTCGGACATCCCCGACTTTCTACACCCTCAGATTGCCTCGAGGATGGCCGAGCAGAAGGCGTCCAGGTCACCGGGGTCACGGGAGGTGATGAGGTTGCCGTCGACCACCACCTCCTTGTCCACCCAGTCGGCCCCGGCGTTGACCAGGTCGGTGCGCACCGAGGGGTAGGACGTGACCGTGCGGCCGTTCACGGCGTCGGCCTCCACCAACAGGCTCCCGGCGTGGCAGATGGCGGCAACCGGCTTGTCGGCGGTCAGGAAGTCCTTGACGAACTTGACCACGCTCTCGTCCATGCGCAGCTTGTCGGGGGCGTAGCCGCCAGGGATGACCAGAGCCTCGAAGTCGGCGGGGTCCACTTGGTCCGGGGTGGACTCGATGGTGAAGGACTCCTCTCCCTGCTTGCCCGTGACCTCCTTGCCCGCCTCGCTCCCGATCACGGAGACTTCGTGGCCCTCTTCTCGGAGGCGATCGTAGGGAACCTTGAACTCGCTGTCCTCGAAGTCCTCTGCGAGCACGAACGCGACGCTGGCCATGTCATCCTCCTTGGAGTTCGCTCCTCGGGTGCCCGGTTGTTCTACCCAGTGAGCGGCCCGCCCATCCGTCGTGCATGCCCCGGGCGGCCCGGGACACCGATGGTAAGTTCGAGGTCCCGGGCCGTTAGCTCAGATGGCTAGAGCGCTTGCATGACGCGCAAGAGGTCGGGGGTTCGACTCCCTCACGGCCCACCGGAAGCCTCCCGTTGACGGCCTGGCCTGTTCATCAACCCCATGCCCGGACCAGGCCGTCCGTACGGCTCTCCGCGGGGTCTCAAGCGAGCGGCTCCCGGACGTAGCTGCGCGCCACGTCGATGCCGATGGCCTCCGGCACACCGACCGGTTCGGGGCCAAGTGCCTCGGCCAGCACCGGGCCGAGCGTCTCGGTGAAGAACCGGTCGGCGTGCGTCTTCGACTGCCACAGGGTGACGACACGGAGCTTGCCGTCCTCGGCCCTTCCGACGTAGCGCGCCTCGAGGACAAGGGCGGCCTCGGCCGCCAGTTCGGGACTCTGCGCCGCGCCCGCCGCGTCCGCGGCCCCAAGCGCGGCATCCACGCACCCGTGAAGATCGCCGGCGAAGTAGGCGGCCCGGCCGAGCGCGACCAGCACCCGGCAGCGCTCGACATCGCACAGCGGCGTGGCGTCGAAAGCCAAGGTGGCCCGATAGAGCCGGGCGCCCTCTTCGTAGGCGAGGCGTCGCACGGCGTCGTCACCGGCCTGGATCGCCCACTTGCGGGCGGTTGCCGCCTCGCCGTACGGCGCGAGCTGGGCCCAGTGACGGGCGATCTCGGTGAGGTGATCGGCGAGATCGCCGGCGAACTGCGCTGCCGTGGCTTCGGCGACGGCACGGTGGAGTGCTACCCGGTCGGCGGTGGTGAGGGACGCCTCGACCGCGTCGCGGGTGAGCGCATGGACGAACCGGTAGTCGCCGCCGTCCCGACGCGGTCCACCAGACCGTACGCGATCGCCTCGTCGATGAGTGGAAGGCACTGTGTGAGGGGTTTGTCGAGCGACGCCGCGGCGAGTGAAAGTGAGAAGTCACGCCCGATGACGGCAGCCGCCTGAACCAACCGACGGCAGTCGAAGGAGACACGATCGAGTCGCGCACCGACGACGTCGAGCACGCTGCGCGGCGGCCGGTCTGCACCCCATGTCCCGTCCGCCACCGCTCGGGCGACCTCGCTGACGAACAACGGGTTTCCGGCGGTGACGTCGAGGACGGCGCCGGCGTCGGCCGCCGACTCGTCCCCAGCCGTCCTCGACAGCTGCTCGCGCACCTCGGCCAGGTCGAAGCCGCGCAGGTCGATGCGCTCGACCGCCGGTGACCGCGACAGGTCGGGGAGGACGCGGAAAAGGACGCTCGTGGGTTCAACGTCGCGGAAGGCGGCGAAGACGAGCAGCCGCGCCCCGGCGATCCGGTCGGCGAGGTGGCGAAGAACGAGCAGCGACCGCTCATCGGCCAGTGGATGTCGTCCAGGATGACCACCAGGCCGCTCTTGTCGGCCGTACCGCGCAACGCCTCGGTCACGTCGTCGAAGACCCGGAACCGGTCCTCGGGAGACTCGACGTGGCCAGCGAAGACAGTGTCGGGGTCCACTTCGAGCGATCCGAGCACCTGACGCCACGGCCAGAACGCCGGCGCACCCTCGGCCTCGACACAGCGCCCCCACCCGACGGCGGTGCCGCCGGCGAGGGCAATCCCAGCCACCTCCAGGGCCAGTCGGGTCTTGCCGATACCCGGTTCCCCGGCGCACAGGACGAGCCGACCAGCGCCGCCGCCGGCGCCCTGGAGCCACCTCTGCAACGAGTCGAGCTCGCGCCGTCGCCCGACGATGCCGTCGCCCATGACCTGGACCGGATCTCGCGTCGGCGTGTTCACGCCACCGGCCCGCCGCGTAGCGGTCGGCTCGCGATGGCGCGGCGCTCGTTGTCGCGTACCCGTGGCTGGTAGTGGGAGAAGAAGACCTTCCCCACCAGGTCGCGCCGGCTGCGTACCCCCGTCTTGTCGAACACCGCCTTCAGGTGCTGCTGGACGGTTTGAGCCGACACAAAGAGTTGATCGGCGATCTCGGTAGTGGAGTTGCCCTGCAGGACGAGGCGGGTGACGTCCTGCTCACGCTCGGTCAGCCCATAGGCCGACATGAGCAGGGAGGAGATGCGGGCGGGATGAGCGGGCTCGACTATGACGGCGACGCGCCGGGAGCGGGCGGAGACGAGGGACGCGCCATGGAGAACGACCCACGTGCCCGAGCGCGAGAGCACACGCGAGACGGCGATCTCACCCGGTTCATCCGGGGATTCGGCGGTCCGTAGCGCCCGGCCGGCCACGGAAAGCACCGAGGACGGCAGCTTGCCCTCGGCCCAGTCACCGTCGGGCAGCTCTGACATCCAGCGCTCCACGCCCGGCGTGGTGGACTCCACCTGCCAGGTGTCCGAGAGGACAACCAGGCCGGGCGCATCCGGTCCCTCCGGGTCGGTGGCCTCGCCCACCAGCAGTCCCCGGCGCGCTCCCTCGGCCAGGTAGGGCGCCACCGCCTGGATGAACTCGAGCTCTTGGCGCTCGAAGAGCGGCTGGCCCACCTCGCGGTAGAGACCGAGCGCTCCCCACACGTCACCGGCCTTCGTGCGCAGGGAGGCGATCAATTCCTGGTCCCCGCCATGGGTCATGTTCGCGTGCCAGCGGGGGCTGCTGGTTGGGTCGCCGCCAGTGGCCTCGTGCAGGGTGGATATCCCCCGCGCCGAGCGGGCCACATCGACGAGATTGTTGACGTCGTCCTCGTAGTACTCCTGGGCAAGCCACTCGTCGGGGATCTCCGGCATGTCCTCGTTGAAGTGGCTCGTTACCAGCAAAGAGGCGGGATCGAGGGTGTACCAGCACGGCGCCCAGTAATAGGGCACAGCGCTGGCCAGCACCTCGGACGACTCTCGCCAGAAGGACACGAGGTCGAGACCCTGTCCGGCCAGCAGGGGGATCTTTTCCCACGCCCGCTGCCTGGCGTGCGCACTCATGGAAGCACTCTACGGCTGCGCGCAGAGGCGGAAAATGCCACTTTTCTGGAATGGGCAGAGTCGCCGGCGAAGCGTACGGTGCCCTCACCAACCGAGGGAGGAGGACCGATGACGGGCAAGACAGGTGATGCGGCGGGGGCACGGGTGCTGGGTCCGCAGGACGGCGAGATCCTGGGGCCGCCCGATGGCACCAGCGACCGCTTCATGATCGACGGCCGGGACTCGGGCGGCGGCTTCGCCCTCGTGGAGCACCGCATGGCGCCTCGGGCCTTGGCCGCTCCGCTGCACCTGCATACACGCGAGGACGAGTACAGCTATGTGCTGGAGGGCTGGGTGGGAGCGTTGCTGGGCGAGGAGGAGGTCCTCGGCCAAGCCGGCGACCTCATCTTCAAGCCCCGTGGGCAGTGGCACACATTCTGGAACGCCGGTGAAGTGCCGGCACGCATCCTGGAGATCATCTCGCCTGCGGGCCTCGAGGAGCTCTTCCGCCAGTTGGGGGAGGAGCTCGATCCGGCGACGCTCCCGGCGCAGGCGGCTGGCTATGGCTGTGAAGTCGACTTCGACCTGACAGTTCCGATCGTCGAGCGGCACAGGCTGGCGTTCTAGGGATCGCTCATGACGGGGAGAGCGCGAACGCCAGAAGAGCTCGAGATGCTGCTGGAGGACGCCTTCGTGCTCCGCGACCACGAGGCGCTGGCTCAGCTCTTCGAAACACGAGCTGTGCTCGTGGTGGGCGACGGACTGGACGAGGCGCGTGGTCGCGAAGAGATCGCTGGTGTCGCCGTCCAGGCATGGGGGCTCGGGCGCACGTACCTAGCCGATCCATGGCGGGTCCTCCAGGCTGGCGACACCGCCCTGGTCCTGGCGGGCGACGCCATCAACGTCGTGCGCCGCGGCAACGGGATGTGGCGCTACGCCATCGCCTTCCTGGGTAGTCCAGAGTCATCCGAGCCGGAGGGGCGCTTGACACGAGCGCGCCGTCGGGCCCACCGCTGCTGACAGCGGGGCTAGCCGAGAGACGACGTTCACTCCTCGCTCCTCGTGCCACTGGATCGGAACTCGACCCGGAGAGCCTCGGTGTCGGGCAAGACGATGGTCGACCCGTCCACCACTGACCAGCCGACCGGCAGGAGGAAGTACTTGTCGTTGGAGCGAAACAGCAGCTTCAACCCGCTGTACCGGAAGCGGTAGGCGGCGTCGGGATCCTCAAGGGCTGTCTCCCTCACGCCCGGGGAATTGAATTGGAGGCGCTTGGGGCTGTACACGACCACGCTGGGCCGACGGGCGAGATTGGCGACGAGCTGCTGCCCTCGTCCTCGGCCCACCGCCCCTGCGTAGTCGGATACGGCCCAGAAGAGGCTGAGGGCGACGACGAGAGCAACGAGGGTCACCGTTAACGAGCTCAGCCAGCGGGCTTCACCCGCAGCGCCGCTCGACGCCGATGGGCGGGCCAGCCAGCGCCGCCTCAGGAAGACGCCGTAGCTGGTCAGGGCCGCGCCCAGCCCGAAGCTCATTGGCGTCACCAGGTCGTAATGAGCCTGCCTGGGAAAGACCGCCCCCAGCAGGCCTAGGGTCAGGAGGGCCATACCGATCGCGATGAGCCCCCACGTCAACCACACCACCGGAGGTCGGCGGCGGTCGGGGCCCGTGACGGCGTCTGGTTGAGCTGAAGCAGCCGACACCTCGGCCATCCACCGCGACAACGCCACATGGCCGGACGCCCACACCAGGGCGAGCAGGAGAATGGCGCCGAGCGGGAGGAACATGGCCGAGATGCTGCGGAGCAGATAGTCCTGCGTGGAGTAGCCCAGGACGCTGTCGTCGAGACCAAGGAACTGTGCCTGAGAGCTCGTGCGAGCCCAACCGAAGTAGTACAGCAGTGCTGTCAGCAGCGTGGTGGGGGCCACGACGGAGCCGAACACCTGGAGCATGTTGCGAACAGATGCCGGGGCGCTGTCTGCCCCGGGGTTGAAGGCACGGCCGTCACCACTCGCCAGCGGTGCCGAATCCGCCTCCGGCGGGATTCTGGGATCTCCATCGCCCCGCTGGGACGGTGGTGACGCGTCAGGCGGGCGCTGCGGCCCGGTCACCAGGGTGCCGACCTCAGGGCGACGTGGTCGCCGAAGAGGTTGTCCGCGTCGTGCCTCCAGACGGCCTCGACGTTGCGGTGGTGGACGACCCGGTTCTGCAAGGCGGGCGGGGCGCGGCCCGCACAAACCTCGGCGTGAAGCCAGGATCGGCCCGCCTGGCCATGATCAAGGTCTTGAACCATTCGAAGGCCAGCCTCCGGCCGCAGACCTTCTCGCTGAAAGGGAGCTGGTTGTTAGTCAGCAGCTTGAAGTCGGCCTCGGCCTCGGACCACTGACCCAGGCAGGCCCGTGCCGCGCCGCGGTAGATCACGACATCGGCCTGCTCGCTCCTTTCCACACCCGCCAGCCGGACCAAATTCAGCACTTGCTGGCATTCGCCCCGAGTCAGCTGGTCGTACCACTGGTTTCCAACCGGGGTGTCCGGATCGCTCGGACCTGGAGGGACGAAGGCGATGGTCCGAGGACCCCTTCCTCCTCCACCCGCCTGCCCTTCTCCACCCGCCTGCCCTCCACCCGCCTGCGTGGTCTCGGGCTGCGACGACGGCACCTCTTGGGAACCCTGACCTTGCGATGGCTCATCGCCGCCGCCTCCGCCACACGCCGCGGCCAGGGCCAGGCCAACGGCCAACACCACAGCCAACGGCCGGTGCTTCATCCGCTCCTCCCAACCGAGCTGCTTCGGCGCTCGAGGCCTCGACCCGACGCTACCGTCGGTAGCGTACGCGAGTCGTCAAGGCGCCCCACGCATGGGGCGCCCTGTACGTCGAATCTGCTCGGTCGCGCGGCGCTGCTGAGGTCTTTCAGTTGCGACGTTCAATGCTGCCCATCCTCAGCTCGCTGGGCAGCTGTCCTTGTAAACACGAACCCTGCTGTTGCCATCCCCGAGAGCATCCGGATTCTGGGTCCCTTCAGTCGCTCCCAGATGCACGTTCTCGTGGAACCGGTGATAACCCCCGTGCTCCTGGTTGGAGATGGCTGTCTGTCCCCGCGCCACCTGATGACACCTTCCGTTCGGCGTCACGATGAAATGTGGGTGGGCGGCTCCGGACGTCCCTGTCATCAGGGCCATCGCTCCGATCATCACACCGGTGGCAGCCAACAGTTTGCGAACGGACATGGGCGCTTGCCTCCTAGTTGTTCCTCTTGAGCCTGCAGCACCCGGCCGGGGCCCATGGTGGGCACCAGGCTCGGCTGGCGCTGGGCACTGTAGTAAACCGGCGGACAAAATGGCCCGTGACGAAGCCTTCCCTGTTCGACCCGCCGGCCTCGAGCATCTGAGTCGCTGATCAGTGGCCCACCGTCACGACCTGCCGGTACCGAGACGGACTTTGCGGATCTTGAACCTGGTGGCTGCCGTCCTGGCCGTGGTCACCCTGTTGGGGATGTTCGTCTGGCGTCCTGGGGATCGAGCCAGTCGCCCCGAGATCGAGAGTGTGGGGGCGCCGGCGAGCTTCTACGACGCCGAGGTCGAGGCCATTCGCGGCGCGGCATGCCAGGGCACGCCACCGGAGTCGGGCATCCAGTGCGAGCTGGTCACGCTGAGGCTGCTGGAGGGGCCTGACAAGGATGGATCGGTCGACATCGACTTCCCGGAGTCTCGGGCCACCGCGAACCTGAGCCGGGGGGACAAGCTGGTGTTGAGCTACACGCCTTTCGCTCCGCCCGGCTTTCAGTACCAGTTCGCCGACCAGCAGCGGAAGCCAGTGTTGTTCTGGCTGGCGGTGGCCTTCGCTCTGGCCGTGCTGGTGCTCGGCCGTCTGCGCGGCCTCTCCGCGCTCGCTGGCCTCGCGGCCAGCTTGGTGGTGCTGTTGGCCTTTGCCATACCAGCCATCATCGACGGTCGGACCCCGATCGGGGTGGCCGTGGTCAGCGCGGCCGCCATCTCCTTCCTCGCCCTGTACCTGGCTCACGGCTTCACGGCCATGACGACCATCGCCCTTCTCGGCACCCTGGCCAGCCTGGCACTCACGGCCGCCCTTGCCGTCGCTTTCGTGGAGCTGGCCGAGTTCTCCGGCTTCGCCAGTGAAGAGGCGACGTTCCTCGCCGCCGCCGCCCACTCCATCGACCTGCGCGGCCTGCTGCTGGCCGGTGTCGTCATAGGAGCGCTGGGTGCCATCGACGACATGACCGTGACCCAGGCATCGGCCATCGCCGAGCTCCACGCCGCCAACCCCACCATGGGCAGGCGCCGCCTGTACCTCGCGGGCCTGCGCATCGGCAGAGACCATGTGGCCTCCACCGTCAATACCCTGGTCCTTGCCTACGCGGCGGCGTCCATGCCCTTGATGGTGCTGTTCGTCCTCAGCCACCAGTCCCTGGCTTCGGTCGCCAATGGTGAGGTGGTCGCCACCGAGATCGTGCGCACGCTGGTGGGAAGTATCGGTCTCGTCGCCTCCGTACCCATCACCACGTGGCTCGCCGCCACCTGCATCTCGCCCGAGCCCGGGGAGGCGCCAGCGTCGAACGACGCTATGTACCAGGAAGGGAAGTAACCTCTCTTCGTGGTCGAATCCCTGGTCGTGGCCAGGCAGGTGAACAAGTGGTTCGGCCCCCTCCACGTCCTGAAGGACATCGACCTGACGGTGGATAGGGGCGAGGTGGTTGTGGTGCTCGGCCCCTCGGGTTCGGGCAAATCCACCCTCTGCCGCACGTTGAACCGGCTCGAGCCCATCGACAGCGGGACCATCGAGATCGACGGCGTGGCTCTACCCGAGGAGGGCAAGGCGCTGGCCAAGCTGCGCTCCGACGTGGGGATGGTGTTCCAGTCCTTCAATCTTTTCGCCCACAAGACCGTCCTTCAGAACGTGACGCTCGGACCGATAAAGGTGCGCAGGATGCATAGAGAGGAGGCCCGTGAGCGGGCCATGAGCCTGCTGAACCGAGTGGGGATCGCCGAGAAGGCCGATCGTTACCCCGCCGAGCTTTCCGGCGGCCAACAGCAGCGTGCCGCCATCGCCCGGGCCCTGGCCATGGACCCCAAGGTGATGTTGTTCGACGAGCCGACGTCCGCCCTCGACCCGGAGATGATCAAGGAGGTGCTCGACGTCATGCTCGAGCTGGCCAAAGAGGGCACCACCATGATCGTGGTCAGCCACGAGATGGGCTTTGCCCGCTCGGCGGCTCGCAAGGTGGTGTTCATGGACGAGGGTCGCATCATCGAGGTGGCATCACCCGACCGGTTCTTCCACGACCCCGAGAGCTCCCGGGCCAGGGACTTCCTGGCCAAGGTCCTGGCCCACTAGTGCCGACCGCTCACCATGGCTTCCGTACCCAGCGCAACCAACACCAAGGAGGAGAAATGAAGAAGAGGAACGGATACCTGCTGGCCCTGATGCTGGCCATCTCGGTGGTGGGCGCTTCCTGTGGTGATGGCGATGACGACTCCGGTACCGTGACGCCCGAGGGTAAGCCCCCTCCGACCTTCCCAGCGGGAACGACCATGGCCAACATCCAGGCCAAGGGAAAACTCGTGGTCGGAACCAAGTTCGACCAGCTCGGCTTCGGCCAGCAGAACCCCACGGTCAACAAGGTCGAGGGCTTCGACGT
The DNA here is from genome assembly GCA_030859945.1 of Actinomycetota bacterium. Classification (GTDB taxonomy): domain Bacteria; phylum Actinomycetota; class Acidimicrobiia; order Acidimicrobiales; genus YB1-3. The sequence goes on along the minus strand of JALZJC010000010.1, from coordinate 39,315 downwards.
CGAGATCGCCAAGCTGATGGCGGTGGCCATCTTCGGCGGTGATGCCGGGACCGTCGAGGGCAAGATCGAGTTCGTGGAGGCGGTTTCCAAGAACCGGGAGCCCTTCATCCAGGACGGCAAGGTTGACCTCGTCGCGGCCACCTACACCATCAGCAACGCTCGCAAGCAGGTGGTCGACTTCGCCGGCCCCTACTTCGTGGCCAGGCAGGACATCATGGTCAAGACCGAAGACAGCAGCGTCAAGAGCGTGACGGACCTCAACGGAAAGAAGGCGTGCACGGTCAAGGGGTCGACCTCGGAGCAGAACCTCCGGGCCAAGGCCCCCCAGGCCGACATCGCTCTGTTCGACACCTACTCGCAGTGCGGCGAGGCGCTGCGTGACGGGCGGGTCCAGGCCGTGACCACCGACGCCCCGATCCTCGCCGGCCTGGCGAGCAGGTCGGAGCGGGCCTTCAAGCTGGTGGAGGCGCCGTTCAGCGAGGAGCCCTACGGTATCGGCATCAAGAAGGGCGACGACGCCTTCCGCAACTTCCTCAACGACCGGCTGGAGGAGATCTACGCCAGCGGCGAGTGGAAGACGGCGTTCGACTCCACCCTGGGCGCGCTGGGCCTGAAGAGTGAGGCCCCGCCGAAGGTGGACCGCTACGCCTCCTCGGGTACCGCCACCACCACCTCCACCACATCAGGCTCCACCACCTCCACCACGAGGCGTTCCACCACCTCCACCAGCACCTCCACGACCAGGGCTTCCTAGACGCTCCCAGAGGTCGGACCGTGAGGCTCGTCCTCGACAACATCGACCTGTACCTCGCCGGCATGGCGTTGACGGTGGCGCTGACTCTGCTGTCGTTCCTCGCCGCTCTGGTGATGGGAACGCTGGTGGCCGCGTGCAGGGTCAGCCCCGTGCCGCCGCTGCGGGGCGCCGGCGTGACCTGGGTGGAGACGATCCGGAACACCCCCCTGACCGTGCTCATGGTGCTCTTCTTCTTCGGGTTCACCAAGGTGGGCGTCCGGTACTCGGCCTTCACCTCGGCAGTGATCGTGCTGTCCGCCTACACCAGCGCCTTCGTGGCCGAGACGGTGCGCTCGGGCATCAACGCCGTGGCCAAGGGCCAGGCCGAGGCGGCTCGATCAATCGGCCTCACCTTCCCGCAGGCGCTCGCGGTGGTGGTCCTTCCCCAAGCCTTCCGGACGGTGGTGGCTCCGCTCGGCAGCGTCTTCATCGCCCTCGTCAAGAATTCCTCCATCGCCTCGATCATCTCCGTGGTCGAGATCACCGAGGTGGCCGACCGTCTCAACAACCAGACGGCCCGACCCGTCGCCGTCTTCCTGGGCGCCGGCGTGGCCTACCTGTTCCTGACGCTTCCCTCCGGCTTCCTGGTAGGGGCTCTCGAGCGCCGCGTGGCCATCAAGCGATGAACGGACAGCCATGACGGCCCCCATGCTGGCCGACGTTCTCGGGCCCCGTGGCCGCCGGCGCGTGGCCCTGGCCTCGGCGGTGGCCGGGGTCGGGCTCGCCGCCGTCATGACCGTCGCGCTGCAGCGTCTGTCCGCCACAGGCCAGCTCGACGCCGACCGCTGGGAACCGCTCACCCAGGGGCCGGTCATCCGCTTCTTCCTGAACGGCCTGCTGGGCACCCTGCGGGCGGCGCTGGTGGCCATGGTCCTGGCCATGGCCGTGGGAATGGTCCTGGCCCTCGGCCGCCTGGCCCGGGCCGCCCCCATCCGCCTGGTAGCGGGCGCCTACGTGGAGTTCTTCCGAGCGTTCCCGCTCCTGCTGCTCGTCCTCTTCTCGGGACTGGCCCTGCCCAAGTACGGCGTGGACCTCCCGGTGTACTGGTACGTCGTGCTGGCCCTCGTGGTCTACAACAGCGCCATCCTGGGTGAGATCTTCCGGGCCGGCATCCTCTCACTCGATCGAGGTCAGACCGAGGCCGCTTACACCCTGGGCTTCAGCTACTGGCAGGCCATGCTGATCGTGGTCATCCCCCAGGCTGCCCGCCGGATGGTGCCCGCCATCGTCAGCCAACTGGTCACCCTGCTCAAGGACACCTCGTTGGGTTTCGTGATCGCCTATCCCGAGCTGCTGCGGCAGAGCCGGAACACCGGTGAGTTCTTCCAGAACCCCCTTCAGTCACTGTTCGTCGCTGCCCTGCTCTACATCGGGGTGAACCTGGTGCTCAGCCGGGTGGCGCGCCGCCTGGAGGTCCGCCAGCGCCGACGCTACGGAGCCGGCGCCATCACCGTGACTGGGATCGAGGACCTGACGGTGGTGGCGGCCCAGGCCGGGGTGGAGTCTGACGACCGCCCGTAGTGCCCCCGTGCTCTCACCGGGGGACAATGGAGGCATGGAATACCTGGTGGTGGCCAGTGCCAAGGCAGGCTTGTCGGGTGAGGAGAAGCTGGAGGCCGTCGCCGGCGTCCTCGCCGGCCGAGGGCCCACCGAGTTGGTGCGCACGGGTGATGTCGAAGATCTGGACCGGGCGCTCGACCGGCTGGACGGCAGAGCCCTGGTGGTGGCCGGGGGCGACGGGAGCCTGCACCTCGGCGTTCAGCGGCTGTGGGACCGGGGGGAGCTGGGCCAGACCATTATGGGACTGGTGCCGCTCGGCACCGGTAACGACTTCGCCCGTGGCCTGGGTCTACCGCTCGATCCCCTGGAAGCGGCCACGGCGGCCGCCATCAACGAGCCCCGCCGGTTGGACGTGCTGGTGGACGACGAGGGTGGCGTGGTGGTCAACATGGTCCATGCCGGCCTCGGCGCCGAAGCCGCCGAGGACGCGAAGGCGCTGAAGGGCAAGCTCGGACCGCTGGCGTACCCCGTGGGCGCGCTGATCGCCGCAGTGCGGGACCAGGGCTGGGAGCTGGAGGTCAGCGTGGACGGCGAAGCCGTCGGCGGCGCTGCGGAGCTGATGGTTGGCGTCGGCAACGGGCGGACCATCGGTGGCGGCACTCCTTTGTGCCCCGAAGCGGCAGTTGACGACGGCCTCCTCGACGTGGTGGTGGTCAACGCCGTCAGCCCCGCGGCCAAGCTGTCCTTTGCCACCGCGCTACGGAAGGGTGAGCACCTGGGTCGAGACGACGTTCACCACGCCCGGGGCCGCGAGGTGCGCATCAGTGGTGACCCGGTACGCCACAACGTCGACGGTGAGGTGAGCCCTGAGCTCACCGAACGTCGATACCGAGTGGTCCCGGCCGCCTGGTCCCTTCTCGCACCCTGACCTGGTGCGGCTGCCACGTACGCTTCGGCCGTGACGGAGCACCTTCTCCTTCCGCCTCGGCGGCGGCCAGGTCATCCGTGGCTGGGACCAAGGGGTGGCGGGCATGAAGGTGGGCGGCCGGCGCCGGCTCACCACCCCGTCCCACCTTGGATATGGCAGTCGGGGCGCGGGCGGCGCCATCGGGCCCAACGAGACGCTGGTGTTCATGGTGGACCTCATGGGAGTGCGGTAAGGGCCAGCCCATCGGTTCTCGAGGGTGTCGCCTTGCAGGCCCGCCGCTACAGCCGGATTGTGCTGGTGTAGGTCACGTTCTCGGTGGGTCCGGTGCGGCCGATCAGTCGGTGCACGACACGGTCGTCGTGGAGCGAGACCAGTCCCACGTTGGCCTCACCGACGATGAGCATGGAGGGCCGCTCCTCGGGTGGGGCGTAGCGACGGACCTCCTCGTAGTCGGGATCCTCGTCGACCTTCAGCCAGCCGGCCAGACGGGGGGAGAGGAACACCGGAGCGTCACCCCACTCGTCGGTGTTCACCGGCCGGCGCAGGAGGCGCCGAGCCAGGTTCGTCGATCCCTCGCAGCTGGGCGCGTGCTGCCAGCCAATCCGGTGGTGCCGGCGCCGCACCAGCCGCCCCAGGAGGTGGAGGGCATGCTTGGCGACGGCGCCGCTGTGCTTGAACGAGCTGCTCACCAGCTGGGCCATCCGCAGCTCGGCGTCGCCCACCGTGAAGGTGGCATCCACGCTCAGCCCGTAGTGGATGTCGCCCGAGAGCATGACGCAGCGGGCCAGCCCGAGGTCCTCGACCAGGCAGCGCATCAGGTCGGTCAGGCCGTGCAGGTTCGAGTGCCACTCCTCGAAGTCGATCTCGTAGGGGCCGAGCTTTCCGTCGAGGAACTTCTGGCGCCGCTCCTGCAGCTCCAGCCCGAAGACGGGCACCGGTGAGACGAGGATGACAGGTCCCGGTGGCGTCACTCCCTCCTCGCGTACCAGGTACTTCACCCGGTCCAGCTCATCAGGGCCGACGAGCCGCGCCGCCCCCCGGTGGCTGTCGTAGGAGCGCTGCGTTCGGGTGTCGAGGACGACGGTGGGTGGCTCGGTGGGCGCGCGATAGCTCCAACGATCGAACGACAACATGGCGTGGTCGAACGAGTCGTCCCGCTTCGAGCCCGCCTCCGGTCCTCCGCTCACGGCGCCCACGAAGTCGTCGTCGAACTCGTTCGGCTCGTTGCCCCAACCCTGGAAGGCCCAGTAGGCGCCCAGCGCGTTGGCCACGACCCGGCGTCCCGTGGCGGAGCCCTCCACCTTCCCCTTCCATTCGGCGGTGATGTTCCAGTCGTCGGTCACGTCGTGGTCGTCGAAGACCATGTAGACGGGAACGTTGGCCAGCACCCGCCGTACGGCCGGCAGGGCCCGGCGCGCCGCCTGCAGGCAGCGAGCCTCGCTCTGGTACTTGTGCCTCAGCCGGGCCAGCTCCAGGCCTCCGGCCCGGTGGTCGGGCACGGCCTCTTGTGCGGGCGCGAAGCTGGTCGGCCAGTTGTCCTCGTCCCAGGCCACGAGGTAGGCGGCGGCGAACTCACCCAGGCTGAGGAGGTGGTTGGAGCCCTTTTCCGAAGTGAAGCAGGCCTGGCTCGCGACCAGCTGCTGGCGCCCGTAGAGAGGGATGGTGGAGAGAGGTGGGACGCCGGGGACGGATACGTCGTCGTCCTGGCCCAGCAACGCCGCGCCCATCCGGGTGAGGTGCCCGATGAGCGGGCCGGCCACGTCGTCGCCGTAGATCTGGTCTCCGGTGAGGAAGAAGGCGGAAGGTCGCTCGGTCAGGTCGTGCACGGTTCGGGCCAGCACCTCGTCGGCGGCGGGGAAGGCGTCCTCTCCCTTGCCGTGCAGGAGGCGGCAGGACCCGTGCAGCAGGTGGAGGCTGGGCGCGGACCTCCCTCGGAGGAAGAAGGTTGGCAGAGGCAGTCCTGGATAGACGATCGACCGGCGCCCGCTCACCAGGCCGAGGTCGGCCAGGCGGCTGGACCAGCCGTCGCCCGCAACCCGCAGGTCGTAGCCGAGCAGCTCGTCGGTGGGAAAGTGTTCGCCGTCTGGACGGGCCGTGACCAGGTGCACGTGGAGGTGGGGCCCCAGGCGCACGCTGCGAGCCTCGCCCCCGCCAACCCGTCGGTGGCCTCCGGGACGCAGGGCGAACACGTCAGCGCCGACGGCATGAGCGGCGCTGGTTGCCAACCAGATGCACACCCGTCCTGGTTCTGCCCTTCGCAGGATGGGACCGGCGAGGACGTCGGGAAGCTCCATCCGCGACCGAGGATACCGTCAAGAAAAATCGCCGGTCCCGAACCCGATCACGTTTTCGGAAGGCCTCCGGTGGGCAAGGTGACCTCCATGATCACCTTGCTGCTGGTCCTCTTGATTCTCGGACTCGTCGCCGGTGCCCTGGCCCGCCTGCTGGTTCCCGGGCCGGACCCCATAGGCATCGTGGGCACGATCGTCCTCGGCATCGTGGGCTCCTTCGTGGGAGGCTTCCTCGGCTACTTGCTGTTCGGGAAGGATCCCGGTGAGGGTGCCCTTCAGCTCTCGGGGATCGTGGGGTCGGTCATCGGAGCTGTGGTGGCGTTGTTGATCTACCGAGCGGCCGTCAGAGGGCGGGGGCGGGTCTAGGCACCACCCGACCCCGGGGGGGCCTCGACGCCGGGGCTGTCGGGGCCTCAGGAGGCTCTACACGCCCGCAGTTCCGGGCTTGGTGGCCATGAGGAAGATGGCGAGGATCAGAAGGGCGAGATCGATCCTCGAGACGAGGAGCAGCCGCTGGACCCGGGCGTTCACCGCCGGGGAGTCCGGGCCCTCAACCGCAGCCAGCTGCCCGATGCGCCCCAACTCGGGCCCGAAGAAGGCGGCCCCGATGACGGTTGACACGAGCCAGATGAGCAGACCGCCTCCCACCCAGGGCTCACCCCAGCTCCAGTTGCCGTCGATGACGAGGAGGATCCCGAACAGGAGCACGATCCCCGAGGCCGGCGTGAAGACCTTGCTCCCGATCCACTCCAGCTCGCTCCCGAACGCCGCTCTGCGAGCGGCGTCTCCCGTGCGCCGCACCAGATGGCTGAGCACCTGCATGGTGAAACTGCCACCCACCCAGACGACAGCGGCGACGATGTGCACGAAGAGCAGCAACTCGTACATGGAGATGGCTTCCTTTCCCTAGGTGCCAGTGGCGGATGGCGTGATGCTGGTGCGTCCCAGGCGGAACAGCTTGGTGAGCCGGCGCAGGCGCCTGGCGTTGTCGAAGCTGGACTCAGCCGCCAGCTGGCCGATGGAGGTGGACAGCGTGGGGTACACGTGGATGAGCTTGGACAACTCGCTGAGGCGGCCCTTGCGGCTGATTACACAGGCCAGCTCGTGGATCATGTCACCGGCGTTGGGGGCCAGGATGTGGGCTCCGAGCAGGCGGTCGTTGGGACCACACACGGCCATGATCCGCCCTTGCGAGTCACCGTCTGTGCGGGCCCGATCGGAATGGGCCAGGTCCAACCGCCGGACGCGGACCCGGCCGCCGTGGCGCTTGAGAGCCTGGGCCTCGGTGAGGCCGGCGTGGGCCAGCTCGGGGTCGGTGAAGGTGCACCACGGCACCAGTTCGCTGACGACCCCTTTGCCGGGGAAGAACATGTCCCGAACGGCCCGCACCGCCTCATGGGCGGCGGAGTGGGTGAACAGGTAGCGACCGGCCACGTCGCCGCTGGCGTAGATGGAGGCCACCCTGGTGCGCATGCGCTCGTCGACCTCGATGCCCTGGCCACCCACCTTCACTCCGACGGCTTCGAGGCCCAGGTCCTCCAGGTTGGGTTTGCGGCCCACGCCGACCAGCAGGTCCTCGGCCGCGAACCGGACCTCCTTCCCGCCCTGGCGGCCCCGTACCACCTTCTGCCCGTCCTCGACCGTCACCCGGTCGACGGAGACACCGAGCTGGAGGTCGACGCCTTCGTCGCGGAGGCGCTGCGCCAGCATGGCGACCAGCTCCGGTTCGTCCCTCGCCAGGATGCTCGAGCCTCGCTGAAGGACGGTGACGCCCAGTCCCAACCTTCGTAGGCCCTGGGCCATCTCGATGGCGATGGGGCCCCCACCGATGGCCACCACGCTCCGGGGAGCGCGTTCCAGGTCGAAGACGTTCTCACTGGTGAGGTAGCCGGTCTCCTGGAGCCCGTCGATGCCCGGGTCTGCCGGGCGGCTACCGGTGCAGACCAGGATGTAGCGGGTGGACAGCGTCCGGCCGTCCACGTCAACGGTGTGGGGACCCACGAGGCGAGCGGTGCCCTCGACCACCTCCACACCAAGGGCCCGATAGCGCTCCGGGTCGTCGTCACTGGTGGCGATCCTTGCCTGGATGTCCCGGATGCGCTTCCACACCAGGGAGGTGTCGATCTCGACCGGGTCCAGCGCCGGGAGCCCCCACCGGTCGGCGGTGCGGAGATGGTGGGCGACCTTGGCCGACGCCAGCAGGGCCTTGGAGGGCACGCATCCGGTCCAAAGGCAGTCGCCACCCACGCGGCCTCGCTCGATGGTCGCGACCCTGAGGCCCAGAGAGGCAGCGAACTCTGACGCCACCATCCCCCCCGAGCCCATCCCGACGATGACCAGGTCGTACGGGGGGGCCACGCTGGTCAACGTAGTGCAGCGCCCCCTCAGCGCAGGGTCGGCGGGATGATGTTGCGCAGGCCGTCGATGATGGCGGGCACGTCGTCGGATTCCGTGAAGCCGATGACCTCCACCGCACGTCCGAGGATCCCGCCGGGGCCCTCGATGATCCGCCCGAGGAACGCCACCTTGCGGTCCAAAAGGGCGATGGCCTGCTCCCGCTGGGCGGGGTCCAACTGGGCGAGGAGCACGGCCTCTCGCCACGCCTCGGAGCGTGCTTCTCGGAAGCTGAAGTCCAGCACCTGGTCCTCGGTTCGCCCGCCCACCCGGTCCAGCACACCCAGTAGAGGTGAGAACCGGGCGACGGCATCCTCGACCTGGTCGAGGATGCGCCCGAGGATGTCGTTGATGCGGTCGAAGTCGCCACCGAAGTCGCCGATGTGCCCACCGGGGTTGACGACGGCGGCGACGACGGGGAGGTCGAGGTTGATGTGAGCGTTGATGGACATGAGCAGGGTCTGGAGCACCAGGCGGTTGGGGTCCTCCGCGGCCCGGAAGACGGCTCTCCAGCTGCGGGTTGTCGCGTCACCCGCTTCCCAGGCGGTCAAGGCGTCGAAGTAGCGGAGAGCGAACAGCTCGTCGAACTCGCTCATGCGGCCGCCGTCGTCGAAGACGCCGTCCTGGATGCCCTGTCTCACGGCCCGGCTCATCTGGAGGTAGACGGCAGGGAAGAAACCCAGCCGGCTGGCATTGGCGTGGGCGTCGTCCACGATGGCGCCGAGCCGACGGATGACGCGGTCGATGTGAGCGAGGTCCGGGGGCGGGCTGGCGGAGTTGTCCTCGTCAGTCACGGCAGCAGCCGGCGGATCGGCTCCACCCAGGTGAGAGGATCGTGACCGGGGTCGAGGGCCACGTCGGCGCCGAGCGGCAACTCGTCCGGGGTCAGCGCCACGACGGGCAGGGAGCGCCCTCGGGCCTCGGACCGGAGCTGCGCCACGAATGCCCGTCCCGCCTCACCGGTGGCGTCCACCAGCACCAGGGCGGGGCCCAGGACGGCGCAGGCCTCGATGGCCATGTCCACGGGGACGGGCTCGAAGCGGCAGTCGGGCATGCCGGGCTGGAGCCGGCCGAGGGCGGAGCCGTCGAGCCCGACGGCGACGACAACCGTCGGGCTCAGGCCCAGCATCCGGCGGGTTCCCTCCAGCTCGGCGCCCACGTCGAGCACGGGCTCGGGCCGGGTGCCCTCCTCGACCACGGCGTCCTCGAGGAACGACTCGGCGCCGACCCTCGCTTGCAGCGCCGCCTCCCCGGAGCTGCGATCGACGGCCCAGAGGGACCAGCGCACGCCCCCGCCGAGCGACAACTCGGCGTAAGTCAACGCTGCGATGAGGGGAAGGTCGTCGGCCACGCTTGCGAGCCCTCGGGCCGTGAGCTCGCCGGCGAGGTGTTCGAGGGAGGCGGAGTCAGAAGGCGGTTGATCGGCGCGGACGATGAAGGCGCGAGGAGTGATACGGAAGGCCGCCTGCCACCACCCGTCGACGAGAAGGACGTCCCGGTCGATGTGCAGCGTCACCCCGAAACCGCTGGTGGCTCCTCTGGCCACGAAGGCCTGGACGACCTCGCGGTCGTCCATGGCTCACACCGCGTTCTGGCGGTCGGGCGGATCCCAGGAAGGGGTCGAATCCCTGCCGCAGCTGCACACGGCGGTGGACACGCCACAGCCGTCGCAGACGACGAAGCCCTCTTCGTGCAAGCTCACGCCGCCCCCGCACTTCTCGCAGACGCCTTCGACTGCGTTGCTCATGTCGAGCGCTCCTTTGTGTCGATGGAGGGGTCGAGTGCTGGCCCCACCCCCATCCTTACTCGTTCCCCCGGCCGCGTGCAGCCGGGCGCCCCCCGAGGGCGTACCACGCCGTGGAGACCGCCAGCCAGGCCCCGTTGACGGCGACGGCGCCCCGGCTGCCTCGGAGCAGCCAGCCGGCGACGATGGCCACCATCGCCGCCTGGTGGGCGGCAAACCATCGCCATCGCCGCTCTCGCACCACCGCGACCCATCGGGCGATGACTACCAACGAGACCGGGTATCCCACCAGGTGCGCCAACCAGGCGCCCACCACGCTCACGGCTCGGACCGACCTGGAGGACATCTGGAGGACATAGGGTGCCGGCTCAGCACCCTATGTCCTCCGCGACGCCGCTCGACCGCGGCCACTTCCCTGTCACCGACCGCTGGGCCTATGTCAACCACGCCGGGATCACGGCCCTCCCCGCTCCGGCCCTCGAAGCGCAGCATCGATGCGCCCAGGACGCCGCTTCCGACGGGGGGCAGGCCTATCCACTCCACGCCGAGAGGGCCGAGGAGGTGCGCACGGCGGCGGCGCGTCTCATGGGCGTGTCCGCACGCGAGGTGGCTTTCGTGAAGAACACCACCGAGGGCTTGGGCTTCGTGGCCAATGGGCTGGAGTGGGAGGAGGGCGACCGGGTCGTGGTGCCCGATCTCGAGTTCCCCTCGACCATCTACCCCTGGCTGGCGTTACGGGACCGAGGTGTCGTCGTCGACCTCGTCGAGCCCTCGGGCGACGGCCGGTGCCTGCCGGTCGACGCCTTCGCCGACGCCATCGCCGCCGGGCCGCCGCCCAGGTTGGTGGCCACGAGCTGGGTGCAGTTCGGCCGGGGGTGGCGCACCGACCTGGCTGCCCTGGCCTCTGTCTGTCACAGCGCCGGGGCCCTCCTGTGTGCCGACGTGATCCAGGGCCTCGGGGTGGTTCCCGCCGAGCTGGAGGCGTGGGGCGTGGACTTCGCCATGGCCGATGCCCACAAGTGGCTGCTGGGCCCGCTCGGCATCGGAGTGCTCTACGTGCGCCGGTCGTGCCTGGAGCAGTTGCGGCCGCTGGAGCCGGGATGGGCGTCGGTCGCCCATCGCGAGCAGTGGGACAACCGCGAGCTCGTCTTGGACGACTCCGCCCGCCGGTTCGAGGGTGGCACCCCCAACATGGTGGGCATCCACGGCATGGGCGCGTCGCTCGACCTCCTCCTCGGCGCTGGCATCGACAAGGTGTGGGACCACGTCTCGGAGCTGACGGACCGGGCGTGCGAGGGCCTGGAAGCCGCCGGGGCCACGGTGACGAGCGATCGTTCTCCGGCGGGCCGCTCCGGCATCGTCACCTTCACCGTCGACGGCCACAGCCCCGCCGACGTCAGCGCCGCCCTCGAGGCCCGGGGGGTGGTCTGCTCACCGAGGGCCGGTGGCGTCCGGTTGTCACCGCACGGCTACAACACGACCGCGGAGGTCGACCGACTGGTGGCCGTGGTGGACGAGCTGACGGGAACCACTTCCCTGTGACCGGGTGAAGCCTCAGGTTTCGTCGAGCATGGCCCGGAGGTGATCCAGGTCGGAGCGCAGCGACGTGACCTCCGCTCGCAGAGCCGCGACCTCATCGGCCAACGAAGGGACCGATCGCTCCTCGAGCCCGGGTACCGGGCCTGGGGATGTGACTTCGGCCCCTACCGGCTCACCGCCGAGCAGGTGCGTGTAGCGCACCTCTCGGCGTCCGGGCTCGCGGGCCAGCTGAACCACGAGAGGGTCGTCCCCTGAGGCCAGCGTTTGCAGCACCTCGTCGACCTCGTCGAGGCCGGAGAAGGCCGCCATCCGCTCGGACCGCGCTCGCAGCTCCCCGGTGGTTTGCGGGCCCCGCAGGAGCAGCACGGCCAGAAGCGCGACCTGCCGGCTGTCCAGACCCAGTGCCTCGTCGAGGACCTGGCGGTAGCGCGTGGCGGATCGGCCGTGCGACGGGTGCACGAAGCGAACCAGCCCCCTGTCCTTGAGGCTGACCACAATCGACTCGACGGTCCACTGGTCATAGGCGACCACGGGCTGGCGATTCGATGCCTGATTGCACGCGGCGACGAGGGCGTTGATCGTGAGCGGGTACTGCTGGGGAGTGGTGAGCTGCTTCTCCATCAGGCAGCCAACCACTCGAACCTCCTCAGCCTCGAGATTCATCGGGCCGAGCCTATGGACCTGGTCCACGGGAACCGGATGGCTCCCAGCGCGACCGGCGGCCATACTCACTGCCCTGTGATCACACCACCGGACAGTTCGAGGCTTGGCGGTCTGACTGGCGCCTTCCGCGCCGTCGCCTTCTTCGAGGCGGCCACCTACCTGGTGCTCCTCGCCGCTGTGGTCCTCTACCGTGTCCTCGACGGCCCCGATTTCATCGGGTTCCTCGGTCCCGTCCACGGGATCGCCTTCCTCGTGTACCTCGTGCTGGTGCTGCGTATCCGTGAGAGCCAGCGGTGGGGCGCTTGGTGGACCATCGTGGTGCTCGTTGCTTCGGCCGTACCGCTGGGCGGTTTCTGGGCCGGTCGCCACCTGGTCCAGGACGAGCGAGCCGCGTCGGCGCGGTAGCACCCGGCGGTCATCCGACGATGCAGGTCCTGTCCAGCCGGGTGATCTGTCACACCGACGACCTGGCCAGCCTTCGCGGCTTCTACGAGGACGTGCTCGGGCTGCGGATCTATCGCGAGTACGGCCAGGGCGGTCGGGTGACCGGGGTGGTCTACTTCCTGGGAGGCGGCTTCCTCGAAGTAGCGGCGGCGACCAGTCCATCGCCGCCGCTCACGCTCTGGCTGCAGGTACCAGACGCCAGCGCGGAGGCGACTCGCCTCGACGCCGCTGGCGTCGAGATCATCCAGGGCGCCAGGCGCATGCCCTGGGGGCTGATCGAGCTGTGGGCGCGCGACCCCCAGGGCAACGAGCTGCGAATCGTCGAGGTCCCTCGGGACCACCCCCTACGACGGCGAGTCGGCTAGCTCAGGCCCTCCTCGGTCGTCGTCCTAGGACTGGCGGGCCAGCTCTCCCAGAGGCATGTCCACGGCCGGCTCGGGGATGGGCTCCGGGGCCGCGGTGACGGGGCGGGCGGGACGGCCTATCCAGGAATAGGCCAGCCCCACGAGCAGCCCTCCGCCCACGACGTTGCCGGGGACCGTCCAAGCCAGGTTCCGGGTCAAGTCGCTCCAACTCGCCGACCCTTCGAACACTCCCAACCCGAAGATGGTCATGTTGGCCACCGAGTGCTCGAAGCCCGAGGCGATGAAGGCCAACAGGGCCCACCACAACACGACCAGCTTGGCGGCGTCGCTGCGGGTACGCCCCGCCATCCACAACCCGAGGCAGACCAGCAGGTTGCAGAGCACCGACCGCCAGAACAGCTGTGAGCCGCTGGCCGCGTTCTTGGAGCTCACGATGGCCGTCACCATGGCCTCGCCCGGGGCCGGTTGGCCCGGCTTGGCCCCGAGGGCCAGGGTTCCCCCGCCGTGGACCAAGGCGGCAAAGGCCACCGAACCCACCAGGTTTCCCACCAGAGACGCCACCCATACCGCTGCCAGCTGGCCCATTCTCACCGTGCGAGCACTCAGGCCCTGGAGCATGTACATGACATTGCCCGTGAACAGCTCGGCGCCGGCGAACACCACGAGGATGAGGGCCACACCGAACACCACCCCCTGTACCAGCTTGGTGGCGACCGATCCTGACGCCGCCAGAGGCCCGGCCACGCTGAGCAGCAGCACCACGGCCACCCCCACGTAGGCGCCGGCGAGCGCCGAGCTGGCCAGGTAGCGGGGCAGCAGGCGCACCTGCTGGGCCTTGGTGCGGGCCAGAGCGGCCGACTCCTCGAGGGCCTCAGGGATGGGGATGGGCATTGTCTTCCTTTCGTGTTCGGTAGTGAGCGCCGCTCGCCGGGGTCGAGTTCACCACGTTCGGGCTGACCGTCTCGGATAGGGCGGGAACCTCGTCATGGCCAGGGTCACCCGTCGACACCGGCCAGCACCACGCCCTCGGTGACACCGACCTTGACGGCTCCGTCCTCCACCTTCACCGGGTGGGCGGCGGCATCGGTAGAAGCGGGCCCGCCCAGCACCTCGCCGCTGCGAACGTCGAAGGTGGCGTCGTGCAGCGGGCACTGGAGCGTCCAGCCGTCGAGGCTTCCCGCACCCAGTGACGCACCGGCGTGGGGGCAGGCGTCCTGGATGGCGCAGAACGACCCTTCCACATTGGCCAGGGCCAGGGCTTTGCCCGCGGCGTGGACCGTGGTGACGGTTCCCGGCGCCAGGTCCGACTCCCGCGCCACCTCCACGTAGGAGCCGGCGGCCACCTTGACCGAGTCGCCGTCGACCTCGACCCCGTAGGTCCGGACCGGCTTGTCGGATGGTCCCCCCAGCACCTCGCCGTTGCGCACGTCGAAGGTGGCGGCGTGCAGCGGGCACTCGAGCGACCAGCCGTCGACCTTGCCCTCGCCCAGTGACCCCCCGGCGTGGGGGCATTGGTTCTGGATGGCGCAGAACGTGCCGTCCACGTTCACCAGAGCCAGCGTGTCCCCGTTGATCTCCACGGTGGTGGCGTTCCCCGCCGGCACGTCAGCGACCTTGGCCACCTCCACCCAGGGTCCGGAGGGCTCCGAAGGCGGGGCCGTCATCTCGGCGTTCATGGTGGGAGTGGCCTCCGCGTCGTCCTCCTCGGGGCCGGTGGCCCAGCGCTCGTGCATCATGGTCTCGACATGGGCGGCGAAGGCGTCGTGCCCGACCCGGTTGACGGCCTGACCCAGGGTCTCGGGCCCGTGGCGCAGTGACTCCCACGCCCCAACGACGGCGTCCACCGCCGCCGGCACGTCCTCGGCCGCCACCCGACCGACCACCTCTCCCAGGCGCTGCTGATCGAGATCGGCGCCCAGGTACACGTGGTAGCCGTCGCGCGTCTTACCCCCGACCTTCACCTTGGAGCCGGCGAGGCCGATGTCGCCGGCCTGGTGTTGGGCGCAGGAGTTGGGGCATCCCGAGACGTGCACCCGTAGGGACGAGTTGCGGCCCAGAGCCGGGCTCCCGAGGAGCGATACGCCGGCGTCGGGCGCCGTGGTGATGCCGAGGGCGCACACGGCCGAGCCGGTGCAGGCCCGCACCGAAGCCACGTGAGCCTCACCCACCAGGTGCAGGCGCCGGTCCACCAGCACCTGGCGGATCCGGGTCACGTCACCCACCGGCACGTTCCGCAGCACCACGTTCTGGTCGCGGCTCAGGTTGAGGGCGCCGTCGCAGTGGCGATCGGCCAGATCGGATAGCAGCTCGAAGTCGGCGCCGGCCAGGTCACCCATGGGCACGTCGACGCTGACGTAGGCGCGGCCGACCTCTCGCTGGGGACGCACGCCCGTCGACCATCCGCTGGGCGGCACCACCTTCAGGATCTGGACACGGTCGGCCTCGCCCAGCACCTCCACCGGCGCCGGTTCGGGGCGTGGCCTCCGGCGGGCCTCGGCGAAGGCCTGCTCCCACGCGGCGCGGAAGGCGTCGGCGCCCAACTGCTCCACCACGTACTTGAGGCGACCCTTGGCCGGTGCGTCGAAGTTGCCGTGGGCGACGAAGACGTCGATCAGGGCCTCGGCCGCGGCCAGTGCCTGGGCTCGAGGCACGAAGTCGGCCAGCTTGACGGCCAGGTGGGGTGCCTTGCCCAGGCTTCCTCCACCCCACAGCTCGTAGCCGGCCTCGCCGTCGCGCACCACGGAAACGAACCCGCCGTCGTTGAGGAGGGCGTCATGGCGACAGCGTGGGGAACCGCCGAAGGCGAGGTTGACGCGGCTGGGCAGCTCACAGTTGAGGGTGGCCGAGCGGGCGAGTATGGCGTCGGAGACGGCTCGGGCATCGGGCAGGCAGTCGAACGGCTCGTCCAGGCTGGCCCCCGCCTCCTCCGAGGACATCACGTTGCGCATGGTGTGACCACACGCCGAGCGGGTCGTGAGACCGAGCTTGGTCAGCTTGTCCAGGACCTCGGGAACCTTGCGGTCCTCGACCCAGTGCAGCTCCACGTTCTGGCGGGTGGTCAGGTGGAGCCAGTCGTGGCTGTAGGCGCGGGCCAGGCGGGCCAGGCCCCGAGCCTGGTCCGCAGGGAGCACGCCGCCGGGGACGCGGACGCGGATCATGAACACGTGGTCCTGTTCCTGGGCGCACACGCCGTACGTCTTCAGGGCGTAGCGCTCCTCGGGGCTCAGCCAGTCGTCGCCCTCGGCGGCCAGGCGGTCAAGATCGACGGACAGACCGCCTCGTTTGGCGGCGGGAATGTTGGGAGCGGCCACGTGGTCACCCTAAGGGGACAGTGTTTCCGGCCGTTGTGAGGCGTGTTGCCGGCCCGTGAACGCTTCCTTGACCTCGTCGTACAATCTGGACATGGAAGAGATGAAGCCAGCCGAGCTGTGCGACGTGTGCGGGGGCGAGGTGGACCCCTCGGAAGCAGTCAAGACCGAACTGGCGGCGGCCAACGCCATGTGCCCGACGCCCATGACCTTCCACCCGCGGTGCTACGAGCAGGCATCCGCCATATGGCAGCCCGACCCGGACTCCTACTGCACCACCGACCCGGAGTTCCCCGAAACCGCCCAGTGGACGCCTTCAGACGTAACGACGTGAGTGGGACCCGGCCCGCCGGCGACCCGCTGGTGGGCTGGCGGTACTGGCAGATTTCCGATGGCCGGCGGCTGCAGTCGGTATCGCTGCGTCGCTTCGTGTGGCAGCCGGGTCGACCACTGCGCGCCTCGTGCATGACGGGCCGGCATCCCGCCCCGAGCGAGGACTGCGACTGTGGCATCTACGCCGCGCCTGACCTCGACACGCTCCGCGAGCGCGGGCTGTGCCTGTTCCCGGGCGGCCTCGTGGTTGGAGAGGTGAGCCTGTGGGGCAGGGTCCTCACTGCCGACGATGGCCACCGCGGCGAATACGCCTCGCCCCGCACCTTGTCCCTGGTGGAGGAGACCGTGCCCGGGTCATCTCACCTCTCCACCTTGGACGCCCTCTCCGCCTACGGGTTGCCGGTGAGCACGACCTCGCTCCGGGAGGCCGTGGGCGAGCTGTCGGGCTCCGTGCTTGCTTTTCAGGCCATGTCGCTCCGCACCAGCACGCCGCCCAGCTGAGGTAGAGCGCGAACCGATCACGCTCCTGCGGGGTTGTATGCAAGGGATGACGGACACCGGCGAGCGCCTGGAAGGGTGGGTGAGGTTGCACCAACCGGTCGTGTACCGGGCCGCCTGGCTGATCCTCAGGGACGATGCGGCCGCCGAGGACGTGGCCCAGGAGACATTCCTCCGAGCGTTCCGCAACGCCGACAAGCTCGAGCCCGAGGCCGACGCCCGCCCGTGGCTCTACCGCATCGCCGTGAACCTGGCGCTGAACCGCCTCCGGTCCCGCCGGCGCGAGGCCCGAGCAGTGACCAGGCTCGGCCCCCGCGTGGCGCTCTGGGAGGACGACGCTTCGGAGCGGGGCGTCGGCGACAACACCGTGGCCGACGCCCTGCGGCGCCTGCCCGACCGGCTCCGGGTGCCGGTCATCCTCCGCTACTACCTCGATCTCTCCGAGAAGGACATCGCCCGGGCGCTCGGGGTGCGAGCCGGCACCACCAAGTCGCGTCTTTCCGAGGCCCGCCGGCTGTTGGCCGCCGACAAGTCGATCGCCACCGCGGCGGGAAAGGCGTGACGCCCGTGACACCCGACATGACACCCGACGCGCTCGACACCGAGATCCGCAGGTCGCTCCAGACGGAGGCCCTCGCTATCGAGCCGCCCGACGACCTGGCCGAGCGCACCCTCGCCCGGGCGCTGGACCCGGCGTCGCCCCAGTCCGGGGGGAGGGCACGCCGGCGCGTCGTTCGCATGCCGCTGGTCCTGTCGGTGAGCGCGGCCGCAGCTGTTGTGACCGCCTTCTTCGTGGTGGGAGTCGTCGCCACCGGCTCACTGTCGACCAGCCGGACGGCGGTGAGCCCGCCGCTGACGGAACAGCTCCAGGGCGGTGCCGCGCCGCCCAGCGCCGGCGCCGCCCAAGCCCCCCAGAGCCAGGACGCGCCCGCCTCAGGCACCGTATCCCCGGCCCCGGCCCCGGCCCCGGCACCGCCTCCACCTCAACTTTTCCGCAGCCGTTCGGCCGACCGGACGACGGCCGGCCGGACACCCCCGGTTCCCGAGCCGGGACCGCCTTCCCCCTTCGGGCCCAGGATCGCCCGTACCGCCTACCTCCAGGTTCGGGTGGACAAGGGCCGCTTCGACGAGCGGTGGAGGCAGGCCGAGTCGATCGCCGGGAGGTACGGGGGGAACGTGGCCACCTCCTCGGCACAGGAGGTGGAGGGCCGTCTGGCCCGGGGCAACCTGACGCTGCACGTGCCGGCCGACAAGCTCCAGGGCGTTCTCGACGAGATGCGGGGCCTGGGCACGCCTGTGCAGCTCACGTCCGCCGCCACCGATGTGTCCGGCCAGCTCGTCGACTACGAGGCCCGGCTCAGAGCGGCCCAGGCCAACGAGGCGGCGCTGCTCGATCTTGCCAGGCAGGCCCGCTCGCTGGAGGACAATCTCGCCCTGCGTCCTCGCCTCCAGGAGGCCCGCCGGGAGATCGAGAGCCTCCAGGCGCAACGCGCCTCCCTGCAGGGCCAGGTCGACCTGGCCACGGTCACCGCCTCGCTCTACGAGCGAGACGCGGCCCCGTCATCGGAGCCCGAGGGCCGAGTTGGACAGGCCTGGAGCCGGGCCGGCGACGCCGCCGCAGCCACGCTGGCGGGGATGATCATCGCCGCCAGCTACCTGGGCCCCTTCGCCGCCCTCGCCGTGGCTCTGTGGGCGCTGGCCACGACCGTGCGGCGCCGTCGCTACATCTAGCCTTTCCTACACGCCTCGCGGGAGCCTTTCCGGGTCCCAGCCCAGGAGCTCCACCGCGGTGCGGAAGGCGTAGCGGTCGGTCATGCCGCTCACGTGGCGCACCGCCGCCGCCACATGAGGGCCGGGCTCGGTGCCCCTGACCGCGAGCCCGTCCTCCATGGCTTCGGGGTGGGCGCTGTACCACTCCACCAGGGCGCGCAGCAGCGCCCCGAAGCGCTCGGCCTGGGTCACGGACTCCGGCCGCAGGTAGATGCGTTCGAAGTTGAAGGCCCGGAAGCGGTCCAGGGCCTCGGCCTCGGCCTGGGCCATGCCCACCCGACCCGTCTCGGCGACGGTGAGGAGCACGGCGGAGATGAAGGCGTTCAGCTGAGCGGAACGGGTCAGGCCCACGACCTGCCCGACCTCGGCCGGCAGCTCGCCCGGGTCCACCACGCCCGCCCGCACAGCGTCCTCGAAGTCATGGCACACGTAGGCGATGCGGTCGGCCCACGCCACCACCTCACCCTCGGGGGTGGCCGGGGCGGGACGGTTCCACGAGTGGTTGCGGACGGCGTCGAGGGTCTCCACGCACAGGTTGAGCGGGGCCAGCACCACGTCGGCTCCGTACACGGCGTGGTGGTAGCCCTCCTCCAGGAATGGGGAGAAGGCCGGTTCCGAGGCGTGGCCCCCGGGCCCGTGCCCGCAGTCGTGGCCGGTGGCAGCGGCAGCCGTCAGCGACACGTTGAGGCCCGCAGGGCGGGCGATGCCCACCGCCACCTGGGCCACCTCGATGGCGTGGGTGAGGCGGGTGCGGAGATGGTCGTCGGCGGGGGCCACGAACACCTGGCACTTCCCGGCCAGACGCCGGAAAGGCCGCGAGTGGTGAATGCGGTCGAGGTCCCGCTCGAAGCACGTGCGGTAGGCGTCGGGATCCTCAGGGTGAGCCCGGCGCCCGGCGCCCTCGGCCCTCGTGGCGCCGGGGGAGAGGAGACCGTTCTCGAACTGCTCTCGTTCCTGGCGCCCGAGCAGGCCGCGAGGCGGCGGGCCCACGTGAGCCCCCTCATGAGCGATGGTGAAGGCGAACGAGGTCACGAGCTCACGGTACAAGCGACGAGCGACATCTCGGTAGGACCCTCCTTCGGACCGCGGCCGGTGGGCCTCGCCCACGCCGTGAAGAGCACGTGAGCTAGAACGGTGGGCGTGCTGGCCGCCCTTTCATACGACCCGCTCGTCCGCATCGAGATCGGTCCGCTGTCCATCTCCCCCCACGGGATCGGCATTGCCCTCGGGTTCCTGATCGGCGCCCGCCTCATGCTTCCGGCGGCCAAGGCCAAGGGGATCGACGAGGAGGACATCTATCCACTGCTCACACTGGCGGCCATAGGGGCCATCATCGGGGCCCGCCTGGCCTACGTGGTGAACCATCTCGGCGACTACGAGTCCCCCCTCGACGTGCTCAAGGTGTGGCAGGGCGGCATCTCGCTCCTCGGCGGCTTCATCGGCGCCGTCGTCCTCGCCGGCTTCGGGATGAGGAAGCGGGGCATCTCCTTCTGGAAGCTGATGGACGCCTCCGCTCCCGGGATGGCCCTCGGGGTGGTGGTGGGCCGCGTCGGCGACCTCATCGTCGGCGACCACCTGGGCAAGGCCACCGACCTCTTCCTCGGCTACCGATGCCCGCCGCTCGACGTGGAGACGGCATCACCCTGTGACCCTGGAGTCGTGGTGCACCAGACCGCTCTGTACGACCTGCTCCTCACCGCGGTGCTGCTCTTCGTCCTCCTGGCGCTACGTCGCAAGCCCCGCTACGACGGCTTCTTGATCCTCGTCTTCGCCACCGTCTACGGGGCCCAGCGCATCTTCGAGGACTTCCTCCGCGACGACGTCCGTCGACTGGGCCTCACCGGCAGCCAGATCACCGCCACCGTCTTCGTCCTCGTCTGTGGCGGGTGGCTGCTGTTCCGGCGGCGGACCCCCGGCTGGGGCGGGTGGGACGGGTCCGACCCGACCGGCGCTCTGGCTGCCGCCGCTCCCGCCGGTGGCGGGAGCCAGTCGCGGCCGGGCCGACCGGTGCCGACGCCTACGATGGCCCCTCCGCCCGAGCAGCCAAGGGAGTAGCCACACGTGGTCGTGCGCATCGGTGTCACCTACACGGCGAAGGAGCTCGAGGTCGATCTCCCGGACGACGCCGATGGAGACAAGGTCGTGGAACAGATCGAGGAAGCGCTGGCCGACGAGAGCCGGGTGCTGTGGCTCACCGACCGGCGCGGTCGACGGATCGGTGTGCCCTCGGCCAAGGTGGCCTACGTCGAGATCGGCGGCCACGAGGACCGGCGGGTCGGCTTCGGCGTCTCCTAGGTTCCGGTGAACGGCCTCCTCGAGCGCAAGCTCCTCTTCGTCACGGGCAAGGGTGGGGTCGGCAAGTCCACGGTGGCCGCGGCGCTGGCCCTGCTCGGATCGCAGCGGGGCAAGAAGACGCTGGCCTGTGAGCTCGACTCCAAGGGCAACCTGGCCGAGTTCCTGGAGGCCGGTCGAACCACGTTCAAGCCCCGGCAGGTCCAACCCCGGCTTTTCGCCCTCTCCGTCGACAGTGAGGAGTCCCTGAAGGAGTACCTTGCCGTCAACCTCCGCCTCCCGGTGATGAGCCGGCTGGGCCCGCTGGCTCGCCTGTTCGACTTCGCCGCCGTCGCCGCCCCCGGGGTCAAGGAGGTGCTCACCGTGGGCAAGCCCGTCTACGAGGTGCACGAGGGAAATTACGACCTGGTCGTGGTGGACGCCACGGCGACGGGCCATGTTCTGGCCCAGCTGGCGGCCCCCCGGGTGGTCAACGATCTGGTCCAGGTGGGCCTTGTTCGCCAGCAGACGGGATGGATGGTCGAAGTGCTCTCCGACGCCAACCAGACGGGGGTGGTCATCGTCACCACTCCCGAGGAGATGCCCGTCAACGAGACCATCGAGCTGGCCCCCCGGATCGAGGCGGAGGCCGGGGTCAACCTGGCCGGGGTGGTGGTGAACCGGGTGCTGCCGGAGCTGTTCGGCCGAGGCGAGGAGGAGGTGTTCGAGCGCCTCGAGGAACCGGCGTTCATCGCCGCCGTCTCCGAGGCCGCCGGTGGGGATGTGGCGCCGATCCTTGCCGCCGCCCGCTTGGCCGTGACCCTCCGGCGAACTCGTGCCGAGCACCTGGAGCGCCTGCGCGCCGCCGTGACCCCGGACGTGCCCGTGCTGTACCTGCCCTACCTCTTCACCCGTTCCCACGGGCTTCGCTCCACCCACCAGGTGGCCGAGGCCCTGGCCGCCGAGCTCGGGTACTGACCCCAGGTATGGCTCTGGTGCAGCGATGAGCGGCACGAGGCAGGGCCCGAGGTCGGGCTCGGTGGAGATGCTTCTGGCGGCCAAGGAGATCCTGGTCACCTGCGGGGCGGGAGGCGTGGGCAAGACCACCGTGGCCGCAGCCCTGGCGTGCATGGCCGCGGCCAAGCAGGGGGGCAAGGTCCTCGTGCTCACCATCGACCCCGCCCGGCGGCTGGCCGAAGCCCTCGGCCTCGAAGGCTTCGGTGACAAGGAGAAGCAGATCCCCACCCAGGCGTTCCGCGCCGCCGGCGTCACGCCCCGGGGGGAGCTGTGGGCGGCCATGGTCGACACCAAGCAGAGCTGGGACGACCTCGTGCGCCGGCACGCGCCCAACCGCCGCACGGCCGAGCGGATCTTTTCCAACAAGCTGTACGAGAACGTGACCGGGCGCTTCGTGCAGAGTCACGAGTACATCGCCATGGAGCGCCTCTACCAGCTGCACACCGACGGCAACTACGACCTGATCATCGTGGACACTCCTCCCACCCGCAACGCCCTGGACTTCGTGGAAGCTCCGATCCGCATGGCGGAGTTCTTCTCCAGCCGATTCCTGCGCATCCTGTCGGCTCCCTACCGCTCGAACGTGGTCAGCTTCGCTTCCCGGCCGTTCCTCTCCGCCGCCGATCGCATCCTCGGGTCGCAGTTCCTGGAGGACATCGCCGAGTTCTTCTCGTTGTTCCAGACCATGGCGCCCGGCTTCGTGGACCGGGCCGAAGCCGTGAACCGGGTGCTGCACGACAAGCGCACGAGCTTCGCCGTCGTGACCACGCTGGAGACGGCCCCGGTGCGGGAGGCCGAGTACTTCGCCGACGTGCTCGCCACCAAGCGCTTCCATCTCGGTGCGGTGGTGCTCAACAAGGTCCTGCCCGCGTACCTCCTCGACGAGCAGGCGGCGCGCACGGCCACTGTCCTGGAGCAGGGTGCCGAACGGGTGGCCGACCTGGCAGGCGCCGGGGCGGGGGAGAAGGCTCAGGTGAGCCGGGTGCTCACGGAGGTGGCCGAGAGCTTCCTACGTTTCCAGGTGGTGGCCCAGCGCGAGGCCGAGCAGAGGGCCGAGCTGGCCGTGGGCGCGGGCATCGTGGCCACCGTGCCTTACTTCGACACCGATATCCATGACCTGGCCGGTCTGCTGCGTCTGGGTGAGGAGCTGTGGTCTCCGTGATCCGAGGAGGGAGGGGGAGCCAATGACGGAGATCGTCAACCCTGAGGTCGAGTCCTACGCCGCGGACCACACCACGCCACCCGCCCCGCTTCTCGGCGAGCTTGCGGCCGAGACCGAGCGCAGCTTGGACCTGCCTCAGATGATGGTGGGTGCTCTCGAGGGACGGTTCCTCGAGACCCTGGTGTTCGCCATGGGCGCCCGGCTCGTGCTCGAGATCGGCACCTTCAGTGGCTATTCGGCGCTGTCCATGGCTTCGGGCCTGCCCACTGACGGCCGCATCGTCACCTGCGACCTCGACCCCAGGGCCCTGGAGGTGGCCCGACGATTCGTGGAGGCCAGCCCCCACGCGGCGCGCATCGACATCCGCCAGGGTCCGGCTCAGGAGACCCTGGCGCGCCTCGAGGGCCCTTTCGACCTGGTGTTCATCGACGCCGACAAGACCAACTACGCCAACTACTACGAGGCGGTCCTGCCCAAGCTGGCCGAGCGGGGCCTCATCGTGGTGGACAACACGCTGTGGGGAGGTGCCGTGCTCGACGACACCGACCAGAGCGAGGACGCCGTGGCCATCCGCGCCTTCAACGAACGGGTGCGCCATGACGAGCGGGTGGTCTGCGTACAGCTCCCCATTCGAGACGGGGTCACCCTCGTGCGCAGGCGCCCGGGCGGGTGATCTCGCAGGCGCGGCTCCTACCATGACCTTCAGTGCTCGACTACCACCTGCACCTGTGGCCTCACGGTCAGGCTCACGCAACCGTCACGGTCGAGCAGGTGGCCGCCTACTGCGAGCGGGCAGCGGCGGCCGGAGTGAGCGAGATCGCCCTCACCGAGCACCTCTTCCGCTTCGTCCAGGCCGACGGCCTCCTCGCCGGGTTCTGGGACGACGACCAGGACCCTCTGCTGCGTCGGACCATGGCCTCCTACTGGGCCCAGCACGCCCGGGCCGATCTCGACGCGTACGTGGACACGGTTCTGGCGGCGAAGGCGGCGGGCCTGCCGGTGGTGCTCGGCCTGGAGGTCGATCACTATGCCGGGCGGATGGACAAGGTGGCCGCCCTTCTCGAGGGTTACCCCTTCGACGTGCTGCTCGG
The DNA here is from genome assembly GCA_030859945.1 of Actinomycetota bacterium. Lineage (GTDB taxonomy): Bacteria > Actinomycetota > Acidimicrobiia > Acidimicrobiales > YB1-3. The sequence goes on along the minus strand of JALZJC010000010.1, from coordinate 15,204 downwards.
CTCGGTGCACTGGCTCGGAGCCTGGGGTTTCGACAACATCGAGGACCCTGTGGTGAGCGCCGAGTGGGCTGCCCGTGACGTGGACGACGTTTGGGCGTCCTACGCCGACGCTATGGAGGAGCTGGCCGCCTCCGGTGCCTGCGACGTGGTGGCTCATCCGGACCTGGTCAAGGTGACCGGCCGCCGACCGTCCGTGCCCGACCGGCATCTCGACCGCATCGCCGGGGCCATCGCCAAGAACGGCCTGGCCGCCGAAGTGTCCTCGGCAGGCTGGCGCAAGCCGGTCGCCGAGGCGTACCCGTCCCCCGACCTGCTGGCCCGGCTCGCCACCTGCCAGGTGCCGGTCACCACCGCCTCCGACGCCCACACCATCTCCGACGTCGGTGCCGGCGTGGTGCAGCTGTGGCCCCTGCTGGCGGACGCCGGCTACCGCTCCCTCACCGCCTACCGGGGCCGGCAGCCGTGCGCGGTCCCACTGCCGGCGGTGCCTCCGGCATGAGCCTTTCCCAGGAACCCGCCCTCAGCCCTGACGAGGGCCAGGGCCACCTCCAACGGCTCACGGCGTCGTGGAACATCCTCGCCGACCTGTGCTTCGCCGACCTGTTGCTCCTGATCCCGGCGCCGGGCCCGCGGCCACGTGACGGCGCCGACCGCTTCGTCGTCTACGGGCAGATGCGACCGACCACGATCCAGACCCTCCACAACGAGGACCTGGTGGGCAGGGTCATGGTCGAGGATGAGATGCCCCTCGTGGCCCGGGCCTGGCGCCTGGGCCAGATCGTGGAAGGGGAGATCACCATCGGCCCGGGTGAGCAGCGACGGGTGCAGTGCATACCGGTTCGCTGGAAGGACGAGCTGGTGGCCGTGCTCACCCGCGAGGCCCCACTGGCGGTGGGGGGGCGCCGCCTCGGCCAGTTGGAAAAGGTCTACGTGGAGATCTTCGACCGTCTGGCCCGCATGATCTCCGCCGGCGAGTTCCCCTTCGCCATCGAGGACGCGCCCACAGCCGAGTCACCCCGAGTGGGTGACGGTGTGGTGGTGCTCGACGCCACCGGCAGGGTGGAGTACGCCTCGCCCAACGCCGTCAACGCCCTGCACCGCATGGGCATCTACACCAGCATCTACGGCGCACGCCTCGACGAGATCGGGGTCGAGGAGACGGCCATCCAGAAGAGCTTCCACGAAGGTGTCCCCTTCACCGAGGAGGTCGAGCGCCACCCCGCCGTCATCGTCCTGCTGCGGTGCATCCCGCTGCTCGAGGCAGGTGAGGTCACCGGTGCGCTGGTGCTCTCCCGCGACGTCACCGATCTCCGCCGGCGGGACCGGCTCCTCCTCTCCAAGGACGCCACCATCCGGGAGGTCCACCACCGGGTCAAGAACAACCTCCAGACCATCTCGTCCCTGCTGCGACTGCAGAGCCGGCGGCTGCCTCCCGGGGAAGGCAGGGTGGCGCTCGGCGAGGCTGAGCGGCGCATCCGCTCCATCGCCCTCGTGCACGAGATCCTCTCGCGGGACCCGGCCGAGCAGGCGGCTTTCAACGAGATCGTGGAACCGCTCGTGCGCATGGCCAAGGAGGGAGTGCTGACGCCGGACCGGCCGGTGCGGTTCTCGGTGGAGGGGGACGCGGGAGAGGTGCCGGCCGAGCTGGCCACCCCGCTGGCGGTGGTGATCACCGAGCTGCTCCAAAACGCCGTGGAGCACGCCTTCCCGGAGGACGTGTACACCGAGGGCGAGCGGCGGGTACGCATAGTGCTGCGCAACGACGGGATCGTGGTGACGGTCCAGGTTCACGACAACGGGCGCGGCCTGCCCCCGGGGTTCAGCATCGAGACCAGCGAGGGCCTCGGGCTGTCGATAGTACGCGATCTGATAATGGGCCAGCTGGGAGGCACCCTCGAGATGCGGGCTGGCAGCGAGCTGCATTCGGGCTGGGGGACCCGGGTGGAGCTACGGGTTCCGTTGCTGCGCTGACCGCGGGGTGCAGACCGTCGGAATGCACCACTCCGCGCCGAGTCAGGGCCCCAGCGTCAGCCCGCGGCCAGGGAGCTCCGGCGCTGGCGGGCGAGCCACGCCTTGCGCAGCTTGCGGCGTTCCTCCTCGGAGCTGCCACCCCACACACCAGCCTCCTGGTTGGTGGCCAGGGCAAACTCCAGGCAGGCGGGCTGGGCGTCGCACTGCCCGCACACAGCCTTGGCCAACGCGATCTGCTCGACGGCGGGACCGGTGTTGCCAACCGGGAAGAAGAGGTCTGGATCCACGTGACGGCAGGCAGCCAGTGCACGCCAGTCCTCCTGGTCCCAATCGATCGGACGGCTCCAGGTGAGCGCCACTCAGCTTCTCCTTCAAGCGTCTCCGGCAAGACTATTGTGATTTTCTTCACATAGCCCGCTACTTAAAAACAGATGCCTAAACATTACCAGTCGCCTCTTGCGGCCGCAAGGTCCATCCACCCAGCCGTCAGGGCATCACCACGTCGAGGCAGCTCGGTTCGTAGCTCACCTTCAGGCTGTCGACCCGGCCCAGGTAGTCACCGTCCACCTGGTGGGCGAAGGGCTCGGGCCCCGAGATGGATACAGCCTCCACGTCCGTGCGCAGCGTGACGCCCCGCTGCTGACCCACCTCGTGACCGTCCCCGAGCGCCGACCAGAAGGCCTTGGTGACGGTGGCCAGGCGAAGGTCGTGGATGATGGCCACGGCCAGGCCGGTACCTATGCCGGCCGTGGGGGCCACGTTGAGCGGCCTGTTGCCGAAGTAGGTGTAGGGGTTGGTGTTGAGGCAGACGGCGAACGCGGCGTCGTGCTCGGTATCCTCGCCGGAGACGGTCACCGTGAACCGTGGGCGGGCCCGGTCGACCTGGGCCATCCACGTGGTCAGGGCGGCGTAGACGAACGCCGCCTGGCCGATGGCGCGCTTGAGGGCGCTGCGGGCCTCGACACGGGCCACTACTTCAGCGTCGAAACCCACGCCGAGGTGGAACAGGTAGTGGCGACCGTTGACCGTCCCCATCTCCATGCGCCGGCGCGACCCTCGGGCCAGGGCCGCCGCCAGCTCCTTGGCGGCAGCGCCGAGGTCGTTGGTGAAGCCGATGGTGCGGGCGAAGACGCTGGTGGACCCACCGGGCAGGGCCCCGAGCGCCGTGGACGAGCCGACCAGCCCGTTGGCCGCTTCGTTGAGGGTTCCGTCACCGCCGATGACCACCACCACCTCCACGCCGTCGCGCACGGCCTGGCGAGCCAGTTCGGTGGCGTGGCCCCGGGCGGTGGTGACGGCCACGTCCAGGTCGTGGTCGGCGGCGAGGATGTCCTCGACCGCGGCCCGCCCCCGAGCGGTGACGGTCGAGGCGGCGGGGTTGATGAGGAGGAGCAGGTTCACGAGTCGTTGGCGGCGGCGCGGAGTTGGCTCAGGCTGCGAGCGAGAAGTCTGGAGACGTGCATCTGACTGATCCCGAGCTGGCCGGCGATCTCCGACTGGGTCATCCCTTCGAAGAAGCGAAGCTGCAGAATGGCCTGCTCCCTCGTAGGGAGGCGCGCCAACAGAGGGGAGAGGGCAGCGCGGTGCTCGGCTTCGAGCAGTCCCGGGTCCTCCCCTCCCAGATGGGAGGAGAGTGTGTCGCCGTCGTCCTCGTCGGCGTTGCTGGGGGCATCCAGCGACGAGAAGCGGTACGCCTGTCCCGCCTCCAGCGCCTCGAGCACCTCTTCCTCGGAGACCTGGGCCTCGGAGGCCAGCTCGGGGATGGTGGGGGACCGGCCCAGCTCCTGGCTGAGGGCGCTCACCACCTTCCCGAGCCTAAGGTACAGCTCCTGCATGCGCCGAGGCGCCCGGACTGCCCAGCCCTTGTCCCGGAAGTGGCGCTTGAGCTCGCCCACGATCGTATGAGTCGCATAGGTGGAGAACTCCACTCCCCGGCTCGGTTCGAAGCGGTCGACGGCCTTGAGCAGCCCGAGCGCCGCTACCTGCACGAGGTCGTCCAGCGGCTCTCCCCGATTGCTGAACCGGCGGGCCAGGTACTCCGCCAGCCCGAGGTGACCCTCCACGAGCTGGTCCCGCAGAGCCGGGTCACGGTCGCCGGCGAACTCGTTGAACTTGCGACGAAGCTCTTCACGCTGGTCGGGCTCGAAGCTCATCGGGACCTGGATCGGCGCTTCACGAGCCGGAAGGCGGGGCTGCCGTCACCGTCCCGGTACACCTCGTGCTCGTCGACGAGCGCACCGAGGACTGCCGCCGAGAGCTCGTTCTGAACGGGCTCGGACCCGTCGGGGGGGAACGAAGCCGTCCCCTGGACCTCCATGGTCTGGCCGTCGCCCCGGATGGTGTAGCGCATGAGGAGCCACCCGTCCTGGCGCTTGCCGCCAGTGAGGGCGAAGCACAGCTCGTCGATGGCCAAGCGAAGGTCCTCGACCTCGTCATAGCTGAACCTCAGGCGACTGGCAACGCCCGACGCCGTGACCCGAGCCAGGCGGAGGAGCTCCGGCGTGGCGGGCACCCTCAGGCGCACTTCCTCCTCCGCGGGCACAGCCTCCCTCTCCTCTGGCGGTGAGAGGGACGCTAGCCCGTGAGCCGGGGGCGCCGACGTCCTGCCTCACCCAGCGAGGGAGCGTCAGGGCCGGCTGATGACCGGATATGACGCCGGCGGTGGCCAGGGGGCCGCCCCGTACACGGCCACCGCCACGGCGCACGCCGGCTCGTTGCGGCACACCGTCCCTTCCACGGCATAGCCGGGTGGGCCGAAGACCTCGGACCGGCCGCCGGCAAGGGAGGCCAAGCTGGCCTCGAGATCGTGGCGAACCCGAGCTTCACTCTGCCCCTCGTGCTCCACGAACAGCCCCTTCCCCGAACATGGCTCTTGCACCCAGCCGATCCCTGCCCAAGCTTGTTCCCCGGGCTCGTCGACGCGCATCTCGGCCATGACCACGTAGAGACGGTCGCCCCATTGGCCACGGGAACGGGCCGCGCCTTGGTCCACCGGCACCACGTCGGCGCCCGGTGGGATGACCGAGCTCAGGACGATGAGGTTGAAGTTGGCCACATCCGCCCCCCGAAGGGCCGCATCGAAGGCCGCCAGCTTGGTGGGGCCGGCACCCACACCGGTCGTCACCTCGATGGTGCGAGTCGGGCCGCGAGTCCCTTGCCTACTACCGTTGCGTGCCTCGGCGGCGACGTTCACGGTCTCTCCTGGAAGACGTAGCCGAAGTAGTGCTGGCGGTCGAGCTCGATGGGGTCGAGGAGGCAGAGCCGGTTGGCGACCCGGGCGATCATCTCCGGGAGCCTGGTTCTCTCGACGGTGTGGCTGCAGCTGTCGAACGCCCCCACTGCGTTCTCGCGGGCGAGCATTCTTGTCAGCTCCTCGAACATCAGACGAGCCCAGGCTCCCCCTTGGTTCTCGGCGCGGACCAGGATGGCGTGGAAGTAGTAGAGGGCGCCCCTGCGGTGGTGATCAGGAAAGCGAGCGGCGAAGTAAGGGACGCTGATCCACGGGACCGTCGACAGATCCGTGGTCAGGAGAGCCATGGCGCAGGGCTGGCCATCCCGGCTCCAACCCACGAACTTCACCACGGACTCGTCGCCCATGGCGGCGAGGAACTCCTCGTCGGTGAGTGACTGCCTGGCGGGCGACAATCGCTCGAGAGGCGCGAAGGTTTCCCGGTAAACAGAGAGGAACTCCTCAGCCAAATCGCTCTTAACGGTCGTCGTTCGTTCAACTCGGCCTACACGGACGCGTGGGACTGCAGAGGTCACTTCGCCCTCCGGCGGGTTGCGTGAGTGACAGTGGCGCTGTCAACATCGGTGACCACTACTCCAGACTGAAGAATAAGCTACGCCGACACCCGTAGCATGATGGTTTCCAGGCCAGTGACACCTAGGGGAAAGATTCAATAGCTGTGGGAGACTTCGGGGGTATGTCCGGGCCAGGGCATGCCACGGAACCAACGGGCCCGTCGCCGCTGCGTGTGGTAGGTGCCCAATTTGCCCTCAAGCCGGCGTTCTCACGCGCCGATAAGGCGTTCATGGGGGAGGCGGCCTGGAAGCGCTTTCTCACCGCCGGCCTGGCAGGCGTGGTCCTGGTGGCGGTGTCTCCGTTGGACGTGCAACCCCTCCTGGGTCAGGCGATCCGCGTGGTTTCGGTGGTGGCCATGCTCATGGGTATCCGGAAACGGCGCCTGGCTCATGCCCAGCCCTGGCACTGGCTCGCGGCCGGAGCTTCCTGTGTCCTGATCGGTCATTTCGCGCTGGGTGCCTCTGCGGCCGTAACCGGTCAGGCCCACCCATTCCCCTCGCCGGCCGACATCTTTTACCTCGCCGGCTACGCGGCCATCATCGTCAGCGAGCTCCTCTTCATACGCCGGCGTTCAGCCGACATCGAGGGTGACAACCTGATCGACGCCCTGATCCTGGCCACCTGCGTCGGCATCGTCACCTGGGCGTGGGTCCTCATGCCCTATGTCCGAGACCCGTCGCTCACAGTGCCGGAGAAGGCACTCAGCGCCGCCTACTCCCTGTTGACCCTCGTGGCGGTGGCCATGGCCGCACGCTTGGCGGTCGGTTCGGGTAGGCGCAACCCGAGCTATTACTTCCTCGCCGGGTCGTTCGCCTTCCTCGTGGGCACCGACGTGCTCACCACCATGCAAACGGCCTCAGGCGCCCCGAACCGGCTCACCGTGGTCTCCTCCGTCCTCTGCTACGTCCTGCTGGCGACGAGCGCCCTGCACCCCTCCATGGCCCGTATCAGCGATCGGCCCGCGGACAGGGAGATCCAGCTCACACGACGACGGCTGGCCCTGCTCTTCGCGGCGGTGCTGATGGTCCCCGGGCTCCTGATTGTGGACGTGGTCGGTAACGAGGGGAGCAACGTAGCCCTGATGACGGCGGGTTACGTGCTCCTCACCATCCTGGTGCTCGCTCGCCTGGCCGGGCTGGTACGGGCCAAGGAGAACAAGGCGTCACGAGAGCAGGTCCTGCGCGAAGCCGGGGCCGCGCTGGTGGTGGCCACCACCACTGAGGAGGTCCGCCGAGGAGCGTTGGCGGCGTTGCTCGCCCTCGTCGAGGCAGATCCCTCCACCCGGGTGAGCATCGCCTCCGGGAGCAAGGAGTCGCTCACCGTGGTGGCCTCGGGCGGGTGGGCGGCAGAGGAAGCCCTCGGTGGCGAGGTCCTGCCCGCGCAGCTCCCCGGCAGTGTCCTCGAGACCCTGAAAGGTGGACGGAGCGCAATCTGTGACCAGAGCCCGCCGTTCGACGTCGCTTCGTCGACGACCGCGGCCGGCCACAGGCAGGCGGTGGTCATCGTGCCTCTGCTGAGCAAGAGCGAGATCCGGGGTGCGGTGTTCCTCACCGGCGAACGGTTCCCGAGAGCGGAGGCGGTGCGCAGCGTAGAGGCCTTCGCCAACCAGGTTTCGTTGGCACTCGAGAGCGCCGCCCTCGCCGAGGAGATCCACCAGCGCCGGCACGAGCGACGGTTCCGGGCCCTGGTCGAGAACTCCTCCGACCTTGTGAGCGTGATCGGGGCCGACGGCAAAGCCAGCTTCGTGAGCCCTGCCTCGACGTCGCTGTTGGGGGTGCACGAGTCGGATCTGGTCGGCATCCACCCCTTCGCCCGCATGCACCCGCACGACTGGGACCGGGCATCGGACCTGCTGGACCGGGCCTGGGCCGTACCCGGGGTGCGGGAGCCCATCGAGGCACGCCTCTTCCACGGAAACGGTGATTGGCGCTGGTTCGAGATGGTGGTCGTCAACCTCCTGGACGAGCCCGAGGTGGCGGGCATGGTGATCCATGCCCGGGACATCACCGAGCGCAAGGAGGCCCAGCTGCGCACGGAGGAGAGCGAGGCCCGTTTCCGCTCTCTGCTGCAGCACGCCAGCGACGTGGTGATCGTGCTCGGCGACGACCTGACGATCACATACGTCAGCCCGTCGGTAGCCCCGGTCCTCGCGCACGCGCCCGAACGCCTCATGGCCACGCCGTGGCTGGACCTCGTTCACGAAGACGACGCCGTTCGTGTCCGGGCCCTGACGGGTGAGACCATCGCCCAGCACGACGTGGAGCTCCGGGTCCGCCACGGGGACGGCTCGTGGCGCATCCTGGACCTCACGGTCAGCGACCTCCGACAGGATGCGGCCGTCGGGGGCATCGTCCTGAACGGCCGCGACGTGACCGAGCGTCACCTGCTCGAGAACCAGCTGCGCCACCAGACCCTCCACGACGGCCTCACCGGTCTGGCCAACCGGGCGCTGTTCGCCGACCGCCTCGAGCATGCCCTGTCACGCCGCACGGGGCTGGGTGAGAGCGTGGCGGTGTTGTTCATCGACCTGGACGACTTCAAGACCGTCAACGACGGTCTCGGTCATGCTGCCGGCGACGCGCTTCTGAGAGAGGTGGGGTCCAGGCTGGCCGGCGTCCTCCGCACCGGTGACACCGCCGCCAGCCTTGGTGGTGACGAGTTCGCCATGCTCCTCGAGGGAGTCTCCGATGCGGAGACGGTTCTCGACATCGTGGGACGGGTGCAGACCGCCCTACGGACGCCCTTCGTCTTCGAGGGCCGGGCGCTGGAGGTGAAGGCCAGCATCGGCGTCGCCCTGGACCACGGTGAGCCTACGACGGCAGAGATCCTCCTCGGCAATGCCGACCTCGCCATGTACCAGGCCAAGAGCAGGGGCAAGAACCGCCACGAGCTGTTCGAAGCGGGTATGCACGCTCTCATGCGTGAACGCTTCGAGCTCAAGGGCGACCTCAGGAGAGGCCTGGACGAGCAACAGTTCCATCTGGTCTACCAGCCCATCTTCAACGTCTCGAACGGCGAGATCACCGGGGTGGAGGCCCTCCTCCGCTGGCGTCACCCCACCCACGGGCTCGTCTCCCCGGACCTCTTCATACCCCTTGCCGAGGAGACGGGCTTCATCGTCCCTCTCGGTCGATGGGTGCTCGAGGAGGCGTGCCGGCAGCATCGGCGCTGGAGGGAGCGGCATGGTGATCGATCCCTCAGCCTCAGCGTCAACGTCTCGGTCCGCCAGCTCGAGAGCCCGGGTTTCACGGCCCAGGTCGAGGCGGCGCTGGATCGCTCCCGAGTCCCTCCCCACGCGCTCAACCTCGAGATCACCGAGAGCATCCTCATGGCCGACGTGGACTTGGCCACCCGTTGGCTCTCCGAGCTCAAGGATCTCGACGTGGTGCTCGCCGTCGACGACTTCGGGACCGGCTACTCCTCGCTCGGCTACCTCCAGGGCTTTCCCGTGGACGTGGTGAAGATCGACCGGAGCTTCATCCAGCCGCTCGGGCGGCGCCCCCAGCAGACCGAGATGGTCAGGGCCATCATCGACATGGCCCGCTCCCTCGACCTTCGAACCGTGGCCGAAGGCATCGAGGAACCCGAGCAGCTCACCATCCTCAGAACTCTGGGGTGCGACTCGGTCCAGGGTTACCACCTTTCCGAGCCGGTACGGCCGGAGCTGATCGACGCCCTCCTGGAGAGACAGCCCGCCCGGGCCGGTTCCTCGTAGCTTCAAGGGCTCGTCGAGGCTTCCCGGCTCCACCGGTCGGGCCATGGCGTGCGTCACACCATCGGCCACGGGTACGAGCGTCGCGACGGCACCGGATCGGGGTAGGAGCCTCGCCTCACGACCTCCCTGGCCCGCGTCGCCAGCGCTGTCACCTCGGCAGGGTCGAGCAGCTCGGCGAGGGCCGCCTCGAGATCGGAGCCGGCGTCGGCCACGCGCTCGATGTCGGCCAGCAGCGGCGCGGGGAGGCGCTCACCCGAGAACTCCCAGATCACGGTGCGTAGGTTTGGCTGGACGTGGAAGCACAGTCCGTTGTCGATGGCCCAGATGCGCCCGTCGTCACCCAGCAGGCAGTGGCCGCCCTTTCGATCGGCGTTGTTGGCCAGCAGGTCGAAGGCGGCGATGGTCCGCAGGGCCAGGTGGCGCTCGGGGTCGTCGAGCAGAGTGAAGTAGTGCTCCGAGAAGTCGGCAGGTACGAAGCGCTGGAGTGAACCTGGCCCCAGGGGCGCATCGCCGCGGGCCACCGTCTCGGGGACGATGCCCCAACCCAGCTCCTCCGACAGGCGGTAGGCGGCAACCTCGCGCAGGAAGAGCCCTTGGGGGAAATCCCACAGCGGGCGCTCACCCCGGCGGGGCTTGTACACCGCCGGCATGATGGTGTCGCCGTGGCCCACCGTGGCGAGGAACGTGGCGTTCGAGCTCCAAGGCAAACGGCCCTGCAGCTCGATCTGACCTCCGGCGAGGATGGTCAGAGCGTCGGCGGCCGATGCCCGTTCGCCCGGGGGCAAGCGTGTCCTGCGGGGTCGAGGGGATAGCCGCAGAGCGGGCACGGCGGCCGGCCTGCCTGCACCAGCTCGGCGCCTCGCCTGGCCAGAGCCGTCAACTGCTCGCGGGTGGCCGAGATGCGGGCTCGGGCGCCTTCCTCGTCCTCGGCCACGGCCTCCTCGGCCACGAGCACCAAGCGGTCGAGCGCCTCGTCGTAGGCGACGCCCAGGCTGCCGATCACCCACTCGGGCTCGGCGGGCTCCTCGAGGTCGAGGTCGTCGGGGAGTCGGAGCGTGGGGGTGGGAAGGTCTTCCAGCAGGCGGTCGAGGTAGGCGGCGAGGGCGGCCGTCTGGGACTTCTCCAGCTTGAGGGTCACCACCCGCGACGCGTGGCGGGCCTGGAGCAGGAACACCCGGCTCCCCGGCTCCCCGACGGCGCCCACGGTCAGCTTGTCCACGTCGACGAGGTCGAACGACTCGCTCATGCCTTCACTCAGGAAGCCTTGAGCTCGGAGAGGGAGCTCAGGGAGTTGACGGTGAGGACGGCCGCGCCCGCATCGGCGTAGGAGATGGCGGTCACCGAGCAGGGGGAGATCACAAAGCGTTGGAACTGGTCCAGGTGAGTACCCGACGCATGGGCGACGGCTGCCTTGATGGGGTCGGCATGGGAGACGATCACCACCGTCCCCCCCCGATGGCGCGAGCGCAGGCGCTCGACGGTGCCGACCATACGGGCGTACATCTCGAGGAAGGACTCTCCCCCCGGAAAGCGGAAGCCGCTCGGGTAGCTCTGGACGACGCGCCACTCCGGCAGCTTGGCCAGCGTCTTCAGCTCGGCGCCGGTCCACTCACCGAAGTCACAGTCCGCCAAGCCCTTGTCCACACGGACCTTGAGACCGTGCCGCTTGGCGATGGGCGCGGCCGTCTCCCTGGTTCGCTCCAGCGGTGAGGCGTACACCGCGTCGACCTTGTCGATCACGGAAAGGCGCCCCGCCACCTCCTCGGCCTGGGCGCTGCCCTCGTCCGCCAGGTGGAGGCCTTTGGCCTGCCCGGGAAGGACCGTGCCCGTCGTGGGGGTCCGGCCGTGGCGAACGAACAAGGCGAGCGTGGGCGGCGGTGGCTTGGGACGTCGGGGCATGACCGAACGGTCAACCTAGCCTCTGGTCGTGCCTGGTCCATCTGCGCTCGAGCGCATCGCGGCGGAGGTGGTGGGGTGCCGTAGGTGCCCCCGGCTCGTGGCCTGGCGTGAGGAGGTGGCGGCCGTCAAGCGGGCTGCCTACGCCGACGAGGAGTACTGGGGACGCCCCGTGCCGGGCTTCGGGGATCCGAAGGCGACGCTTCTCGTGGTGGGCCTGGCCCCGGCCGCCCACGGCGGCAACCGCACGGGCCGGGTGTTCACCGGCGACCGCTCCGGGGACTGGGTCTTCGGCGCGCTGTACCGAGCCGGGTACGCCAACCAACCGACCAGCACCTACGCCGGTGACGGCTTGAGGCTCCAGGGCGCCTACGTGTCCGCCGCCGTTCGCTGCGCCCCCCCGGCCAACAAACCCACGCCAACCGAGCGCGACTCCTGCCGTCCCTACCTGGCCCGTGAGATGGAGGAGCTGCGTTCGGTGGGGGTGGTGGTGGCTCTCGGGCAGTTGGCCTACGACACCGTCGCCCGGTTGCTGGGCATACGGCCGCGGCCGCGCTTCGGGCACGGGGTAGAGGTGGTACTGGCGGACGGCCGGGTGGTCATCTGCTCCTACCACCCCAGTCAACAGAACACCTTCACCGGCAAGCTCACCGAGGTAATGTTCGATGCCGTCTTCGCCCGGTCCTGCCAGCTCACCTCGAGACGAGGGCCATGACCTCGCCGGTGGCGTAGACCACGGCCACCAGGCCCAGAAAGACGGCCACGGCCAAGCGGAGGCGCCGGGTCGTGACTCGGATGGCCAGCACGGCCCCGAGGCGCGCTCCGGGGACGACGCCCAGGGACAAGAGGCATGCCGTGAGCCAGTCGATGTCGCCGAGAGACCAGTGTGTGAGCGTGGCCGGCACTGCGAAGACCCCGACGCAGACCAGCGAGGAGGCGATGGCGGTCTTGAGCGGGATGCGGGCCAGCTCGGAGAAGCCGGGAACCATGACCGTCCCACCCCCCACGCCCAGCAGACCTGACAGCAGTCCCGCCGCCGCACCCACCGCAAGCAGGATCGCGGGATGATCCCGCGGCGGTCTCGGGGACACCGACCGGTCGTCTTCCGAGGCTTCCCCCGAGTGGCCCATCCGCCACGAGGTGTAGCCGAGAAGGGCGGCCGTGGCGATCATGAGCAAGTGCCCTTCCCCTGGCACTTTGCTCGACAGGAGGGACCCGAGCACGGCGGCTACCACCCCCGCCGGCGCCGTCCAGGCCACCACCCGCCACCACACGAGTGATTCCCGGGCGTAGCGCAGCGTGCCGCTCACGGCGCTCGGCAGGATGGACGGGAGGGTGGTGCCCACGGCGAGCTCCGCCGACACCCCGAGCACCCGTACGACGGGCGTGGAGAATGCAGCCCCCCCTATCCCGAAGACGCCGGACAGGACGCCGGTCAGCACGCCGGCGGCTATCGTGAGGAGGACGTTGAGCGGTGTGGCGTCCATCATCGGCTCGTCACTTCCCGATCGTCACTTCTGGGGATATCGTTCCGGTGCCGATCGGCGATCGGGTGAAGAAGCTGGGCCAAGGGGCCGCCGGTCCCTGACGAGGCGAAAGAACAGCCAAGGAGGATGACACCGTGGCCGGAAATGTAAACGCTCTTGTGCTCTTGTCCAATGACCACCGAGCCGTCGAGGAGCTGTTCAACCGGCTCAGCAGCTCCAAGCGCGTGAACAGGGATGACACCATCGATCGTCTCATCCTGGAGCTGTCGGTCCATGCCGAGGTCGAGGAGGAGATCGTCTATCCCGCCGTCAAGCGACACGTGGACGGCGGCCGCCGGCTGGCCAACCAGGCGGAGCGGGAGCACCAGGAGATGCGGGACAAGCTGGAACGGCTGGCGGGCATGGATCCCGACAGCCGCGAGGCCGAAGCCCTGATCGAGGAGCTCCACCAGGACGTGCAGGAGCACTTTGCCGAGGAGGAGGGGCCCGACGGGCTGTTCGCCCAACTGCGTGCCTCGATGGACGAGGAGAGCCTCAAGGAGCTGGGTCCGCAGATCACCGAGGCCAAGATCAGCCGGACCGTGAAGAACCCCGCTCCCGAGGACGACGAGTACATGGCCCCGAAGGACGTGGGCGGCAGGATGTTCATCCAGCGCCACTGACGCCCCCCGCCGGCGGGAACGCGGTTGCGGCGGGTGTGGCGGCCCTCAGGTGGGGGCTGGCTCGGGCTTGGGCTTCTTGGGCGGCACGCCCAGCTTGGGCTCGGGAACCGCCGTCTCGGGCCAGCGCCGGCGGCTCACCGTGGACAGCTTGCGCAGCAGGGCGATGGCGCCGGGGTCGTCGTCGCCGGGCCGACCTTCGATGGTGCCGTCCTCGAGCATCTTGACGATGATCTCCCGGCCGAGGTCGGTGCGCACGATGGTGAGGGTCCAGTCGTTGAAGGCGCCGATCCCCCCGGTGGAGATGTCGGCGTGCTCAGCGGAGAAGTCGGGGCACAGCTTGCAGCCCTCGCGGGTCCACGCGTGGCACTCCTTGAGCGGTATCTCGTGGTAGTCGCCGTTCTTCATCCAGATCTGGAAGACGCCCTTGATGTTGGTCTTGGCCATGTCCTGCTTCTTGATCCCGTACTTGGACTCGAACAGCTCCTCGTAGATGGCGTCGTCGAAGGTCTTGGAGCACAAGAGGCCGATGTTTAGGGCGAAGCGACGGGCCACCTTGCCCGCTTTGCGCACATCCATGACCGGGGGCACCGACGACTGGCAGCTCATGCCCACCAGGGCCAGCTTCTCCGCCCCGGCGGCCACTGCGTCGCCGTAGGCCATGGTGTTGGCCGAGTAGGTGTAGCGGCTACCGGCCGAGGCCAGGATCTCCTCCCTGGTGCGGGCCACGCCGGGGACGGCCTTCCACGACGTGCCGTCACCCTCGAGGTACGAGACCAGAGCAGCGTCGATGTAACCGTGGTCGAGCGCCCACAGCAGCATGGCCGACACCAGCCCACCGTCCTGACCGCGCTCGTGCAGCTCGGCGTCGGTGGCCCGGGCCAGGATGATGTCCTTGGAGACACCCTCCATCTCCTCGGGCCGGCGGTTGCGCCCGAACAGGTGGGTGTCGATCTCGGGCTCCCAGGTGCGAAAGCGAGGGCATGCGCGAGTGCAGGAGGTGCAGCCCCGCTCGCCGTGGCCGCAGCCACCCGGACCACCCTCCTCCTCGATGTGGAATGGGCGGTAGACGCCCTCGGTGTCCTTGTAGTCGAGAACGTCATAGGGGCAGGCCACCACGCAGCCCGCGCATCCGGTGCAGAGGCCGGTGGTGACGACCTCGTCGAAGAGCTGTGACCAGTGGGCCCTCCACCGTCCTCCATTGCCAGCCATTGGGGGAACACTAGATCTGCCCGCACCGCTACCTTCACACCCGATGCCCGAGCTGCCCGAGGTGGAGGCCTACCGCCGCATCGCCGAAGCCGCCTTGCACCGGGCCGTGGCCCACGTCGACGCGCCCGACGCCTGGTTCCTGAAGGGTGGCCTGGACGCATCCACGGTGGCTGACGCCGTGGTGGGGCGGTCGTTCGTCGCGTCCCGACGCATCGGGAAGGTGCTGCTCCTCGACACCAGCGAGGGAGGCCCGGTGCTGGGCCTGCGTTTCGGCATGACCGGTCGCCTGCTGGTGGACGGCAGGGCCGGTGTGCACCAGCTCGCCTACGCCAGTGCCCGGGACGATACGAGGTGGGACCGCTTCGGCGTGCGCTTCGAGGACGGTGGCGACGTGCGTCTCCGGGACCCCCGGCGCCTGGGAGGAGTGCTCCTCGACCTGGACGAGGCCAAGCTCGGCAC
>JALZJC010000044.1 GCA_030859945.1 Actinomycetota bacterium | reverse complement strand
CCGGCGGCGCCTCAGCGGTGGCAGCGCCGTTCTCCTTGCGGTAGTCGGCGAAGAACTCCTGCCATCCTTCGCTAACCGACGACGGGTCGCCGCGGTACTGCTCGTACATCTCCTCGACGAGCCAGTCGTTGGGTCCAAACAAGGAGGCGGAGGCGCTGCGGTCGGACATGTCACCGCGATCGTACCGACCCACGTCCCGGGGCCCTGATCACGAGCCGCTACCGTCGGAGGTCATGACGGCGCAGTTCATCTACACCATGCGCGAGCTACGGCGCTTCTACCCGCCCGATCGTGAGGTGCTGAAGGGGATCAGCATCTCCATGTACCCGGGCGCCAAGATCGGCGTGATCGGGTCGAACGGCTCGGGCAAGTCGTCGCTGTTGCGCATCATGGCGGGCGAGGACGACGGCTACACCGGCCAGGCCCGCCTCAACCCCGGCTTCAGCGTCGGCCACCTCCCCCAGGAGCCGGCGCTCGATCCCGATCTCGACGTCCAAGGCAACGTCAGCGCGGGGGTGGCACCGGTCACGGCCCTTCTCAGCCGGTACGACGAAGTCTGCACCGCCCTCGCCGACCCGGATGCCGACTTCGACGCCCTCCTGGCCGAGCAGGCCTCGTTGCAGGACCACATCGACGCCACCGGCGCGTGGGACCTGGACCGAACCCTCGCCGTCGCCATGGACGCCCTGCGCCTCCCGCCGGGCGACGCCGACGTCAGTACCCTCTCGGGTGGTGAGCGGAGGCGGGTGGCCCTGTGCCGACTGCTGCTGTCCCGCCCCGACCTGCTGCTCCTGGACGAACCTACCAACCACCTCGACGCCGAATCGGTCGCCTGGCTGGAGCGCTTCCTGCACGACTACCCCGGCACGGTGGTGGCCGTGACCCACGACCGCTACTTCCTCGACAACGTGGCCGGCTGGATCCTGGAGCTCGACCGGGGCTTCGGCATCCCCTGGGAGGGCAACTACTCGTCGTGGTTGGACCAGAAGCAGGCCCGACTGGAGAGGGAGGAGAAGGCCGACTCGGCCCGTCGCCGGTCTCTCCAGCACGAGCTCGAGTGGATCCGCATGTCACCCCGCGCCCGCCAGGCCAAGGGGAAGGCCCGCGTCAACGCCTACACCAGCCTGCTGGCCCAGTCCGAGAACGCCCCCCAGCGGGCCGAGCGGTTGGAGATCACCATCCCGCCCGGTCCCCGTCTGGGCGACGTGGTGGTGGAGGCGGAAGGGGTGAGAAAGGTCTACGGGGACCGTCTGTTGGTGGACGACCTCACCTTCGTCCTCCCTCCGGGAGGGATCGTGGGCGTCGTGGGCCCCAACGGGGCAGGCAAGACCACTCTCCTGCGGATGATCACGGGCGCCGAGGTGCCCGACGGCGGAAGTCTGCGGGTGGGGCGGAGCGTGGTGCTGGCGTACGTGGACCAGAGCCGAGACGTCCTTGAGCCCGAGAAGACCGTCTACGAGCAGGTGAGCGGGGGCAGCGAGCGCATGGTGGTTGGCGGCCTGGAGATGCACGCTCGGGCCTATGTCGCCAGCTTCGGCTTCAAGGGCTCCGACCAGCAGAAGAGGGTGAGCGAGCTGTCGGGCGGCGAGCGCAACCGGCTCCACCTGGCCCTGGTGCTGGCGTCGGGCGGAAACGTGTTGCTTCTCGACGAGCCCACGAACGACCTCGACGTGGACACCCTGCG
The DNA here is from genome assembly GCA_030859945.1 of Actinomycetota bacterium. Lineage (GTDB taxonomy): Bacteria > Actinomycetota > Acidimicrobiia > Acidimicrobiales > YB1-3. The sequence continues at coordinate 5,619 of JALZJC010000044.1, read as the reverse complement.
TGCGCTGGAGGACGCCCTGGTGAGCTTCGCCGGTTGCGCCGTAGTGGTCAGCCACGACCGCTGGTTCCTCGATCGGATCGCGACCCACATACTGGCGTTCGAGGGGGATTCTCGAGCCCTCTGGTTCGAGGGCTCCTACAGCGACTACGAGGCTGACCGGAAGAAGCGTCTGGGAGGTGAGGCCGACCAGCCCCACCGGATCCGCTACAAGCCGCTACAGAGGGCCTGACCCGGTCGCCCACGGCCCGGGGTGGAGCGTCGACTGGTGTTCAGCCAGAGTTCGCTCAAGGTCTGCCCGGAACCCGCCGATAAGACTTCATGACCACTACGGCCAGCGGCACGACCCCCCAGAGCCGGGCGGTCGAGCGTCTCGTGGAGCCCGGCAACTCCGCCGAGTGCGCTCAATGCGGGGCGCCAGTCAAGTTCGTGGCTCGGGCCCAGCATCGTCAGGTGATCGCCAACGTCTACGTCGCCAACACCTGGGACCGCGTCGAGCACTACCACTATGACTGCTACCTCGAGGCGGGACAGGTCTACGGCCCTCCGTCCCTGCCACCCAGCCGCAAGCGCGTGAGCTAGCGGCCCGACCGACCTCCGGCACCTCTCCGGTCCCGGAGGTTTCCGGTGATGTCGACCGGTAGCCTGGGGAGGGCATGCGGAGCCGTGTGACCCGGGCCTTCGTCTTCGAGGCGGCACATCAGCTCCCGTGGCACCCCGGCAAGTGCCGGCGCCTGCACGGCCACAACTACCGGTTCGAGGTGACGATCGAGGGCCCCCTGGACGAGAACGGCGTGGTCCTGGACTTCGACGAGCTCCAGGAAGTGGTCCAGCGGAAGGTCGTGGACCGCTACGACCACCAATACCTCAACGACCTGATGGACAACCCGACGGCGGAGCTCATCGCCGGCGAGGTGTGGAAGCGGATCGAGGCAGCCGGGTTGCAAGTGGTACGGCTGAGGCTCTGGGAAACACCCGACTCCTCGGTCGAGCTCCTGCCGTGAGAGATGCACGGGCCAGCGCCGCCCTCGTGCTGCTGAGCGGGGGCCTCGACTCAACCGTCTGCCTGGCCATCGCCATTCGTGATGACGGGCCCGTCACCGCGGTCACCGTCGACTACGGGCAGCGCCATCGCATCGAGCTGGAACGGGCCGCCCAGGTGGCAGCGGTCTGCGGCGTCGAGCAGGTTGTCGTGGACCTCGACCTGTCCTGGGGCGGGTCGGCCCTCACCGACGACTCCATCGCCGTGCCCGACGCCGGCTCAGCAGCAATCCCCGCCACCTACGTTCCGGCCCGCAACCTCATCTTCTGCTCGCTCGCCTGCGGGATCGCGGAAACCCGAGGCTGCGACGCCATCTATCTCGGGGTCAACGCTCTCGACTACAGCGGCTATCCCGACTGCCGGCCCGAGTTCATCGAGGCCTTCGGGCGGGCCGCGGCCCTAGGGCTCAAGCGGGGCGTCGAGGGCCACCCGCTCGAGGTCCGGACACCGCTCATCGAGCGCACCAAAGCCGAGATAGTGCGGCTGGCGGCCGAGGTCGGGGCGCCGGTCCACCTCACCTGGTCCTGCTACAGGGGAGGGAGACAGCCGTGCGGGTCGTGCGATGCCTGCACCCTGCGGGCCAAGGGGTTCTCCGAGGCGGGCGTCGCCGACCCCGCCCTCGCGTGAGCAGACCCGAGGCGGGCCAGCCGCAGGTGGTGGAACCGACGAACGGCGAGACCCTCGTGGTCTCCGAGGTGTTCGGGCCCACCCTGCAGGGTGAGGGGCCGTCTGTGGGACGGGCCGCCGGCTTCGTGCGGCTCGGCCGCTGCAACCTGTCGTGTACCTGGTGCGACTCCAGGTACACGTGGGACTGGGAGCGTTACGACCCCGGGGAGGAGCTCCGCACCGTGGGAGTGCAGAGCCTGTTGGACCAGCTCGAATCCATGCGAGTGGGCATGGTGGTGGTCACCGGTGGTGAGCCCCTCCTGCAGCAACGCCACCTGGTGCCGCTGCTGAGAGGCGCCAAGGTCCGCCGCTGGCGGGTGGAGGTGGAAACCAGCGGCACCATCGCACCCGACCTGTCCGGTGACTTGGTTGACCAGTTCAACGTGTCTCCCAAGCTGGCCCACTCCGGCAACGAGCAGGCCCGGGCCTATCGCCCCGACGTGCTCCGGTCGTTCCGGGACAGTGGGCGAGCCGTGTTCAAGTTCGTGGTCCGGACGCCGTCCGACCTCGACGAGGTGGCCTCCATGGTGGACGAGTGCGGCCTCGATCCCGTCTACGTCATGCCCGAGGGCACTGACGCCGCCACCGTGACCGCCCGCATGAGGCAGTTGGCCGAACCCGTCCTCGCTCGCGGTTGGAACCTCACCCCCCGCCTGCACATCCTCCTCTGGGGTGACGGGAGAGGACGATGACCCCGGACAGAGGAAGACCCAGGCCAGATGACGGCTTGAACATCCTCGTCAGCGGGTCCCGAGGACTGGTCGGGTCGGCACTGGTGCCCGCCCTCGAAGCCGGTGGCCACACCGTGCGCCGGCTGGTGCGCGGCCCGGCCGGGAACCATGATGTCTCGTGGGACCCCGACAGCGGGACCATCGACTCCCCAGGCTTGCGAGGGACCGAGGCGGTGGTGCACCTCGCCGGCGAGAGCATCGGCGGACGCCGCTGGTCGGAGGACCAGAAGGCACGGATCCGGGACAGCCGTGTACGGGGCACGACCCTCCTGGCCGAGTCCCTTGCCGACCTCGCCACCCCTCCCCAGGTGCTCGTCAGCGGGTCCGCGATCGGCTACTACGGGGACCGAGGTGATGAGAAGCTCACCGAGGACAGTTCGCCGGGCGCCGACTTCCTGGCCAACGTCTGTCGCCGGTGGGAGGCGGCCACTGATCCAGCCGAGCAGGTCGGCGTTCGGGTCGTCCACGTGCGCACGGGCATCGTCCTGGCCGCCGGCGGGGGTTCCCTGCAACGGCAGTTCCAGTTGTTCAGGCTCGGATTGGGGGGCCGGCTGGGATCCGGCCGTCAGTACGTCAGCTGGATCTCGCTGGACGACGAGGTCGGTGCCATCTGCCACCTCCTGGAGACTGCCACTGCGAGGGGCGCGCACAACCTCACCAGCCCCGAACCCGTCACCAACGCCGAGCTGACCAAGACGTTGGGCCGCGTGCTACGTCGGCCTGCCGTGTTACCGGTGCCCGCCATCGCGCTCGACATCGCTCTGGGCAAGGGACTGGCCCGCACTCTCGCCCTCGCCAGCCAAAGGGTCCTACCCGACCGCCTCGTGGCGTCGGGCTACAAGTTCCGCCATCCCGACCTGGAAGGTGCGCTGCGAGACTTGTCGAGCTGAGTATCGGCGGTCCGGGCCGCCTACCTCTTGGGTAGGCCCGGCAGGGGGCCCGGTACCAGCCGCTGGGCGTCGTCGATGATGCGCAGCAGTGGGTAAGGGTTGATGGCCGGGCCGCCGTCGGGGTGGACCTCGAAGTGGAGGTGTGCGCTGGTGCCCTGGGCGTTGCCGGTGCGGCCGACGAAGCCCACGATCTCGCCCGCCTGCACCACCTTGCCCTCGGTCACGCCGGGAGCGAAGGCCGAGAGGTGGGCGTAGTAGTAGCGGGTGCCGGTGGCGCCGACCAGCCACAGTTTGGTGCCCCCGAGGGTGTCACTGCCCACACGGATGAGGACACCCCTCTCGATGGCCGCCAGTGGTGTCCCCTCGGTGGCGAAGATATCGGTCCCCTGGTGCAGGTGGGCGAACGCCGTACCGAACATCCGGGGCGCTCCGAAGGTGTCGGTGAAGGTGTGGGGCCCGGCAACCGGGAACGACAGTCCGCCGGCAACGATGATGCCTCCGGTTTGGGACGCCACCAGCTGAGCCTTGGTCGCGACCATGGCCGCATCGCTGTTCTGCAGCGTCGCTCGTGCCGTCTCCAACGCGGCGCGGCTGCGAGCAAGATCGGCATTCAGACGCTCTGCTTCTCCGCTCACGCCCTGGGAGGCAATCACGTACTCGTCGATCCGGCCCCGATCGGCTTCCGTCAAGGCGCCCAGAAGGGCAAAGCGCCGGCTCATGTCCATGAGGTCCGGGGCGTCGAGGGCGTTGTTCAGCGGGGCCACCGGAGTGGCCACGTACCGGGCCACCGCCAGCTGTTTCAGTCTCCCCTTGGCTTCGAGCAACCGGCCCTCCTGCACCTGGCGATCGGCCGCGACGACGGCGGAGCGGGCCTCGAGGGCCACCGTCTCCATCAGGAGCTTCTCGAACCTGAGGGCTTCTGCAGTTCGAGCCGCGAACACCCGGTCGAACTCCCGTTGTTGCGCGACCACCTCCGGAGCCGGTGGTACGACCGGTTCGCCGGCTACAGGTGGAGGTACCACCACCTTCTCGGTGGGCACCGGTTCGGCGACGCTGTCTTGTCCCCCCGGGTCGGGCGGGTGCGGATCCGGCGGGGCCGGCGCTGGCGGGAGGGGAGGTGGGGCGGGCTGGGGAGTCGTGGTTGTGGTGGTTGTGGTGGTTGTGGTGGTGGGCCCCTGGCCACCCGGAGCTTGCGCCTGCGCCCAACCCCTCCCTGGCATCCCGACCGGGCCCAGAGCCGCCATGGTCAGGGCGGTTGCCACGCCCACGGCGGATACCCGCCACGGGGCGCGCCGAACTGCGGTCCGCTCCTGGTGCCCCGCGTCCGCCCTCCGTCCCTCCATAAGCCTCCGCCATGCTTCCAGCCCGCGCTGACGTCCCCATGGCCAACAGTTGAAATCTGGGTGACCGCCTGGCCCCTCACTGTACCGGGGAGCGCTCACTCTCTGTAGGCTTGGGAACCAACACCTCGACCTTCGACGAGGCGATGAGGCTGCCGCCCAAAGGCCGGGTTCACCAGTCGGTCGCTTGTAAGGGCAGCATTGTAGGCGTTCACATAGTGCGGCCATCCGCCGATGGACCGAACCGGTGGCAAAGGTGACCCAGGGAGAGCCGACATGGCGACGAACGACGAAGAGGTTTCCAGGTTCAGCCTCCGGAGGGGGGCTCGCTTCTCGGAAACCTTTCCTGGGACTGACGCCAGTCCCGAGGACGACGAGTGGCTGACCGCCCTGCGTCGGGACCTGACTGACGACCCGCTCGGCGAAGACGATCCTGCCGACCAAGTCGACCCTCGACAGGAGGCCCCCGAAGCTGGGGCGTCCATGACTACGCCGCTGGTCGAGGCCGAGGCCCCCGAGGCGGTGGTCGAGGCCGAGGCGGTGGTCGAGGCCGAGGCCCCCGAGGCGGTGGTCGAGGCCGAGGCCCCCGAGGTCGAGCCGGAGGCGGTGGTCGAGCCGGAGGCGGTGGTCGAGCCGGAGGCGGTGGTCGAGCCGGAGGCGGAGGTCGAGCCGGAGGCGGTGGTCGAGCCGGAGGCGGAGGTCGAGCCGGAGGCGGAGGTCGAGCCGGAGGCGGAGGTCGAGCCGGAGGCGGTGGTCGAGCCGGAGGCGGTGGTCGAGCCGGAGGCGGTGGTCGAGCCGGAGGCGGTGGTCGAGCCGGAGGCGGTGGTCGAGCCGGAGGCGGTGGTCGAGGCCGAGGCGGTGGTCGAGCCGGAGGCGGTGGTCGAGCCGGAGGCGGTGGTCGAGCCGGAGGCGGTGGTCGAGGCCGAGGCGGTGGTCGAGCCGGAGGCGGTGGT